>NZ_JANSHP010000042.1:0-435159 GCF_047502605.1 Synechococcus sp. RC10A2
GCCACCTACACGCTCACTGCCTACGACGCGGAAGGACGCCCCGCACAGGCGAAGGTGACCGTCACTGTGAACCCGCCTGCAGAGACCTCGCGCGAAACCCCCTAACCACGCGGTCTTTGCTAACTCTGGGGCTGGGGAGAGCACGATGCCCCTCCCCCCGAACGCTTCCCCGTGAAGTGTGGTGTAATTCGCACAGCCTGCGTCGCCAAAGACGCACGGCAACCTTTGGAGGAGATAGGACAGATGAGACACAGTGGTCTGAATCGGTTCTGCGCGCTCACAGGCGCGTGCGTAGCGTTGTCGCTGATTGCAACCACGGGTTGGTCGCAGACCCTGACTTGGCTTGGCACGCTGGGCGGCAACTACAGTCTGGGGCTCGGCGTCTCCGCTGACGGGAGCGTCGTGGTTGGCTATGCCCGCACTGACACATTCACCGACCGCGCGTTTCGCTGGACGGCGAACGACGGCATGCAAGACCTCGGCACACTGCCAGGCTTTGACTGGAGCTACGCCATGGGCATTTCTGCCGACGGAAGCACTGTGGTCGGCTATGCAAGCACCTCTGGATTTGTCTATCGCGCGTTTCGCTGGACGGCGGACGGGGGGATGCAAGAGCTCGGCACGCTGGGCGGCACTCTGAGCGAGGCGTATGGCGTCTCTGCCGACGGGAACATCGTGGTCGGCGGCGCGTACAACAGCGACGAACGCAATCGCGCGTTTCGCTGGAAGGCAGACGAGGGCATGCAAAACCTCGGCGTGCTGCCTGGAGGCAACTGGAGCGCGGCGAACGCCGTCTCTGCCGACGGGAGCATCGTGGTCGGCTCCAGCGACGCTGGGGGGGTCTACCGCGCCTTCCGCTGGACAGAGGCGGGCGGCATGGAAGACCTGAATGTCGCCTACGCCAACCTGCTGGACGACGGCTCGTATCTGGAGACAGCGCAAGCCATCTCTCCCGACGGGCGCTACATCGTGGGCACGGGCTACAACGCCGCCACAGAACGCAGGGAAGCCTACTTGCTGGATACTCGCCCGTCGCGCCGCGACGGCGATGTGAACGGCGACGGCTGCGTGGACGACTCTGACCTGCTGCGGGTGCTGTTCGCGTTCGGCGCTACAGGCAACAACCTCCCCGAAGATCTCACGCGCGACGGTATCGTCGACGACGCCGACCTGCTGGAGGTGCTGTTCAACTTCGGCAGTGGGTGCTAACCCCCTGCGCCCCGCCCCTCTCCCCCAACGACGGGGGAGAGGGGAAAGCTTCGTTCAGCCTCGTTGAATTCCGATTCAACGCCAGCGAATCCCCATTCAACGACGACGAATCCCGATTCAACGCCAGTGAATCGCGGTTCAACGGCGACGAATCCCAATTCAACGCCAGCGAATCCCCATTCAACGACGATGGACAGGATGTGTGGGCGCATCGGGGCGCGACGGGGACGCGCCAAGCCCCGAAGAGACCATGAGCGTCGGCGGGTGAGGTTATCCCTGCCCGACATGCTCGCGCAGGCAGGGTATAATTCGCCGTTGATACCCAATAGAGGAGGCAACCGATGGCAACCACTTACTCGATTAAGGCAGAACCGCGTACTTTATTAGGCAAGAAGGCAAAACGACTGATACGGCAAGGCTATGTGCCCGGGGTGGTGTTTCGCTCCAACGGAGAGTCGACGCCCGTGCAGTTCGAGGAGCGCATGCTGGGGCGCGTGTTGCATCACGCGGGCACGACACACCTGATTGAGGTGGAACTGAACGGCGAACGGCTGACGACCTTGCTGCGCGAGGTCGACCGTGAGCCAATCACAACGCGCATCCGCCATGTAAGCCTGTGGGCAATGGCGATGGACGAACCCATCGAAACCGAAGTGCCGATTGTGCTGGAAGGCGAATCGCTTGCGCTCAAGTCGGGCGGCGTGCTGATTCACCCCGTCGAGAAACTGCGCGTCAAGTGCCTGCCCACGCAGATTCCCGAAGCGATTCATGTGAACCTCGCCGCGCTGGAGAACTTCGGCGACACGATTCACTTGCGCGACATCCAGTTGCCTGCGGGCGTGCAGGCGTTAGACGACCCCGACACGACGATTGCGTCGGTCGCGCCGCCGAAGGGCGTTGCGGAAGAGGAGGTGCCCGAGGAGACGGTCGGCGAAGAGTAGGGCGACATATCGAGCGTTATGCCACAGAGCGCGTCGGGGCGGGCGAAGCGAGGCATTCAGGCAGGGATATGCATCTTCTTGCTTGCCCTTGCCGCCTGTGCGCGGTTCCCTGACGCGCCCACTACGGGCGGTGTGCGCCGAATCGCAGTGGAGGTGCAGGTCGCAGGGCGCATCCGCCCCGACTATCACTACTTCGTGCTGTTCAATCTCAGCAACGACCCAACGGGACAGGCGGGACCTGTGCCTGTGGTCGCGCCGCCGTGGGGCAACGGCTTCGCCGCAGGCGCGTTCACGCACTTTATGCGCTTCGACAGCCTCCAGCCCGCAGGCGGCTACGCGCTCTACCGCGTGCAGCCGAATACGAACCTATCGGTGTTCCAGTATCTGGGCGCGCCGCGCTTCAGCGAACCCATCACTGCCGAGAGCAACCGCCTACGCTTCGAAATCGACCTAACGCAGTTCATTCCCAATCCTGTCGACGCTGCGCAGATGCAGTTTATTCAACTAAATATCATCGCGACCGACCGCCTTCCGTTAGACCCCAACGACCCCACTCGCAAGGTGGTAGACGCGCTGGGCGACCCGAACCTGGGCGTGAGCCAGTACCTGAACCTGCGGATTGACCAGAACCGCATCGTGCGCAACGCCGACACGAACCTTGAGCCTCGCGGGGATGTACCTGACCCCGACTTGGATATTGTAGATTGGCGGGTGGAGGTACGCGCGTTATGAGCCAGCCGCAGGGGCTGACGCGGCTGGAGATTGCGCGGGGCTTGCGCTGGGCGAACTGGGACGCGGTGTTTTTCACGCTGTTTGTCGCGCTGACCTCAGGCGCGTTCCAAATCGGTTTGGCGCGATTCTTCGGCGCGAACGACTTGTGGATTGGGATTATCACCTCCGTGCCGTCGTTGGCGGGCGCGCTGCAGATTCTGACGGCGTACCTTGCCGACACCGCGCCGAGCCAGAAGCGGCTGGTGATTCGCTATGCGTTTTACTCGCGCCTGCCGTTCGTGGCGATAGCGTTCCTGCCGTTCTTAGGCGATGCCGCGCCGCGCCTGCAACTGTTTGCGGGGCTGCTGATTCTCTCGGCGGTGCTGGGGTCGTTCGCGGGACCAGCGTTTCTGGCGTGGTTAAGCGCGCTGGTACCACCCGACTATCGGGGGCGGTATTTTGGCAGGCGCAACATGATTTTGGGGCTGGTCTCGGCGGCGTCCGCGCTGCCGCCCGCGATTTTTCTGGATCAGGCGGTCAAGTACCAGCGGTTCTCGGAGGCACTCGCGTTCGCCGTGCTGTACGGGCTGGGCGCGCTGTTTCTGTTCCTATCGCTGTGGGCGTTGCGCAAGATGCCTGAACCGCCGCGCACGCCTGCCGAACGCAAGGGGCTGCGCGGCTTCTGGGCGTTCTACCGCGAGCCGTTCCGCACGCGCAACTTCCGCGCGCTGCTGGGGTTCAACACCTTCCTCGTGTTCGGGCAGATGTTCGCGGGGCAGTTCTTCACGGTCTACATGCTGGAGCAGATACGGATGCCCTACCTGATGGTGCAGGTCGCAGGGCTAATCGCCGCGTTGTTCAGCAGCCTTGCGATGCCCCTCTGGGGCTATCTGGCGGACAAGTTCGGCAACAAGCCGCTGCTGGTGCTGTCGATGTGGGGTGTGGTGTTCCTGCCGTACCTGTGGTTTCTGACTGACCCTGACCGCTACCTCTGGAGCGTTGGGGTGATTCTCTTTATTCAGGTGCTGGCGGGCACACTGTGGGCGGGCGTGGGGCTGACGCAGTTCAATTTGAATGTCGCTGTCGCGCCGTCGGAGCAGCGGGCGATTTACATGGGCGCACTGAGCGCGATTGTGTCGCTGATGGGCGGTCTGGCAGCGTTTGGCAGCGGCGCGCTGATGGAGGTGCTGAAGCCGTTCGTGCCCGACCCGACACGCTTTTTCGTGCTGTTTGGGGCGGCGTCGCTGTTTCGGCTGCTGGCGCTGCCGTGGCTGCGGGCGATTCGCGAGCCTGACGAGCGTTCCACGCGCTATGTGTTGTCGCAACTCAGGGCGTCGGTGCGTCCGCGTGGGTGGCGCGCGATGCGTCAGTTGCGCGGTCAGGCAGATGTCGCCACGCGCCTGACTGCGATTCGCACACTGCTGGAGGAGAAGACGCCGCTGGCGGTGGAGGAGTTGACCGCCGCGCTGCAAGACCCCATCCCAGAGGTGCGTCGCGAGGCGGCGCGTGCGCTGGGCGCGATTGGCGACGCGCGCGCCATCCCCGCACTGATACAGGCGTTGCAAGACCCTGCGAGCAACCTCGTGCTGGAGGCGGCGGACGCGCTCGGCGCGATTGGCAGCCCCGAAGCGACCGACGCGCTGCTACCCCTATTGCACGCCGAGCGCATCGAGGCGCGGATTGCCGCGGCGCAAGCCCTGCGCCGCATCGCAGACCCACGCGCACTACCCGCGCTGTTCCAGCGGCTGGAACACGCGCCCGGACCGCTGGAGCAGGCGACCTTGCTGGAAGCGATTACCGCCACGCTGGAACGCGCCGAGCCAGACATGCTCCCTATCCCCTTTGACCTGCACGCGCTCACACGCTGGCTGGAATCGGAGCATGCGAGTGTGCGTGCGGATGCCGCGCTTGCGCTGGCAAGCGCGCCTACTGACCCGTCGCTTGCGCCGCTGCTGCGTTTGCGCCTACAGCATGAGACCGAGCCTGCAGCGCTGGCGGCGTTGGCGCGCGCGCTCGCACGACACGGCAACGAAGACGATATCGAGCCTTTGCTACAGCAGATCACGCGAGCTAAATCGCCGTTGGCGCGACAACAGATTGCTCTCAGCGTCGCGCACCTGATGGGACGCTACGACTCGCTCTACACGCTGCTCACGGTCGACGAGCCGCGCCGCGATCGGCTCATCGAGAAAGCGCTTGCCGTGCGCCTGCGCGAGAATCCCGAACTTTCGGACGCGCTGCGCGCCTACGCCTACGGCGACTACGGCTCCGCGCTCCAGATTCTGCGCCACGCCTTACCGAGCCATCCGCACTTACAGCAACTCGCGCACGCGCCCGACTGCCTCGAATCGTGGCTGTTGGCGGTGAGCCTCATCTGAACCTTCGCCTCTACGAGGGCAGAAACTGCACTTGGGGAAATCGCCTGAAATCGTCGGGGTTGAAAGTGCAGAGATAGCGTATTCCGTAGCTCTCCATCCACGCAACAAAACGCGCATCATGTGCTTGACGCCCAATCACTGAGCGCTGGCGACACACTTCTGCCCAACGCCGCCACAAATCTTCGGGGTCAGGGAGTAGTGTGAAATCACTGGCAATCTGCTGGACGAGCGCATGCGCGTCCTCTGCCGTCAAGCCGACCCCGTTTTGCGCCTTCGGGCGCGTGAATACTACCCAAGCCTCGTACAACACTTGCGGCGCAATGCAAAGTAGATATCCTTGCACGCGAAGCCAGTAGAGGTAGCCAACGGCTTCGCTGTGGCGCATATCGTCCTTCAGATAGTAGCGCAGAACAACCGATGTGTCAATCAGAACCCGCTGACTACTCATCGTAGAAACCTGACGCGCGTGTGCTTTGCGCAGGCAGAGGTAGGGAAACGCCCGCAAGAGCGCCCGCGTGCGCACCCAGCAAACCGTTGTATACCAAACCGTAGGTCTGCGAGTCGGCTAAGCCCCACACCCTATCGAATTGCCCCCACAACCGAGGAGGCCACTGTGCCTGCGCAGCAGGATTTAGGTAGACTTCAAGCACGGGAACCTCCTCATCCACAGGGACGCCGTTCGCAAAGTGTTTTTCGTATAGTTCACGAAACTTGACCGAAAACTCCTCGAAGTTTTGTGCCTCTATCGCCGCGACCTCGCGTTCAAACCCAGAAAGATACGCGAACACCCTCTCTTTGCGCAAGACGGCGACTGCGCTAAGGTGGGCGTTTTGAGGCGCATATCGGAAGAACTGTCCCTCTGGGGTGAGCACCAAACCTTGTGCCCCAACCTTCCCAACCAGAGGATGGATGTTGGCAAAGCGCGCCAGCCCCAGAATCTTTTGTAAGATGACCATCTGGTGGGTCTGTGCCCCCAGCGGGTCATACAGCACAAGCATCGTCGGTAAGATGCCCCACTGTCCGCTTATTTGCTGGAGGACACGGCGCAGCTGGTTCGCCTCCTTACGCACCTTTTGAGGCAGCGGCGAAGTCTTGATGGGCGTTAGCGCATCCGTCGGGATGAGTTCATCAATCTCTTTCGTGAATTGGCTCACCTCGACAAGCGCTTTGGGCGCACCTGAGGCGTCCAGTATAGTAAAGTCTGGGGCAGGAGCAGCTCTTTTCAGCCCCAGCGCACGGCGGAACTCGGCTTCCGTCCAGTATTGCCAGCCCTGACGCTCCAGATATTCGCGGAATAGACTTTCTGCTGTTCCATCGTGCATAGTGTTATTGTACCATGTAGCCGCTTACCCAATCGGCTTGATGTACCGTTTGGGGATTGCCCACGGGGCACGCCAGTTGCGGCTCAGCAGCGCGTTCGCCTCGCGGTCGCCGATAATCTGGGCGCGTTGGGCATCCCAGCGAATACTGCGCCCCACGCGGTAGGCGATATTGCCCAGCAGCGGCACAATCGTCGAGCGCACGCCTGTGAGCACATCGACTGCCAACGGCGCGCCCTCCCGAATCGCCGCCAGAAAGTTCTCAGCCTGCGGTTCACTCTGCGCCGAGCCGCCGCGCTTGTAGGCGGGAATGCGCTCCTTGTCGGGATGCACCTCCAGCCCCTCACGGCTCACATACAGGCTGCCGTTCGTGCCGAAAAACATCGTGCCGTACCCGCGTCCATAAAGCGGGTAGTCGCTCCCTGCGCGATGCGTGTAGACCAGCGTCCAGTCCTTGAACCGCCAGATGCAGTCGATGGTGTCGGGCGTCTCGCGGTTGTCGTTCAGGGCGAACTTGCCTCCGTAGGCGCACACTTCGGTCGGGTTGTGTTCGCCCATCGCCCACAGCGCAATATCGATTAGATGCACGCCCCAGTCTGCCACCTTGCCGCCTGCATAGTCCCAGAACCAGCGGAAGTTGTAGATACAGCGGTTCGGGTTGTACGGTCGCTTCGGCGCGGGTCCGAGCCAGAGGTCCCAGTCCAATCCTGGGGGCGGGTCGCCGTCGGGCGGGTTGCCGATACCGTTGGGCGCCTCGTTGCCCACATTCCAGCAGTGGACGGTGGTGATTTTGCCCAGCCTGCCCGAACGCACAATCTCCACCGCCTCCTTGAAATGCTCCCCACTGCGCTGTTGCAGTCCAATCGCGACCACGCGCTTGTGTTCGCGGGCGGCATGCACCATCGCTAGCCCCTCTGCGATATTGTGCATGGCGGGCTTCTCGCAAAGCACATGCTTGCCCGCCTCGCAGGCGTCGACGGTCATCTTCGCGTGCCAGTGGTCGGGCGTGGCGATTACCACCGCGTCGATGTCCTTGCGTTCCAAGATGCGCCGATAGTCGCTATACGGCTCGATGTCGGGGCGTCCCGTCATGGTGCGGAACTCGTCCAGATGCTTTTGGTACACATCGCATGCCGCGACAATCTCGCACTGCCCGCTGAGGCGACTGAACATGCGGTAGTGGTGGCGTCCGATTCCGCCACAGCCGATGATTGCGATTCGGATACGATCATTTGCGCCGTATTTCCGTCGCATAGCAAAAGCCTCCTCACACCTTCAGTGGCTCGCCCTCTGTGCGGGCGACATGGTTCCAGATGGTCTCCAAAATCTGGTCAGGCGTAACGCCGTCCGCTTCCGCTTCGAAGTTCAGCAAGATTCGGTGGCGCATGGCGGGCTTGAGCGCGCGCTGCACATCCTCACGCGCCACATTGTATCGCCCATCCAGCAGCCCGAACACCTTGCTTGCCAGAATCAGCGTCTGCGCCCCGCGCGGGCTGGAGCCGTAGCGCACATACTTGTTCACTTCAGGCGGCGCGTACTCCGAGCCAGGGTGGGTCGCCACGATGAGTTTGAGCGCGAAGTCCTGCACGGGTCGGGCAATCGGCACCTCGCGCACGAGGCGTTGCATGCGCAGCAGCGTCTCCTTGTCCGCCACGACTTCGGGCTGTGGAATCTCTACGCCCGTCGTGCGGTCGACAATCTCGCGCAACTCGTCCAGCGTTGGGTAGCCGACCAGGATCTTGAAGAAGAAGCGGTCTAACTGCGCTTCGGGCAGCGGGTAGGTGCCCTCCTGCTCGATGGGGTTTTGCGTCGCCAGCACCCAGAAGGGCGGCTCGATGGGGTAGCGTTTGCCCGCGACCGTGACCGCCTGCTCTTGCATCGCCTCCAGCAGCGCGGACTGCGTCTTCGGCGTGGCGCGGTTAATCTCGTCCGCCAGCAGGATGTTGGTGAACACGGGTCCCGCGCGGAACGCGAAGGTGCGTGCGCCTGTCTCGCTCTCCACAAGAATGTTCGTGCCTGTGATGTCGGCGGGCATCAGGTCAGGCGTGAACTGGATGCGTGCGAACTCCAGATGGAGCGCCTGCGCAATCGTGCGCACGAGCAGCGTCTTGCCCAGCCCCGGCACGCCCTCCAGCAGCGCGTGCCCGCCTGCGCACACGGCGACCAGCGTGTTCTCGACGACCTCCTCTTGCCCGACCACCACGCGCCCGACCTGCGCCTTGAGCGCGGCATAGGTCTGGCGGAACCACTCCGCCGCTTGCTTGCCGTTTTCCATGAACAGCCCCCAGATAGGGGTACGATTCACGCCAGCGGCGCGTTTTCCTGCTGCTCACACCCCCAGCAAGCGCAGGATGTTCTCCAGATAGCGCACCGACAAGTCGGTCATGCGCGTGCTGACGCCCACCAGTGCAGGCAGGCTCGCGCCCAGCGCCACGATGCCGACAGCAATTTTGGCGGGCATGCCAATCAGCCACACGGGGATTTGCGGTACGGCGCGCGAGACCGCCGCCATCGCCGCGTCCACCACCAGCAGCACGCCCCCCGCAGGCGCTGCCATCTGCACGCAGAGCATCAGTACCTCGCCGCCTAACTGCGTCGCCGTCGCAAGGCTGGCGTCCGACCACGCGCTCAGGCTCCCCAATCCCGCCTGCGTCTCGAAACTCCGTGCCAACGCCAGCAGCAGCCAATAGTGCCCGTTCACCAGCGCGAAAAGCGTCATCGCCAGCATATAGTGGAACTGCGCCAGCAGCGTGGTCGGGAACGACGAGACGGGGTTTAGTACCTGCATCAGGTTGAAACCCATCATTGTGTCCAGCACCTCGCCTGCCATCACCGCTGCGCCGATAATCAGGCTCACCCCGTAGCCCAGCACCAGCCCAATCACCGCCTCACCCACCAGACGCACGATTAGCGGAACCCAGTCGGTGGGCGGCGCGCCCGTGTAGGGCTGAATCAGCGGCGCAAGCGCAAGCGCAAGCACCGCCGACAACCCCACCCGTATCGGGGTAGGCACGAGCCGACTGCCGAACACAGGCGCGACCAGCGACACGCCCGACGCCCGCACAAACGCCACCAAAAACGCCCAGAACCACTCGGTATCTAAACTCATCGCGGCGGGAGATTCGTGAACACGCGCACGGTGAACTCCACCATCTGCGTTAGCATCCAGCCACCTGCGAACAGCACCACCAGCCCGACGGCTATCATCTTCGGAATGAACTGCAGTGTCATCTCCTGAATCTGCGTGACGGCTTGAAACACGCTCACAATCAGCCCTACAATCAGCGCGGCAATCAGGATGGGCAGCGCGACCTGCAAGCCGACCAGCATCGCTTGACGCCCCAACTCCAGCACCTCGCCTTGGCTCATACAGGTAATTGTGGCGGGACCACGGCTGTTTCTGGAGTGCAGGAGTTTTACAAGCAGGGGCGAATCAGGCATGCGATGGTGAAAGTAGGCATTATCGGCTTGGGCACGATGGGGCGCCAGCATATGGAGGCTTACCGTCAGATGCCCGATGTAGAGGTAGCAGCGGTATACGATCGTCGTGAGGAACGCACGGCGTCGTTCGCGCAGGAGTACGGCGTGTTCGCTGCCAGCGACTTCGACACCCTGCTCAGTCGGTGCGACATCATCGACATCTGCACGCCCACCTATCGGCACGCGGAGTACGCGCTGCCTGCGATTGAGGCGGGCAAGGCGGTCGTGTGCGAGAAGCCGCTCGCGCGCACCCTCGAGGAGTGCGAACGCATCGTGGAGGCGGTCAAGAACCACAACACGCCCTTTATGCCCGCGCATGTGCTGCGCTTTTTCCCTGAATACCGCACGGCGCATCAACTGATACGCAACGGCGCGGTCGGCACGGTGGCGGCGGTGCGCATGCGACGCGGCGGCGACTTCCCACGCACCCGAAGCGATTGGTACGCCGACTTCGAGAAAAGCGGCGGCGTCATCTTAGACCTTATCATCCACGACTTCGACTGGCTGCTGTGGACGCTCGGCGCAGTCGAGCGCGTGTATGCCAAAGCGCTCACCTTCCGCAACCTGCAATACTTGGACTACACGCTCGTCACGCTAAAGTTCAAAAACGGCGCAGTCGGGCACATCGAGGGCGTCTGGTGCGACCCTGGCGGCTTCAAGGTGAACTTCGAGGTGTGTGGCGATACGGGGATGATTGAGTACGATTCCACGCGCCAAGTCGCCCTGCAGGTCGCGACCCGCGCGGAGGACGGCGCAGGCGGTGGCGTGCAGGTTCCCGAAAGCCCCGCCGTACACAACCCGTACTATCTGGAACTGCGCCACTTCGTGGACTGCGTGCAAGCGGGGCAAACGCCTGAAATCACTGTAGAAGACGGCTACAACGCCGTGCGGCTCGCGCTCGCCGCGATTGAATCGGCGCAAACGGGGAGGGTCATCACGCTATGACGGTCAAAGTGGGCATCATGAGTTTCGCGCACCTGCACGCGGATAGCTACGCGCTTTGCTTGAAACAGCACCCGCAGGCAGAGCTGGTCGGCGTCGCCGACCACGATCAGGCGCGCGCGAAAGCGAAAGCGCTCCAGTTCGAAACGCAGGCGTTCAGCAGCTACGAAGCGCTGCTGGCGTCCGATGTGCAGGCAGTGATTATCTGCTCGGAGAACGCCAAGCACGCGCAACTGGCGCAGATGGCGGCGGCGGCAGGCAAGCACATCCTCTGTGAGAAGCCGCTGATGACCCGCCTCGAAGACGGCAAGGCGATGCTCGCGGCAGCGCAAGGCGCGGGCGTCCACCTGTTCACCGCCTTCCCCTGCCGATTCAGCCCCGCCTTTCAGCAGATGTGTCGGATGGTGCAGGCGGGCGTCATCGGCGAACTGCTCGCGCTGCGCGGCACGAATCGCGGCTCCAATCCCGGCGGCTGGTTCAACGACCCCGAACTGGCGGGCGGCGGCGCGATGATGGACCACACCGTGCATGTCGCCGACCTGATACGAGTGCTTACGGGGCAGGAGATTGCCCAAGTGTACGCCGAGACGGGCAACAACATGTTTCACGGCAGGTACGACGACACCGCAATGCTGACCCTGACGCTTCAAAACGGCATATTCGCCACGCTCGATTCGAGCTGGTCGCGTCCGAGGACCTTCCCCACTTGGGGCGATGTGACGCTCGCGGCGATTGGCACGCGCGGAATCATCGAGATGGACATGTTCGCGCAGCACTTGGTGCATTACGACGACCGCGTCGACCGCATTCGGCAGGCGTTCTGGGGCGACAACATCGATTACCTGATGATTGACGAGTTCGTGCGCGTGGTGGCGGGCGAGGCGCCCGCAACGCTGGCGACGGGCGAGGATGGCTACCGCGCCGCTGCTGTCGCTATCACAGGCTACGAATCGGCGCGGTTCAACATGCCGTTGTCCATACTCAGCGGGTAGGCGAGGGCTTAATAAACGATTCGGCGGTTTCGTTTAATAAGGCGGCGGGTAATTAAACATCGGTAAATAACGGAGGCGCGAGCGGTGAAGCGCGGCTTGACGGGGTACTATGCGGACAGGGCTGAGTTTTCCTGCGGTCTCCAGAGGCATGGAGACGCTGCTTTCGCTGGGCACCGCTCGCGAACTCACGGGGCACAAACGCCGCCGCATGTTCGCCTACGAACGCTACTTGGCAATACTCAACGAAGGCACGGAGCCGTTGTAAAGGGTCGCTTTTCTGCAGGTAAAAACGGGATTTAGCGTTGCGCGCGCCCAAGTTGGGTTGGAGTCTCGCGCGGGCGCGGCGTAGCACAATTGCTCACAGCGGCGGCTACTTGGGTGTGGCAGGGTTCCCCGTTGGCGAGTTCTTAGGCAAGCGCGGCTGCCGTGCGCCTACACCCTTAAGGTCGAACGGTTGGAACCCCAGTGCGTGGGCAGGCGAGTCGGGCGCGAGGCGAAAGTCGCCCGCTGATGGGTTGACAAAACGCGGGTCTGCTATACGCGAATGCATATCCTGCCCCTTCGCTTGCCACGCCGCGAAGTCGTCGTCCCCAAAGCGGAGTTCGTCGCCATCCTCACGCCAGTAGAGGTTGTAGTCAAACCGCAGGTTCGCGTCGATTCCGCCCGCCACCCACTGCGCGCCTCTGCCAATAATGATGTTGCGCTCGAAGGTTAGACGCAGGTGCGGCTCAGGGCGCGTGAGTTGAATCTGGTGGTCGCGAGCGTAGGCGAAGATGTTGTTGCGCACGAGGTTCTCGCGCCCATAGTGCTGGTGGAACCCACCATGCGTCGTGCGGTAGACGAGGTTATTCTCGGCGAGGATGCCCGTGCTGCCCTCATCGAAGTAGATGCCCCAGCCTCCGTAGCGGTAGCCTGCTATATCGTGCCAGAGATTGTTGCGGATGACCGTGCCGTGCTGCGTGCCCAGCGTGTAGATACCGCCCATGTCGCTCAGCACGGGTCCGTCGCCGTCGCTGCGCACGCCGATATGATGCACATGGTTCCACTCCACGCGGTTGCCGCCCGCCAGCGATTCGCCGTAGCCCCAAGTCCAGCCGATAGAGATGCCCGTGTAGTAGAAGTCGCGGATGGTGTTGTGCAGCAGGCGGTTGCTGTAGCTTTGCCCAATCCAGATGCCAATCGCACTGGCGAACAGTTTGCCGCCGTCTTGGATGATACAGTCCTGCACGAGGTTGCCGTAGGTCTGCTCGCATGGGTCGTTGCGTAAGGTCGTCTCGCCGATTTTGACGCCGCCTGCCCCAAGGTCGCGCAGGACACAGCCTTCGATATGGTTCCGTTGGCAGCCGCGCCCCAGCTCGATGGCATAGGTACCGACCTGTTCCACGACGCATGCTTCGAAGAGGCATCGGCGCGCGCCTTCGGCGCGGATTGCCCCGGGCACGCCGTACGCCGCCTGCACGAAGCCGCCTGTCTCCATCTCTGGAGGCAGCGACCACTCCGCGTGGCGGAAGGTAAGCCCCCGCAGGTGGACGCCTTCCACGAATCGTCCCTGCTCAGGCGCGCCCTCTATCCGCACGAGGGAGGTGAGGGCGGGGGCGACCGCCTGCAGCGTTTCCAACCGCTCGCCTGGGCGCGGTAGGTAATACAGTTTGCCCTCGCGTCGGCTAAGATACCACTCGCCAGGCGTGTCTAACGCTTCGGGCAGGTTCTCCAAGTAGTAGAGGTCGCCTGCCTGCAGGGCGAAGGTGCTGCGCTTACGGAAAGTCAGGATGCGCTGCGCGGGGTCTACCGACTGCAGGGGCAGTCGGTTCTCCACCCAGCGGTTAAAGACGAGCGCCTCGCCCTCGTCGGGATACGCAAGTGTTGGAAGGTCGCCTGCATAATACTGGAGTCGCGTGTGCCCGCGCGTCCAATCGGGCGTCTCGTCCAGCAGCGCCTCTATCTGCAGGTAGCCACGATTGGGGTATCGCGCACGGGTGGCGCGCACGCCGTTCACGAACAACTGACGGAAGTACCACTGCCCGTTGCGCACTTCGGGAATCTCCGCGACCCAGACGCGCTTCCTGTTCCACTCGGTCGCCTGCCAACCAGTGATGAGGCGTCCGCCGCTGAGGATGGGTTGCTCGCCTGCCGCGGCGGTGATGACAAGGCGGCGTTGGGCGCGTTCCGCATGTTCGGGCGTGATGCGCACGGGCTCATGCAGGAAGTAGGTACCCCCGCGCAGGCGAATCTCGGTCGGCGTAGGCTCGCCTTCCAGCACCCGTTGCAAGGCACGATGCAGCGTGCGCAGGGGACCATCCGTGCGCGAGCGGTTCGGACGGTCGAGCCGCCCCGACCACGAGTCGTTTCCGTCAGGCGCGACATACAAGATGCGCGTCTGCGCCGCCGCAGACATTACGCACGCTCCCACCAAGACCATCCAGCCGACGAGACGCCCAACGCTGCCAATCATCAGTGGAACTTCGCTGCCAGCCAGCGCTCGGCGTCCAACGCTGCCATACAGCCCGTGCCCGCCGCCGTGACCGCCTGCCGATAGACCTTATCCATCACATCGCCACAGGCGAACACGCCCTCTACGCTCGTATAGGTGCCGTTTCGCGTGAGGATGTAGCCCTGCTCGTCCATCTCCAGGACGCCGCGAAAGATTTGGGTATTCGGCGTGTGCCCGATTGCGATAAACACGCCGTCGATGAGGAAGTCGTACTCTTCGTCGGTTTTGAGGTTGTGCAGGCGCACGCCCGTGACTTTGCCCGCGTTCACATCGTAAATGTCGCGCACGATGGTACTCCAGATAAACTCGATTTTGGGGTTGCGGAAGGCGCGCTCCTGCATAATTTTGGAGGCGCGCAACTCATCGCGGCGATGCACTACATAGACCTTCTCGCAGTGATTGGTGAGGTAGAGTGCCTCCTCCATGGCGGTGTCGCCGCCGCCGACCACAATCACGCGCTTGCCCCTAAAAAAGAATCCGTCGCAGGTGGCGCACGCCGACACGCCTCTGCCTTGCAGTTTCTCCTCGCTTTCCAGCCCCAGCCACTTGGCGGACGCGCCTGTGGCGATAATCACAGCCTGCGCGCGATACTCCTTGCCCGCGTCGCTCCACAGGCGGAACGGATGCCCGCTGAAGTCCACCTGTGTAATCGTCTCGTATAGGATGCGTGTGTCGAACCGCTCCGCCTGCTTGCGGAATAGTTCCATCAGTTCAGGTCCTTGCACCCCGTCGGGGAAGCCAGGGTAGTTTTCGACATCGGTGGTAATCATCAGTTGCCCGCCAGGCTGAATGCCTGCAAACAGCAGGGGTTGCAAACTCGCGCGCGCAGCATAGATTGCCGCCGTGTAGCCCGCAGGTCCCGAACCGACGATAATCAGTTTCTCAACGCCTTCCATCGCGCCCAAGAGTGTACCCGACACCTACGCGATGACATGACAGCATGGCGCGTATGATTGGTATAAGCCCCCACCGATGGGCGACGCTCCTCGCGTCCATTTCCAAAAGCAGGAATCGGCGTAGGCGTGTGGATTAAGAAGGCGTTATGGCGCGGTTTCCTTATGGCGCGTCGGCGGCGGTGATGGCGGGGCTGGCGGTCGCCAGCGGCGCGTACCTCACGGCGCGGCGCACCCAAAAACCCCGCTATGACCTGCGCCTGTGGACATTCGCCAAGCCGCACGGCGACGCCTACCTCAAGATGCTGCCCGACTTCTTGCGCAAGCATCCAGGTGTGTCGGTGGACATCCAAGTCGTGGCGGGCGAGGCGGTCACCTCGCGCCTGCAAGCGGCGTTCTGGTCGAACCTCGATGTGCCCGACCTCGCGGAGGTGGAAATCAGCTGGGCAGGCAGCTTCTTTCGCGGCAGGCTACAAAGCATCGGCTTCCGCGACCTGACCGAGCGCGTACACCAGACGGGGTTGTGGGCGCGCATCGTGCAGGCGCGGTTCGCCCCCTACACCACGCGCGGGCGCATCTTCGGAATCCCGCACGATGTGCATCCCGTGATGCTGGCGTATCGGCGCGACTTGGTCGAAAAGCTTGGTATCGATGTCGAACGCCTGCGCACTTGGGACGAGTTCGTGGAGGTCGGCAAGCGCGTCACGATCCCTGGCAAGCGGTTTATGATGGAGCTGCCGCCTGCGGGGATTTCTGTGCTGGAGGTGATGCTGTTCCAGCGCAGCGGGGGCTACTTCGACGCGCAGGGCAACTGCACGCTGGACAACGAGATTGCGGTGGAGACGATGCGCTACTACGCGCCACTGGTGGCGGGAAAGGAGCGCATCGGCAACGACCTCGGCGGCGGGCAGATTTTCACCCGCGCCCTCGAAGACGGCTACTACCTGTTTATGGTCGCCCCCGACTGGCGCACGAAGGTCATCGAGCAGGATGTGCCGAAGGTGGCGGGCAAGATGGCGCTGATGCCGCTGCCCGCGTTCTACCCTGGCGGGCGGCGCACCAGCACTTGGGGCGGCACGATGATTGGCATCACCAAACGCTGTGCTGACCCCGACCTCGCGTGGGAACTCATCATGCACCTCTACTTGAACAAGGAAGCCCTTGCCGAGCAGTTCCGCAACACGAACATTTTGCCGCCTGCGCGTGATTTGTGGGATCATCCCGCCTACGATGAGCCGCGCCCGTTCTGGAGCAACCAGCCGCTGGGTAGGCTGTACGCGAATCTCGCGCCCGAAACGCCGCCGCAATACACCAGCCCCTACATCGGACTGGCGAAAGCGAAGTTGAGCGAGGCGCTGATTGCCTGCGTGCGTTATTACGACCAGTACGGCGCAAGCGGCTTCGGCGGGTTCGTGCGTCAACAGATGGCGCGCGCCGCCGCCGAAGTGCGCCGTCAGATGCGCCGCAACCCGTACCTCCATGAGAACACCTGACATGCTTGCCGACCGCGCTGCCGCGCGCCCCGACACGCGCCGCCGCCGACCCCCGCGACGCGACCGACTCGCGCCCTACCTGTTCGTCGCGCCGTTCCTGATTCTGTTTCTGGTGTTCGGCGCGTACCCGCTGATTAAAAGCGTCATTCTGGCGTTCTACATCACCAGCGGGCCGCGCGATCAGGTGTTCGTCGGGCTGGAGAACTTCCGCTTCCTATTGAGCGACCCCGACTTCTGGAAGGCGGTGCGCAACACGGTGGTCTACACCTTCTGGTCGCTGGCGCTGCAGGTTCCGCTGGGGCTGGGGCTGGCGATTCTACTGAACTCGCGCTGGGTCAAGGGGCGCGAATTCTTCCGCCTGGCGTTTTTCTCGCCGAACTTGGTCGGGCAAGTGTTTGTGGGCGTGCTGTTCAGCGTGCTGTTCGTGCCGCAGTACGGGCTGGTGAATCGGTTTTTGCACGCGACGGTGGGCACGCCGCTGGACACGCGCTGGCTGGGCGAGCCGAGCCTCGTGATGCCCGCGCTGGTGCTGACCAGCCTCTGGATGTATGTCGGGATGCACATGGTCTACTTTCTGGCGGGGCTGCAGACGGTGGAGCGCGAACTCTACGAGGCGGCGCAACTGGACGGCGCAGGTAGCTGGGGACAGTTCTGGCATGTGACCCTGCCTGGCATCCGCCATGTGCTGGTTTTCGTGGTGATTATCAGCACGATTGGTTCGTTCCAGCTGTTCGAGCTGCCGTGGGTGATGTTGGGGCGGTCGCCAGGTCCTGATGGCGCAGGGCTGACGATAGTGATGTATTTATATATTAATGGCTATGTGGCGGGCGACTTAGGCTATGCGTCAGCAGTCGGCTGGACGCTCGCGCTGGGGCTATTAATCGTGAGCTTGATGCAGCTGCGTCTGAGTGGTGCGTGGCGCTCTTAGGGTATCTTAATTCCGATGCATAGCCGCCAAACTTCGCCTCAAGGCTCTGTGCCATTTGTTGACTCAATCGTGCAGGGTGACTGTCGGGAGTTGTTGCCGCAACTGCCTGACGAATGTTTGGACGCCGTAATTACCAGTCCCCCCTACTACCAGCAACGCGACTACGGCATAGGCGACATCGGGAACGAACCAAGTCTCGATGCCTATATCCAAAACCTGCTGCAAGTGTTCGAACAGTGCGTGCGCTGCCTGAAGCCGACGGGGAGCATCTTTTTCAACATCGGGGACAAGTACGAGAGCGGTTCGCTGCAACTGGCTCCCTACCTCTTTGCGAACGCGGCTGTTCGGCATACGGGGGTCAAGCTCATCAACATCATCACTTGGGTCAAGCCGAATCCCGAACCGCGTCAGTATCGCCGACGCTTGGTCAGCAGCACAGAGCCGATCTTTCACTTTGTCAAATCCGATGAGTATCGATACTTCTATGAGCGTTTTATGGCGCATCGCGATTTGGTGCGCCAGCGCGTCAAGGCAGGCAACAATATCGGCAAACAATACATGGAGCTGATTGAGCAGTCTGACCTGTCGCCCGAACAGAAGCAGGAGGCGCGCCTCGCCCTTCAACAGGCAATTGCGGAGGTGCAACGCGGCGAAATCGCGTCGTTTCGTATGAAGATTCGCGGCATCCACTCGGAGGCATACGGCGGCTACGAGGGTGGTCGCAAAAGCCACCTGAAAAACAAAGGTTTCACCATCATCCGTATGTACGATCGCGCTATCAAACGCGATGTCATCGAGTGCCCTGTGATTGCGGTCAAATCGCCAAATCATCCTGCGGTGTACCCAGAGTATCTTGTGCAGGAGCTTCTGCATCTCACCACAGAGGTTGGCGACCTCGTTCTGGATCCGTTTATTGGTTCGGGTACGACGGCTGTCGTCGCTAAACGGATGGGGCGACGGTTTATCGGCTTTGAGATTAACCCCGACTACTGTGAACTGGCGCGCCGCCGTGTGAAAGAGACCGTCGTGCAGCCAAAACTTCTGGAATGCTTCGTATAAACAACGGCAATGAAACAGCGGGAAAAGCAGACGGAACCTCATTTGCGCGTCTACTCCAATCGGATGTCCAAATCTTATCCCTACCCGATTGGATTGAACTCCAGCTACGGCGATATGGTCTTGAGCAAGAGCGTGACTCAATCGCCCGCTCTTGGATGAAGGTGTATATAGAATGCCTCTGTCAAAAGCGGCGAGAGAAAGCCCCTATTGACGAACCCGCCGACCAGTGGGTGCGCGACTGGATAGCCCTCCTTGAGGTAGAATTGCTTCATCGGCAACGATGAGATGCTCGAGCGCGCCCTGCGGCGGTTGCGCGAAGGACTATCTGGCACGCCCTACGAGGGAAAGGTCTACCTCGTGGGGGGCTATGTGCGCGATAAGTTGCTGGGACGCCCCCTGCCCAGCGATGTCGACCTTGTGCTGGAAGGCGACGCGCTGGCGCTGGCACAGTTCCTCTACGAACACGGCGTCGCCGACCACCCGCCCGTGACCTATCCGCGCTTTGGCACAGCGATGGTGCATGTCGGTGAGCTGACGGTCGAGCTGGTGACCGCCCGCGCCGAGTCGTATCACGATACAAGCCGTAAGCCTGCCAAAGTGGAGCCTGCCACCCTCTATGACGACGCCCTGCGCCGCGACTTCACGGTCAACACGCTGCTGGAGAACCTGCACACAGGCGAGATTGTCGACCCGCTAAGCGTTGGGCTAAGCGACCTGCAAGCAAAACTGCTGCGCACGCCGCGCGACCCGCACGAGACCTTCTACGAAGACCCGCTGCGCATGCTGCGGGCGGTGCGCTTCACCGTGCAACTCGGCTTCACGCTGGATCCCGCCGCCGCACAAGCGATTCGCGAGCAAGCCGAGCGACTGAAAATCGTCAGCATCGAACGCATTCAGACCGAGTTCACGCGCCTAATGGACTCGCCCCAAGCGGCGGCAGGACTGCAGATGCTGCTGGAGATGGGGCTACTCTCGCAGTTCGCCGAGCCGCTTATGCCGATGGTCGGCTGCACGCAGAACGACTACCACCTCTACGATGTGTGGGGACACAGCCTGAAGACGATGGAGAACATAGACCCCACAGGGCTGGAGATACCTGCGTGGGAGGTACGCTTGGCGGCGCTGCTCCACGATGTCGGCAAGCCCGCAACGAAGAGTGTGGACGAAGACGGCACGATTCACTTCTACGAACACGATCGCGTGGGCGCACAAATTGCTCGCGACTGGCTACGCACGCTCCGCTACTCGAACGAAACCATCGAGCGAATCACGACGCTGGTGCGCTTGCACATGCGCCCAGGCTTTTACACGCCCCAGTGGAGCGACGCGGCAGTACGACGCCTCATCCGTGACGCGGGCGACTTGCTGGAGCCGCTGCTGCGCTTGGCGGAGGCGGACATCAAAGCGCAGCGGCAGGATGTGCTCCACGCCGACATCGCCGCCCTGCGCCAGCGAATCGCCCAAGTGCAAGCCGCGCAGCCCCCAACACGCTGGCGTAGCCCCCTTACAGGGGAACAGATTATGCGTCATTTCGGGCTGAAGCCCAGCCCTGTCGTGGGACGACTCAAGCGCTACTTGGAAGAGCAGGTGATTGAAGGTACGCTGCACCCCGACGACACCGAGCATGCCCTGCGCCTCGCGGAAGCGTACCTCCAGCAGATTCAGGAGCCGTCTGTGTAAAAAACCGTGCGCTTGTGGTAAAATACCCCCGTGATGACCTCGCGCGAGCGCATCGAGCAGGCGATTGTCGGCGGCGAAGTGGATCGGCTGCCCTACTGCTTCTGGTACCACTTTCGTACAGAGCCGTGGTTCCCTCAGGCGTTGTATGTCGAGTACCGTGCCCCCGCCAGCGAAGCTGTGTTGCAGCAATATATCGACGGGATGAGCCGTGCGACCTACGAGTTCTGGCGACGCTACCAGCCCGACCTGCTCAAAGTCATGCACGACATCCCGTACGAGACGCCTGAAGGCTTGCCCTTTGTGCGCACTGCCGACGACTGGGCGAAACTCACCCCACTGGAGCCAGACATGGGACATTTCGGCGCGCAGATTGAGATGCTGCGCCGTCTGCGCACGATGGTTCCCGACGAGGTGCCGATTGTCGAGACCGTCTTCAACGCCTTCTACTACGCGAATAAACTTTGCGAGGGTAAGTTGCTGGAGCATCTCGCGCTTGCGCCCGACGCCGTGCAGGAGGGGCTGCGCACGATTCAGGCGAACCTGCAGTTGTACGCCCGCTATGCGCTGACCGTGTGCGACGGGATTTACTACGCCGTGAACGGTATCGGCGCGGACGCCGCGCCCCGCCATGTGTACGAGGAACACTTCGCCCCGCTCGATCGCGCGTTTTTGGAATCGGTTGCTGACGGCAGGTTCAATGTGCTACACCTGCATGGTTACGGCGAGTTGTACGCCGATCTATTGGCGGACGCGCCCGCCGCGATTGTGTGCTGGAGCGACCGCAGCACGACGCTGAGTCTTGCGGCGGGCAAGCGGCTCTTTGACCGCTGTGTGATGGGCGGGCTGAACGAGCGCGAGTTGCCCGACATGTGTCGCGAGCGGGTGTTCCAGCAGGCGCAGGACGCGCGCGATAGCGTCGGCAGGCGCGGGCTTATCCTTGCGCCTGGCTGCTCCGTGCCGACCGACATCAGCCCCAAAGTGCTCCTGACAATTCGCGAGTTCGCGCTCCACGCTTAGGAAGCCACGAGTTGGGGGTGCGAGCGACGGCGCGGCGTTGGGGTATAATAGCCTGCCGCGCGGAGGGGTGGCCGAGTGGCTGAAGGCGGCGGTCTTGAAAACCGCATCCCACCTCGCGTGGGACGGGGGTTCGAATCCCTCCCCCTCCGCCACGCACGCTGGAAGGGGAGGCGCGTGTGAAACGCTGGACAGTTCGGATTGCGCTCGCGCTCGTAGGCGGGCTTGGCTCGTATGTCGGGCTAAGCGCGTTGCTATTTGTGGCGGCGACGCACCGCGCCAGCCTCTCGCAAGAAGCGCACCGACACCATCCCTTCCCTGCGCTGCGCCCCGACGACCGCTTGCTGATTGTCGCGCCGCATCCCGACGACGAGGTGCTGGGCTGTGGGGGGCTGATGGCGACGGCGGCAGCGCAGGGGATACCTGTGCGCGTGGTGTACCTTACTTCTGGGGATGCGTTCACCGTCGCCGCCGCGCTCACCGCGCGTACTGCGCCTGACCCAGACGAATGCCTGCAGTTGGGGCGGCTGCGGATGCAAGAGGTGCGGCGCGGACTGGAGACGCTCGGTCTCCCTCCTGAAGACGCCGTGTTTTTGGGCTACCCCGACCGCGGGCTGCTGCCGATGACCGTTCGCCCGAACCGTGTGCAAGAGTCGGGCACAACGCGCGCCCGCGCCGTGCCGTATGACGACACACAGTCGCCGAACGCGCCGTATCTTGCCCCCGCGTTGATTGCCGACCTGCGTCGCGTCATCGCCGAGTTCCAGCCGACGCGCGTGTTCACCACCCATCCGCTGGACGACCACGAAGACCACGCCGCCGCCGCCCTGCTTGCACGGGAAGCGATTGCGCAAGCCGTCCACGCAGGCGAGATACGCCCACCTGCGCTTTACTACTACCTCGTCCACTTCGGGGATTGGCCGCTGCCGCAGGGCATGCATCCCGACCGTCCCTTGACCCCGCCGCTGGGGCTAACAAGCGAGTCGTGGCAAGCGTTCTGGCTGGACGACGCCGCGCTCCAGCGCAAGCGCGAGGCAATCCGTGCCCACGAGTCGCAATACGCGATTATGGCACGCTTTTTGAGTAGTTTCGTGCGACGCAACGAGCTGTTCGCGCCTGCGCCGCCGCCCCGCGCACGCTACACCCTGCCTACCGACGACAACCCTGCGATACACCTGCAGCCGCGCGCTGATTTAGCCAGCGTGCAGGTACAGGCGGGACGCGAAGGCATGCGCGTGAGCCTCGAAACGCGCCAGCCGTTCCGCGCACCGTACCAACTGGAGCTGACGCTGCTGAGCGTCGACGCGCAGGGCAACTGGAGCGACACACGCTGGCGGTACCCCAATCGTCGACTGGCGGCGCGAAAGGAGGGCAGCACGCTCCATATCTGGCTCCCGCACCGCCCGCTTTCCAACGCCGAACGCGCCTACCTGCTGGCACGGGTCAAACTGTACGGGGCGGAGCTGGATCGGTCGGGCTGGCTGGCGATCCCGCTCCCTGGCGCAGGCGCGGAAGCGGACGCCCCAACTGATGGGTTAGCGCTTCAATCCGCTCCATAATCAGTTCGCTGAAGGCGTCGCGCGCCTCGCGGTCGGTGCGCGCGCCAAACAGCTCCTGGTAGCGCACGGGTGTCCCGAAAGCGACCTTGACCTGCGCGCGGTGGGGGAGCTTCGAGCCTTTCGGCCATGCCTGCTCACTCCCGACAATTGCCGTCGGCACCACAGGCGCGCCTGACTGACGCGCAAGCAGCGTCACGCCTGGCGTGGGCGGAAGCAGACACTCGCCCGTGCCGCGCGTGCCCTCGATAAAAATAATCACCGCGCGCCCATCTTTCAGGAACTGCAGCGCGGTCTTAATCGCCCCCACATCTGCCGTGCCGCGCTCCACAGGAAACGCGCCCAGCCGACGAATGAACCGCGCGAATAGCCTGTTGCGGAACAGCTCGGCTTTTGCGAGATACCGCAGCTCGCGCGGGCAGGCGCAACCAATCAGCGGCGGATCCAGCAGGCTCAGGTGGTTCGGCGCGATAATCACGCCACCCTCCAGCGGCACATTCGACGCGCCCTGCACCTCCAGCCGCCACACCAATCGCGCAAAGCCCCGCACCAGCACCCAGCCTGTGCGGTAGAGCCAGTCGTCCGAACGCACGCCCATCATTCGATCACGAACTCCGTGCGCACTTCCGTCGGCATGCGTAGCGTCGCCGACGCCGAACAGTATTTCTCGTCCGAGAGCTGAACTGCCTTCTCCACCGCCTTCGGGTCTAAGTTGTTGCCCTGCAGGTAATGCGTAATCGTCACCTCTGTGAGTCGGCGGGGGTGTTCGGGGTGTCGCTCGCCGTGAATCTCGATGCGGTAGGCGGTCAGCTCCTGCTTCATCTTCCGCAAAATCGTGACGACATCCATCGCCGTGCACGCTGCAATCGCCAGCAGCAAGTGTTCCATCGGCGTGGCGGCGATGTCGTTGCCGCCTGAATGGGGGTGCGCGTCGAACAGCACCTTGTGCCCCGTAATGTCGCACGCGCCCTCAAACAGCATATTGCCTTTCCACACCAGCTCGCCGTCCATGCCTATAAAGATACCCGTCGGACGGGATGTTAGTAGCGCTCTTCAGAGGTGGGCAGAGGCGCGTCCCAAACTCACGGAAATCCAGCGCGAAACCAGCAGGAATCCCCATCCTCGCCTCGAACCCTGCCATAGGGGAAAACGCTGATGCCCGACGCAACGAAGCGTCCTCTCTCGGAATGGCGCGAAACGGAGTGGCTGCAATACCTGCAGCGGCAGGCACAACGACTGACCGCCTGCCCACAGTCTGCCGACGACCTCGCACATACCTGCCTAATCGCCTTCTACGACCACCACCGCCGCTACCCGTGGCAACACCCCGAACCCGCCCACGCCCTGCGCTGGTGCTACCAAAAACTCCGCGCCCTCGCTTGCGACGCCCACCGCTATGCCCAGCGCCACCTCTGCCTCGCGCTGGAGACGCTGCCCGAAGGCGTCGCCTGCGTAGACATCGCCCCGCAGGTGCAGGGAGACATCGACGGCGAGCGGTTCCTGGCGAGCCTGCCGCCGTGCCTGCGCGCCGCCGTAGAGTTGCGCTTGGCGGGCTACTCGTGGGAGGAGGCGGCGCAGCAGTTGGGGGTCAAAGCCAGCACCATGCGCGGGTATCTGCCCGATTTGCGGGCGAAATTCGTGGAATTTTTCGGTTATGACCCATCGAATCGGGCTTCTGAATCGTTCGATGGTCTGGGTCGGCTGAAGACGGTGGGTGACTATCGGGGCGCGGTGGTGTATCATTATGAGACAGGCACAGGTCGGTTGCAGCGGGAGGACTATCCGAACGGCAGTTATGTAGCGTATACTTACTACGGCGCGGATAATCCGTCGCAGGTGGGCTTTGTGTGGAGGGTGGAGCACAAGCGTGCGACGAATGATAGTCTGCTGGTTGGGTACGAGTATGTTTATGATTTGCTGGGTCGCGTGGAGACGAGTGTGGAGTATCCGAATGGCGATAAGACGGTTTATGCCTACACGCCTGTGGGTAGATTAGAGAGCGAAGTGCGCGAGGGTCAGGTGTGGTACAGTCGGTCTTATGAGTATCATCTGGACGGCAGTCGGCATACTGTGGAGCGCAACGATATGTTGCACGGGGCGCATCGGGATGTGTATGCGTATGACCCTGTGTCGGGTCGGTTGGCGTCGGTGCAGGATGAGTGGACGGGCGAGGTGAACAGTTTTGTGTGGAACCCTGAGGGCACTTTGGCGCGTTGGGAACAGCCGAATGGTTATGCGCGTGTGTTTGGGTATGATGAGGAGGGTCGTTTGGTGAAGATAGAGCGCGATTACGGGGCTGGTGGTGTGCAGGCAGCGTATGAGTATGGGTATAATAGCGACGGTGCGCGTGTGTGGAAGCGGGACAGACGAGATATGCAGAACGAGCAGGAGTATCGGTATGTGTGTGGGATTGGTTGTGGCGGTGTGCCGATGCGGGTGTATAACCGACCGATGAACGGCGGGAGTTGGGCGAGCGTGGAGGATTACTTGAGGACGCCGACGGTGATTGCTTACACCCACGTGGAGGGAACTTTCGGGCATTATGTGTGGCTGTCTGGGCACTGGTTGGCAGACTGGACCGCAGGCGGCGGCTGGATGTATTGTCAGGATCAGTTTGGCGTAGAGGTGCATACAGTGTATATTCCTGCTGGTTTGCTCAAGCCTGGACCAGAGTATCTAAGACAAGATGACGGGGTGCTATTATCGGATCAGTGTGGGGGCTATTTACCTACCTATGCGTTATTTCTGCAAACAACCCAGCAAAACCCAAAGCCCCCAAAGCCTGCTCCAAAGCCCCCAAAGCCTGCTCCAAAGAAAGATCCCTTCCAGGAGTGCTTAGATGCTTGTACGGAGATGGGTGAAGACTTGATGAAAGACTGTAATCAAGAGTATATAGACTGTTTGAATTCAACTATGCCATCGATTTGCTACACGCTGTATATGCTATGCATTTCAAAGGCTGGAAATGCACTTTTTGGTTGTATTGCATCTTGCCACGCTCAGTTCAAGAAACCTTTTCCAACGCTCCCTACTCAAAAGGAAGACGAATGGAATAAGAGTGTGGATACAGGTATTAAGCAATATGACTCGTGCGACGACGATATGCGCAAGAAGCATCCCAAATTGCCCAAGCCCGAGAAACCCAAGCTCAAATAAGCCCAATTTACGCTAGGAGGTGAAAAGGATGAAGGTTATATGGCTGTCGGTTCTTTTCTGGATAGGCTTGTTTTTAGGAATCGCTCAAGAGAGAACGTTCTGGGAACAAGACGGGAAAAAGTCGGACGTTCGCATTATTGTATATGAACAAGGACGCAGGTATGTACTGGTCGGCAGAGAGGTTCTTCACGGGGCATCTGCTGAAGAGATAGGTAAAATATTGCGATACGACATACCTGAAGGATTGCCTGCGAAGCGTGCCATAGATAGTGTACTTGAAGAGTGGGATCGTGTATTGGTTGAGGCGGAGACAAGTTTTTGCGAAGGCTTAGACTTAGATGAAAGCCAAGGTGAATATGTCAATCTGTATTTGCAGGTGCGACCGATGAACATACCTGGTACAGTTGCTTCGTATCGCGTGGACTTTATGATTGAGGGTAAATTCAGTAGCTCTACTCCTATCTTTCCTATAGAGCTTAATTTGAGCGGCAAGGAGCTTATGGGCATAGCGATAATAACCGTTATAGACAGTCAGCTGTATACCTTTGAGTTTTTCCCCAAGCAAATTGAGCAAGCAGAACAACTTGTTAGAGAGCTTATCTCGGATTTCAAGGTCAAAAAATAAACTATATTCAGGCGGTGAGTTGCTGATGATGACGGCGAGTGGCGAGCCGAGCGCGTACTATCCGATGGACAGCAACGGGCTGGCAGTGCAGAACGCGCTTGCGCGGTCGTGCGTCTGCCCAGTGGTTGTGCCTACGCAAACGGCTGCCTGCCCGCCGCTGGGGTATGGGGGTTGTGAGGGTGGAGAGTGTGAAGAAGTGCCTCCAGTGCTGTTCCCCGACCCGCCTGTTTTCCCGCCCATCGATGCACCGATTAAGCTTCTGCGGTTGTTTGCGATGCGATGTAGATCTCTTCAACTGCCTGTTCAATACAAACTGTAACAGGAGTCCAAATCCAGCTCTCTGTCGTGGTCAGCGAGATATACTCATAAAAGCTTTAGCGATTGCAATTCTTCGGGGATGTCTCATCCCCTGAGGAGGCTAAGCGATGAGAGACATTAGCTTCGATATAGAGCCTAAACTTAATCTAATCGTGTTCACAGCCAAAGGCGATGGCGGTACAGATCTCTACCTGTACGACCTATCGACGCGGAAGGTTCAGAGGCTCACCAATTCGCCTTGGTTGGAGAAGAATCCGCGCTTCACGCCCAACGGCGACGCGGTTGTCTTTGAAGCGCGCCGTGAAGCATCTAACCCAAAGGGTAGCTGGAACCTGTTCACGATTACCCTGCGCGATAGGAAGGTCGAGCAACTGACTCATGGCGAACGAGTTGCGGACCTATTTGTGAGCTTTCTGCCCGACAAGTCTACGATTCTCTTTGCGCGGACACCCCGACTGACTACCTACAGCATGGGCGGCAGTGTTTGGGACTGGTACGCCGCGCGATACCACACCGTTGATACAACTCGCCAGCGCCTCCAAAATTTCCCCGTGCGTTGGGGGGATTGGTACGTCTTTTGCTTTTCGCCATCGGGTGAACACGCGCTGGCTGCCCGACCTATAACGGACACGGCAGGAGGAAAAGAGCCTGAGATTTGGCTGTTGCAGAGTCGCCCTTTGCTGCAACAGGGGCAAATCAAGGGTAGGAAAATTGCGGAAGGTACAGAAGCGGTCTGGCTACCTGCTTTGAACCAAATCGCTATTGTTGCTCCTGGTGGCAATCAGTACTGGCGTGAGGTCTGGACTGTCGAGTTGGGCAGCGGACAAAAGAGTCAGCGAACATCATTTCGCGGTCGTGTAGACTGCTTGCGTGCGGACACTAAAAACAACCATGTCTATTTCTTACTTTTGGAAAATAGCGCAACGATGGCGCGCTCGCTCTGGCGCTTGCACTTGCCGAGCGGGCGTCTGGAAAAGGTAGCAGACGCCGACCTGTTTTCGGATCCGCTCAGCTACTCGAAGCGAGAACGGCAGGGCAAGTAAATTGTGTAGGGTTGCCTTCGAACGGCAGGGTTAGACGACGACGGAATATCTTTGCCGCGGCAACGCGCTTAGACGCAGGTGTAATCGGGATGCATAACAGACGCCGACCAAACTTGTGTTCTGGAGTGCGTATATCGTGTATTCGGCTTCTGACTACAGATACAACACCCTCCCCCGATAGCGTTCCATCAGGCGCGCGTTGTGGGCGTCGCCGCCGTCGAGATTGGCGGACATAAAGACGGGGGGCGTGATGCCGCGTTCCAGCAGGATGGCGCACACTTCGGCGACGATTGCGTTCACCAACGCTGCGCCCAGCACCGTCGAAACGGGCGCAACAGGCTGCGGGAAGCCCTCTAGTTGCACGATGGCGTCCCCGCGCGGCGCGCCGTTGTCAATCACCAAGTCGGCGACCTCGAACAGCCGATAGCCCGTGCCAGAGCGCGGCGCGACCGACCGCGAGTAGTCCAGCGAGGTGAGCGCAATCACCTTCGCACCTTGCTGTTTGGCGTAGAGCGCGACCTCCACAGGCGCGGCGTTGCGCCCCGACACCGAATGCACTAATACCACATCGCCTGCACCAATCGGGATGTGCTTCACCGCTGCCAGCGCGTAGCCGTCGATGCGCTCCAGCGCGGAGGTCAGCGGCAACGGGCGCACATCGCAGGTCAAGCCCGGAACGAAAATCGGGCTGACAGGAACCAGCCCACCCGCGCGGTAGGTGAGTTCTTCCGTGATAATCCCTGCGTGCGACGCGCCGAACACATACAGCACGCCGTCGCTTGCCAGCGCGTCGGCAATCCAAGTCGCCGCCGTCTGTAAGGTCTCCTGCTGGCGTGCGTAGGTCTCCTGCAACAGGCGCAGCACTTGGGGGATATAATCCGTGCGCATTCGCTACGCCTCCCGCAACGGTTGGTCAAATCGGTAATACTGCTCCAGTGAAATCCCCTTGAGTTCAGCGATGTCGTCGGTGTTCCTTTGGATTTTCCGTTCCATTCGCTCGCTGTTCTCCCGCATCTCGGCACGGAGTTGCTCGAAGCCCTCGCGCATCTCCGTGCGCACGGATTCAAACTCGCGGCGCACCTCCGTGCGGAACTCGTCGAACTCCGCAGGTAGGCGCGCCAGTTCGCGCGGCACGAGGATGCTATAGATCCTGCGTCGCCACTCCTCGTTCTGCTCCAAAAACTCCGCCAGTTGCTCTACGGTCTCAATAATCGGCATCGCTAAGCGAATTATACCTTCTCCACTCTGTGTCAGGTAGAATTGCGGCGTGCTTGAACGATGTGGGATGCACGGAATGGCTTGTCTGCAGGGGCTACGCAACAGACCTACGACCTGGACGATTGGCGGCAGGTCAGATGGGTTCTGATAGCGGTCAACTGGAAGCCAGACAACGCGATTGCGCCAGGCAGAAAGGGCGCAGTCGTGCTGCTCTTTGTGAAAGCGGAAGACGACGCCGAGGCTATCAAGCGAGCCTGCCAGTGGTCGCATCAGTGTCAAGGGCAAACAGTGGGCGTCATCGACAAGGGTCTTTGCGTCGATGGGTTGCCCGTCAGCAAGCGGACGCTCAAAAGCTATGACCTGATTGCCCAAGCCGCTGCGACTTGCGAACCCGCGTTCTTGATAGTAGCCGGCAGCAACCGTAAGGTGGGGTCAACACGAAATTTCGGGTTCATCGGCTCACTGGCGGAGGCAGTGGTGTTCCTGCGCCGTCACCGGTTACCTATAGACCCGCTCTCTGAGGCAGAAACGGTTGCGCTGCGTGCGCGCTGGCGGCAGCGCTTCCTACCTCCGCGTATTCCCCCACGCTGGCGCCATCGATGCAGGGGGTGCGGCAGTAGGTTTGTCGCAGTCTTTGACTGGGACGCGCTTCAGTGCACAGAGCCACTGCCGCCGCTTCACCAGCTGCTCAAGGACGACAAGGAGCCTATCGCCCTCTTTTTCGAGACTTGCGACCTGCCTGCGTTCGTCTGCCAAGCGCAAGTGCTCCGTGATTTCGAGCCTGGAGCAGTGGATTTGTACCTGACTCCTCTCAAAGACTGCCGCTGGACGGTGGTCTACACCCACGAGCAGCCGCTTTGCGGTCCGTACTTTTGTGGGAGTAAGCTATAGGCGCGGGGAACTCCCCGCGCGGGAATCGGGTATTATAGAGTGCGTATCAAGCGACTTGATAATACAACACTCAACTTGGAGGGACGACGATGCGGTTTGACAAGCTGACGATTAAGGCGCAGGAAGCCCTGTACGAGGCGCAACGCTTCTCGGAGCAGTACCGCCATCCTGCGATCGATTGCGAACACTTACTGCTGGCGTTGTTGCGGCAGGAGGGGGGCGTGGTGCCGTCGCTGCTGCAGAAACTGGGCGCGTTGCCCCGCACGATTGAGAGCGCGATGGAGCAAGACCTGCAGCGACGCCCGCAGGTGTCGGGCGCGTCCACCGTCGGCGCGCAGATTACGCAGCGGCTAAAAACCGCGCTGGATACCGCCTTCGACGAGGCGATGCGCCTCAAGGACGAGTATGTCAGCACGGAACACCTGCTGCTGGGGCTGGCGGCGGACACGGCGGGCGAGGCGGGACGCGCCCTGCGCATGCAAGGCGTCACGCGCGACGCCATCCTGCGCGCCCTACAAGACATTCGCGGCGGGCAGCGCATCACCGACCAGAACCCCGAAGAGAAGTATCAGGCACTCGAAAAGTACGGGCGCGACCTCACTCTGCTGGCGCGACAGGGCAAGCTCGACCCCGTGATTGGGCGCGACGAGGAGATTCGGCGCGTGATTCATGTGCTATCCCGCCGCACGAAGAACAACCCCGTGCTAATCGGCGAGCCAGGCGTCGGCAAGACCGCCATCGTAGAGGGGCTGGCGCAACGGATTGCCACGGGCGATGTGCCCGACACGCTCAAGGACAAGCGCATCGTGCAATTAGACCTCGGCGCGCTGATTGCAGGCGCAAAATATCGCGGTGAGTTCGAGGAGCGCCTTAAAGCTGTGCTGAAGGAGGTCACCAGCGCGGAGGGACAGGTTATCCTGTTCATCGACGAGATTCACACGCTGGTGGGCGCGGGCGCGGCGGAAGGCGCGATGGACGCCGCGAATATGCTCAAGCCGCTGCTGGCGCGCGGCGAACTGCGCACCATCGGCGCGACCACCCTTGATGAGTACCGCAAGCATATCGAGAAAGACCCCGCCCTTGAGCGCCGATTCCAGCCCGTCTATGTCGGCGAGCCGAGCATCGAAGATACGATTGCCATCCTGCGCGGGCTGAAGGAGCGCTACGAAGTGCATCACGGCGTGCGCATCAGCGACAGCGCGATTGTCGCCGCCGCCAAACTCTCCAGCCGCTACATCACCGAGCGATTCCTGCCCGACAAAGCAATCGACCTCATCGACGAAGCTGCCGCGAAACTGCGCATGGAGATCGACTCCATGCCTACCGAAATCGACGAGATTGACCGCAAGATCCGCCAACTGGAGATTGAGCGCGAGGCGCTGCGCCGCGAGGAAGAAAACCCGCAAGCCAAAGAGCAAATCGCGCGGCTGGAACGCGAACTGGCTGCCCTCAACGAGGAAAAGAGCCGACTGGTCGCTCACTGGCAACGCGAGAAGGAGCTGATTACCCGTATCCGCGAGACCAAAGAGCGCATCGAGCAGACCCGCTTCGAAGAGCAGCAAGCCGAGCGCGCAGGCGATTTCGCGCGCGCCGCCGAACTGCGCTACGGCGTGCTGCTTGACCTGCAAAAGCAACTCCAGAACCTGCAGGAGCAACTCGCCCAAGTGCAACAGGAAATGCAGCTTCTCAAGGAGGAAGTAGACGCTGACGACATCGCCGAAGTGGTCGCCAAGTGGACGGGCATCCCCGTGCAGCGGCTCAAGGAGACCGAGAGCGAGAAACTGCTGCACATCGAGGAACGCCTGCACCAGCGCGTAGTCGGGCAGGACGAGGCGATTACGGCGGTTGCGAACGCCATCCGCCGCTCGCGCGCGGGGCTATCCGACCCCAACCGACCCATCGGCTCGTTCATCTTCCTCGGTCCGACAGGCGTCGGCAAGACCGAGTTAGCCAAGGCGCTCGCCGAGTTCCTGTTCGATGACGAGCGCAACCTGGTGCGCATCGACATGAGCGAGTATATGGAGCGGCACTCGGTTGCGCGGCTGATCGGCGCGCCGCCAGGCTATGTCGGCTACGAAGAGGGCGGGCAGCTCACCGAAGCCATCCGCCGACGCCCCTACAGCGTCATCCTGTTCGATGAGGTCGAGAAGGCGCACCCAGAGGTCTTCAATGTGCTGCTGCAACTGCTGGATGACGGACGCCTCACCGACGGACAAGGGCATACGGTTGACTTCCGCAACACGCTGGTGATAATGACCAGCAACATCGGCTCGGTGCTGTATCAGGAGATGACCGAGTTCAACAAGGACGAAATCCGCGAGCAGATTATGCAAGCGGTACGGGCGCACTTCCGCCCAGAGTTCCTGAACCGCATCGACGAGATCATCATGTTCAACCCGTTGGACATCCTGCAGATCAAGCGCATCGTGGACTTGCAGCTGCGCTACATCCAGAAGCGTCTGGACGAGCGCAAGATTACGCTGGAGCTGACCGAGGAGGCGAAGCAGGAACTGGCGGTTCGGGGCTACGACCCGCAGTTGGGGGCGCGCCCGTTGCGTCGGACGATCGAGCGCGAGGTGCTAAACCCGCTGGCGCAGCGACTGCTTGCCCGCGAGTTTGCGGACGGCGACACCGTGCGCGTGGACTACCGCGACGGCGCGTTTGTGTTCGAGCGTGTCGTGGCGGCGCAGCCCGTGCCGTAGCCTCCCGTTTACGCTTGCGGGGCAGGCACAAGACCTGCCCCGCGAGTGCGGAACGCTAAAGCCCCTCTATAGGCATCGGCGCAGGCGGGGTACAGGCGCTCTCTACCGTGAGGTGCGCCCCCGACACGGACGAGTCGTTGAAGGTGAGCATAATGTCCAGCACATGGGACGCCAACTGCCCGTTCAGGCGGTTCGGACGCCCTTCCTGAATCGCGCGAATCATCTCCGCCAGCCCCAGACTGCGGTACTGCTCTGCGTAGGGGTGGGTAAGCGGCATCTCGCGCCATTCCGACTCGCCCGCCCTGCGCAATAACACGGGACCGCCAAACCCGTTCGGGTCAGGTACGCCAAGCGTGCCCTCCGTGCCGTAAATCTCGATGCAAGGAAGCCGGTGCGCCCACACATCGAACGACATAATCACTGTTGCAATCGCGCCGTTTTCGAATTCGATCGCGCCTGTGATGTGCGTCGGCGTCTCCACTGTAATCTGCTGTCCCCGCTTGGGTTCGCTGGTGATGGTGCGTATGGGGCGCGTGATGCGGCTCATCCCTGCCACGCGCCGCGCCGCGCCCAGCAGCGTGACCAGTGCCGTGATGTAGTACGGACCCATATCGAGCATCGGTCCGCCGCCGACCTGGTAGAAAAACTCCGGGTTCGGGTGCCAATGTTCGTGCCCAGGGCAGAGCATGAACGCGCTTGCGCCGACAGGTTCGCCAATCGCGCCCTCGCGGATGAGCTGCAAGCAGGTCTGGATGCCCGCGCCCAGCACGGTGTCGGGTGCACAGCCGATGTAGAGCCCCTTCTGCTGCGCCAGCGTCAGCACCTCGAGTGCCTCCGCGCGGCTGACAGCGAACGGCTTCTCGCAGTAGACATGCTTGCCCGCCTCCAGCGCCGCCTTGTTGATGGGCGCGTGCGCCTTAGGAGGCGTGAGGTTCAGCACCACTTCGATATCGGGGTGATTGAGCAGCGCGTCCACTTCCAGCACTTGCGGAATGCCGAACTGCTCAGCGCGCTCCTGAGCTAACTCCGAGCGCACATCGGCAACGGCTACCACCTCAATCTCAGGGAACCGCTGCGCGACGCGCAGATACACGGGGCTAATGTTCCCACAACCGACGACTCCGACTCGCATAACGCCGATAGTGTACCTGCAGGAGGATTGCCTACGGGCGCGAATCGCGTGCCGTGTTCGAGACGCAACTGATTTTCCCGCTCGATGGCTGGCACAATCACGCCTCCAGCCTTGTGGAGTGCCCGAACGGCGACCTGCTGGCGTGCTGGTTCAGTGGATCAGGGGAGCGCACGGCGGACGATGTGCGAATCTTGGGCGCGCGGCGGCGTAGGGGCGCAACCCGCTGGAGCCAGCCGTTTGTGATGGCGGATACGCCTGACTACCCCGACTGCAATCCCGTGCTGTTTATTGACGCGCGGCGACGGCTGTGGCTGGTATGGATTACGGTGCTGAACCACCGCTGGGAAGGCTCGCTGCTGAAGTATCGGATTAGTACAGATTACCAGCGTGCGCTTGCGCCGCGCTGGACATTCGGCGAGGTGTTGCATATCTCGCCCGACGCGCGGTTCATAGAGCAGGTAGAGAGCTGGCTGAAGCGGCTGGAGGCGCAAGGCGCGTCGCTGCCCGCCGCGCTGCGCCCGCGCCTGGAGGTCTACCTGCAGACGGTGCGCCAGCACGCCCGCGACGAACTCTCGCGCCGGCTCGGCTGGATGACGCGCATCCCCCCGCTGATTGAGGGCGAGCGCATTTACTTGCCCCTCTACTCCGACGGGTTCAGCTTCTCGCTGGTGGCTATCAGCGACGATTCGGGCGAGCAGTGGCGCGTCAGTAGCCCAATTCTCGGCGCGGGCGCGGTGCAGCCCAGCCTGATGCGCCGACGCGACGGCACGCTCGTCGCCTACATGCGCGACAATGGACCGCCCCCCAATCGCGTGTTCGTCGCCTACTCGCGCGACAACGGCGAGACCTGGACAGAAGCCGAGAAGACCGACCTGCCCAACCCTGGTTCCAGCGTCGCCGCGCTCGCCTTGCGCACAGGCGAGTGGCTGCTTATCGGCAACGATACCGAGCAGGGACGCCATCAACTTGCCGTCTGGCTCTCGGAAGACGAGGGGCGCACATGGCGCGTCGCCCGCTACTTGGAACGCGACGCACCAGGGCGTGGACGCTACGCCTATCCTTGCGCGATTCAGGCGCGCGACGGGACGGTTCATGTGACCTACAGCTACGCGCTGGAGCGCGACGACCTCCCCCGCGACGAGCAGGGCAGACCCAAGCGCAGCGCCATCAAGTGGGCGCGCTTCAGCCGCGAGTGGCTGCTGGAGGGCGACGCATAGTGGAACTTTTTCGCACAGGTATACTCTAAAGTGACAGGGGAACAAGACGATGAAATGCACTTATTGCGGGGCGACGATTCCTGAGAACGCGCGGTTTTGTGCGGGGTGTGGGCGTCCACTTAGTGGCACGGCGGCTGCGCCTGCTGGCGCGTCTGCTACGCGCAGCGCGTCTAAAGCGAAGTGGTGGGCAATCGGCGTCGGCGTGCTACTGCTGATGGCAATCGCATTCGTGGTGGGCACGCAGTCGGGGCTGATCACACGCGCGAAGGTGCAAAAGCTCGAAGCGCCCAGCGTGCTGGAAGCCCAAGCACCGAAAGTGGAAGCGCCCAGTGTGCTGGAGGCGCAGCCGCCCAAGATAGAAGCCCCCAGCGTGCTGGAGGCGGAATCGCCCAAGCCACCGCCTAAGCATGTGGTGGACTGGCTGGAGCATCTGCGCCGTACCGAAGAGCAGCGCCGTCGGATGGAGCGCAATGTCGCCCCTGTGATGAGCATGCTGGTGCAGGCGATGGTCGCGCGCGCCGCGGCGTTGAGCGGTGTCGCACAAGGCGATTTCGACAAGGCAGAGGCGGACTACGAGCGCGAACGCGAGAAACTGCGCCAGAGCTACCAACAACGCCAACGCGAATGGGCGGAACTCATCCGATACTTCAAGAGCGTGCCCCCGCCGCCAGAGTGCCAGACGCTCGCCGACGCCTACTTCGCAGGGCTAAGCGAGTATGTCACGAGCATCTCGCAGATTGAAAAGAGCCTCATTGAGAACGACCTGAGCGGGCTGACGAGCATGTTGGGTTCTGTGCAAAGCGAGTTGGACGCGCGGTTCGCCCGCGCCGACGAGGAGCTGACCCGCGTGTGCGAGCAGTACGGCATCCGCAAGTATTTCGCCATCGGCGCGCAGGGCACGGAACTAATTCGCAGTCTCGGCGGCGGGCTGCCGCTGGGGTTCTAAGACAGAGGAATCCTACACCCTTGCACGAACCTGAAGCCCGTGATGAGGCTTCTGTTCTCCTTCGAACATGAGGGCGAGTTGGCGGCGGCGACGGCGAACCATACGCGCCTGCGCCTGACTGCGCGCGGCGCAACGCACGGCAAACGCGCCCTGCAGGTGGAGTACCTACCCGACCGCGACTGGCCGAACCTGATGTTCCGCGCGCCCAGCCCGTGGGACTGGCGCGGCTACGCGGGGCTGGCGTTCGATCTGTATAACCCGATGCGCGAGCCTGTGCAGTTCGGCGTGCGCGTGGACGATGACCCGCGCGCTGACGGCGTACACCACTGCCGCCAAGGAACCTATACAATCCAGCCACGCACGCGCATGCGGTTCGTGTTCCCGCTGGGGCGCAACCCGATGGACTACGGCATGCGCGGGCTACCCCCACTCGGCAAAGACCTCACGCGAATCGGCGTCGTCAACGCGGGCAATATCCGACTGGAGCATATCGTTGCGTTCCAAATCTTTCTGTGGCGCGGCAACAAGCCCCGCACGCTGATCGTCGACAACATCCGCCTGCTCGAAGGCGACGAGTCGCTGGAGGGCATCGTCGACGAGTTCGGGCAATACGCCCGCGACACCTGGCAGGGCAAGATCCGCAGCCTGAGCCACCTGCGCCGCACGCGCACGCTGGAACTGCGCGAGCTGGAACGCCTGCCCGCCCCCGAAGACTTCGACGAGTACGGCGCGTGGAGAACGGGACCGCAACTGAAAGCCACAGGCTACTTCCGTACCGAGAAAGTCGGCGACCGCTGGTGGCTCGTCGCGCCCAACGGCAGGCTCTTCTTCTCGACAGGCTTCAACTGCGTCAACTACGGCGACGCGACCTTCATCACGGGGCGCGAATATATGTTCCGCTGGCTGCCGCGCGAGGGCGACCCGCTCGCCAAACACTACGGGCACGCGACCGCGCTGATGGGTCCCCTCAAGGAGGGCAAGACCTTCAACTTCTACGCGGCGAACTTGGAGCGCAAGTACGGCGCGGACTACCCCGCCCAGTGGCGCGAGCAGACCCTTAGACGCCTGCGCTCGTGGGGGTTCAACACCATCGCGAACTGGTCGCTGTGGGAGTGGCATCGCAACGGGCGCATCCCGTATGTGGCAACGGCGGGCGTGTGGGGCGAGCATAAGCGCGTGCCCAGCGGCAGCGACTACTGGGGCAAGATGCACGACCCGTTCGACCCGCAGTTCGCCGTCAACGCCCGCGCAGGGATTGAACCCGTCGCCCAGCGCGTCAAGGACGACCCGTGGTGCCTCGGCTTTTTCGTGGACAACGAGCTGAGCTGGGCAGGGCAGGGCGAGGACGGCGGACGCTACGGGCTGGCATACGGCGCGTTGAGCCTGCACGCCGACGAATCGCCCGCCAAACGCGCCTTTCTGGAGCAGCTGCGCGCCAAGTACGGCGCGATTGAACGGCTCAACGAGGCGTGGGGCGCAAACTACCCCAGCTGGGACGCGCTGCGCCCGCCTGTGTCGCTCCCGCCCGCCGCCACGCGCGCCCGCCAGCAGGACTTTAGCGCGTTCGTGCGTGCCTTCGCACGCCAATACTTTCAGACCATCCGCGCCATCCTGCGCGAACTCGCGCCGAACCACCTCTACTTGGGCTGCCGATTCGCATGGTACTCGCTGGACGCCGTTATCGCTGCCGCCGAGCTGTGCGAGGTGCTGAGCTTCAACATCTACGCGCCCAAACTCGATCACGGCGCGTACAGCTTCCTCGTGCCGCTGGACAAGCCCGTGATTATCGGCGAGTTCCACTTCGGCGCGCTCGATCGAGGGATGTTCCACACGGGGCTGGTCGCCGCGCCGAACCAGCGCGAACGCGCCCGCCTGTACGAGACCTATGTCAACAGCGTGTTAGACCACCCGCTGTTTGTGGGCTGCCACTGGTTCCAATACATGGATCAGCCCCTCACAGGGCGTGCGCTGGACGGCGAGAACTACAACATCGGTTTCGTGACGATTACGGACGCGCCGTACCCAGAGATGGTCGCCGCCGCGCGCAAGACGCACAGCGCGATGTATCGGCGCAGGATGAAGAGCAGATGAGAATCGCCCCAGATTTCCCATAAGGAGCATCGGCAGCCCTTGACAACTGGGGAATTTGGGGTATAATGAAGGTCATACTTTCACAGAGGAGGCTCATCTATGAGGAACCGTCGAGGCTTTACGCTGATTGAGCTGTTAGTTGTCATTGCGATTATCGCCATTTTAGCGGCGATTCTGTTCCCTGTGTTTGCGCAGGCGCGCGAGAGCGCGCGCAAGACCCAGTGTCTTTCCAACAGTCGCCAGACGGGGACTGCGATTCAGATGTATGCGCAGGACTACGACGAGGCGATTGTGCCGTGGTACATCTCTGGAGGCGCGTATGTCGGGCAACCGCTCTGGGAGCGCTTCTGGGTGGGTCAGCTGCAGCCGTACACCAAAACCGAAGTGAACCGCCCGCCTGCAGGGCAGCTATACATTGAGGGTGCGCGTCCGAAAGGGCTGTACGCCTGCCCTTCGTGGTCGGGAGACCGCTACCTGCGCGCCGCGGCAGAGCCTGACTGCTACCCCAACGATGTGCCGACTTTCTATCGCCCCGCGATAAACAACTTGATCGAAGCCTATGCTTACTATGCGTCGGTCTTCCACATGGCGCCTGCGACTTACGGGCGAGACCACTGCGAGGCGCGGCAACTCGGGAGGTGCGCGGGGACACGCCAGGATCCGTGCTATTACTTCCCAGGGTCTTTCCTAAGCCGCCCAGACCCGACGCGCAATGTCGTGGTCTACTTGGCTCAAATCCGCCGTCCCGCGGAGACCATCCTGACAGGTGATGGAATTAGTGCGCTCTCGAATGTCGGTGGCCTGGTGGTCTGGACCTCGATTGGCTGTGAGAGCCGCTACATCCACCAAGACGGGAGCAACTTCACCTTCTTGGATGGGCACTCCAAGTTCATCCCGCGCAACTCCGAGCGCTACTACCTGGACACAAACTGCGGTGGGCAGCCCGTCGTGGTCATGAAGTACTACACTTACACGGCGGAGTAGCACGATGCGACGCTGGTGGCTATACTTGGCCGCGCTCTGTATGATTGCAGGGCTGGCTGTGGGCTGCGGACCTCGGGAGTCGGATGAGAAGTCCGAAGGTGGCTATTACTACGAAGGTCCTGTAAAGCCCAAGGACCAGCGCGGCGGCGGCAGAGCAGCGGAGCAAGCAGGACAGTAACGAGTGAGAGGGCGCGCCAACGCGCCCCTCGCTTGTTTACGACACATCGTCGCCATAGACGGCGGAAAGAGCGTGTGTGGCGAGGTGTGTTTACGCACGGGGGATTCCACCAAGCGAATCGAACATCCACTTCCACGAGGCAGGGTATAATACCAATCGCGTGGGCAAAGTTTATGAAAACAAGCGAGATTGAAGACCCCCTCCTTAAGGTTCCCCCTGCGAGCAGGGGGAACCGATGGGCTTGGTTCCCCTCGCGTCAGCGGGGGGAACCTAAAGGAGGGGGGGCAATTGTAAACTCTGCCCTTGCGATTGGTATAATAACGCACGGAGTTATCCGCCATGAGAAAACTGATCGCGCTGATTACGGCGTTCGCTGTGCTGGTCGGAGGGACTGCACAACAATCAAACGCTCCTAAGCAGGAGCCGCCGAAACGAGAGCAGGCGCAACAAAAAACCCAGAAGCCTGAACCGCCGAAGCCTGGCGTTTTCATCGCCGAGGGCAGGCAAATCAACTTTTTCTCGCGGGGCGAGGGCGCGCTGGTCTTTCGCGGGCGCGGCTACCTCGTCATCAACACCGTGCAAGGCAAGGTACAGATCGAGGGCTTCCAAGAAGTGAAAGAGCTGCCGCGCGGCGTGCGCATCAAGCCCCCGCTGAGCGAGCGACTGAAGGTCTACATGGGACAGGGCACCGTGCGCATCGAGGGCAAGTACGACTCGGTGCGGGCAGTGCTACGCGATGTGCGCGTCGACTTCAAGGGCATTGGCGCGTTCACCATGCAAGGCACGGGAACCGCCAGTATCGACGGAGTCAAACGCGAGCTGACCCCCATAACCGCCTTCACGATGTATGTGCCAGAGCCTAACTGGGGAACCGAAGAGGATGTGAAGGTTCAAACGCCCAAGACCGATAAGCGGTGAGCGATGCGCCTGATTGCGCTGGAGCTGGAGAACTTCCGCCAGTACGCCCACGCGCAGGTAGCCTTTGAGTCGGGCGTTACGGCGATTGTGGGCGCGAACGGCGCGGGCAAGACCACCCTGCTGGAAGCGATTCTGTGGGCGCTGTACGGCGCACGCGCCCTCCGCGAGGGGGTAGACACCCTCCGATTCCTCTGGTCGCAAGGCGGCGCGAAGGTGCGTGTGCAACTGGAGTTCGAACTCGGCAATCGCCGCTATCGAGTCAAGCGCACGCCTACCGAAGCTGACCTCGCGCAACTCAACCCCGACGGCGCATGGCTCTCCCTCGCGCGCGGCGCGAACCCCGTTAACCGACAGGTGGAGCAGCTGCTCGGCATGAACCATCTGCAGTTTCAGACCAGCTTCTGCGCGCGCCAGAAGGAGCTGGAGTTTCTCGGCTACACGCCCCAGAAGCGACGCGAGGAAATCAGCAAGATGCTCGGCTACGAGCGCGTCGGCGAGGCGGCAGAGGCAATCGCGAAAGCAGAGCGCGAACTCAAAGCGTCGGTGGAAGGGCTGCGCTATGGCGTCGGCGACCCCCGCGCGCTGCAAGAGCAACTGCAGGCGGTGGAGTGCGCCCTGCAGGAGACCGAGAGCGCACTGCGCGCGGAGCAAGCCGCCTTGGAGCAAGCTGTCGCCGCGCGCGACGCCGCACGCGCCCACTACGACGCCCAAGCCGCTCTGCGCGAGCAGTATCAGAGCCTGCAGCACCAGCACAGCCTTCTGCAAAACGACTGCCAGCACGCACAGCGGCGCATCGAGGAGCTGCGCGTCCACTGGGAGCAACTCAAGGCGGCGTGCGAGCGCTACAAAGCCATCAAGCCTGACGCTGACCGCTACCGCCAGCTCGCCCGCGAGCTGGACGCGATGGAGCAACTCGCGCAGGCGGCGCAACAGCGCGCCCAGCTGCAGGCGCGGCTGGATGCACTCGCCGAGCGACGCGCTCAACTCCACGCCGAACGCGACGAACTCCAGCAGAAGCAGGCGCAACTGCACGCTCTCTTGCCCCAACGCCAACGCGCCGCCGAACTGAGTCAACGCCTCGAGCAGCTCCGCCAGATTGCCCAGCAAGTCGCCCAGCGCGCCCGAATCGAGGCGCAACTGCAAGCCGTCCAGGCGCAGCTGCAAGACCTGCAGGCGAAGGCGCGTAGGCGCGACGCGCTCGCACGCGAATCCAAGCAAGCCGACGCCGCGCTCCAAGCACACCTGCGCGCCTGCGCCGAGACCGAAGCCGAACTGCAGCGCGTACTCCAAGCGTGGAACCAGCAACGCGCGGAGATAGAAGCCGAACAGCGCAGCCTGCAGGCGACTCTGCAGCAGCAACGCGCGCGCGTGCAGCAACTCGAATCACTGGGTGAAGCGAGCGAGTGCCCCACCTGCGGGCAACCGCTCGGCGACGCCTATCACAGAGTGCTGGCAAACGCGCAGCAGGAGGCGCGCGCGACCGAACGCCAGCTGCGCGCCCTGCGCCAACAACTGAACGCGCTCCAGCAGGAACCGACAGAGGCGCGCGCCCTGCGCGAACAACTCGCCCAGCAACAGCAGGCGCGCGATAATGCCCAGCAGCAACTTGCCGAACTGCAAGCGAACCTGCGCCAGCTGGAGACCGAACTGCGCCAGGCAGACGCCTTAGAACGCCAACAGCGCGACCTGCAACGCCAGCTCGCCCGAATCCCCGTCTACGACCCGCAGGAGGAGCAGTCCGTGCAAGCCGAGCTGGACGCGCTCCAGCCCGACCTGCAACAGGCGCATACGCTGGAAGTCGAGCTGCGCCGCCTGCCCGCCCTCGAGCGCGAACTCCAGCAGACCGAACGCGAGGCGCAGCGGGTGCAGACCGAAATCGCGCGCCTACCGCAAGGCTATGACCCCGCGCGCCACTATGCCCTGCGCGAGGAGACCGAACGCCTGCGCCCCCTCTATGAGGAGAGCCTGCAGCTCGTCCCCGTTATCCAGCAGCGGGACGCCCTGCGCGCCCAAATCGAAGAGGCAAAAGCCGCCCTGCAGGAGATTACCACGCGCTTAGAGCAACTGGAGGCGCAGGTGGCTCAGTTAGACTATTCGGAAGCGGCGTACCAGCAGGCGGAAGTGGCGTACCAGCAGGCAGAAGCCAAGGTGAACGCCTTGGAGCGCAGCCTCGCCGCCCGCCAAGCCGAATATGCCAGCCAAACCGCCCTGCGCGACCAACTCCGCGCCCAACTCGAACGCCTGCTCGAACTCCAGCGCGCCCTGCGCGAGCAGGAACACCAACTGCGCATGCACAGTCTGCTGCGCAAAGCGATGCAGGACTTCCGCACCGACCTGAACACGCGCTTGCGCCCCACCCTCGCCGCGCTCGCTACCGAGTTCCTTACCGCGCTCACCAACGGGCGCTACTCCGAACTCGAAATCGACGAGGAGTACCGCTTCACTCTGCTGGACGAGGGGCATCGAAAGGCGGTCATCTCAGGTGGCGAGGAGGACATCGTGAACCTGAGTTTGCGCCTTGCGCTCGCACGCCTAATCACTGAACGCGCGGGGCAGCCCCTCTCGCTGCTGATTCTCGACGAGGTGTTCGCCTCGCTGGACGCCGAACGCCGCCAAAGCGTGATGGAACTGCTGAACAACCTGCGCACATGGTTCGACCAAATCTTGGTCATCTCGCACTTTGAGGAGATTAACGAGGCTGCCGACCGTTGCCTGCGTGTGCGGCGCAACCCGCTCACACGCGCCAGCGAGATTCTGGAAGACGCGCTGCCCGACCCCGCGCTGCTGACCGCCGCCGCGCTGGATGCTGAATCGCTGGAATAGCTACCGCCGCTTGCCGAACGGCGACCACTTGCGCTTCTGCATGCGCTGCTGGAACTTGGTCATCTGCTTCATCAGCTTGCGCATCTCAAACAGCTGGTTCACCAGCGCGCTGACCTCTTCCAGCTTCACGCCGCTGCCCTTGGCGATGCGCACCTTGCGACTGTAGTTAATGATTTCGGGATGGCGTCGCTCCTGCGGGGTCATCGAGAGGATAATCGCTTCTGCACGCTTGAGCGCACGGTCATCAATCGGCATATCGCCTATCTGACTTTTGATCTGACTAAAGCCTGGCAGCAACTGGAGCAACTGCTCGAACGGACCCATGCGGCGGATTTGTTGCATCTGCGCGAGCATGTCTTCGAAGTCGAAGCTGGCGTCGCGCATCTTTTTCTCCAGCCGTCTCGCCTCTTCCTCCTGCATGGTTTGCTCGACGCGCTCGATGAGCGAGAGCACATCGCCCATGCCGAGGATACGGCTGGCGACTCGGTCGGGGTAGAACGGTTCGAGGGCGTCGGTGCGTTCGCCGATGCCGATAAAGCGCACGGGCTTGCCGACGACCGCCTTGACCGAGAGCGTCGCGCCGCCGCGCGCGTCGCCGTCCATCTTGCTCATAATGACGCCCGTCAGTTCCAGCCGCTCGTGGAACGCTTTCGCGACATTAACCGCCTCTTGCCCCGTGGTGGCGTCTACCACCAGCAGCACTTCGTGGGGCTGCAGCGCGGCGTGCATCCGTTGCAACTCGTCCATCAGCGGCTCGTCTACCTGTAGGCGTCCCGCCGTGTCCACAATCAGCACATCGTAGCCGTGCGTGCGGGCGTAGTCCAGTGCGCGCTGTGCGGTACTCACGGGGTCTTGGGTTCCCGCTTGCTGCGGGGTGAACGCGGGCACGCCAACCTGTTGCCCCAGCACCTCCAGCTGTTTAATAGCGGCGGGGCGTTGCAGGTCGCACGCCGCCAGCAGCGGGTTGCGCCCCTGCGATTTCGCCCAGCGTGCGAGCTTCGTGCAAGTCGTCGTCTTGCCCGAGCCTTGCAAGCCGCAGAGCATAAACACCGTCGGCGGGCGTGCTGCCCAGCGTATCGGCTCCGCCTCGCCCCCCAACAACGCGATCAATTCGTCGCGCACGATGCGAATCACCTGCTGGTCGGGGGTGAGGCTCTTGAGGACTTCCTCGCCGATCGCCTGTTCGCGGATTCGCGCGATAAAGTCTTTCACCACGCGGAAGTTCACATCTGCTTCCAGCAGGGCGAGCCGAATCTCGCGCAGCACCTCGTCGACGGTCTTCTCGTCCAGGCGGCTCGCGCCCCGAATGCGCGCGAATATCCCCTGCAGCTTGTCAGTCAGGCTCTCGAACATTGCCGCATGAGGATACCTGACACGGGCGCGTCGTTAGCCCTTGAGTGCCTCTGCGCCGCCGACCACCTCGGCAATTTCTTTGGTGATGGCGGCTTGACGCAGGCGGTTCATCGTCAGCGTCAGCTCCTGGATCATCTTGCCCGCGTTGTCGCTCGCCATCGACATGGCGGTCATGCGTGCGCCGTGTTCGCTCGCGCTGGCTTCCAACAGCGCCTGCAGCACTTGGGTCAGCAAGTAGCGGGGCAGCAAGCGCGCCAGCAACTCCTCTGCAGACGGTTCGAACACGAAGTCGTAGCGCGTGCCGTCGTTCTCGCCTGCAGGCGGCTCGATGGGCAGCAGCGGCAACACCGTCGGACGCTGCGTCACGGGATTAATAAACTGTGAGTAAATCAGGTAGACACGGTCTAACGCGCCGCTGACGAACATCTGCTGCACGGCGTCGGCGACGGCGCGCGCGTCTTCCAGCCCCGCGCCCGAAGTGGGCATCGAGCGGTAGAGCGCAATCGGGTAGCCGCGCTTGCTGAAAAACTGATACCCGCGTCGCCCGACGCAGATGAGCTGCACCTGCTCTGGGCTTAGCCCCATCTCACGGATGGCGTTCTGCTGGGCGCGGATGAGGTTCATGTTGTACGAGCCGCATAGTCCGCGATCGGAGGTCGCCAGCACGAATCCAACGGTGCGCGGCTCGCGTTTCTGCAGCAGGGGATGGTCGGGCAGGTCGCCTGCGCGTCCGAGTTCCTGCAGCACCTCGTGCATGCGCTGGGCGTAGGGGCGCGCCGCCAGCACGCGGTCTTGCGCCCGACGCAGGCGTGCCGCCGAGACCAACTTCATCGCCCGCGTGATCTGCTGGATGCTCTTTGCGGCGCGAATCCGCGCGCGCATCCCGCGTAGCGTCCTCATGCCAGACCCTGCTCCTTCAGGAACTGTTGCTTGTACGCCTCAACTGCATGACGCAGCGTGCGTTCGGTATCCTCGTCGAGTTTCTTCTCGCGGCGGATTTTCTCGCCCAACTCAGGATACTTCTCGCGCATAAACGGGTGGAAGCCCTCTTCGAAGGCGCGCACCTTCTCGACGGGGATGTCGTCCAGGTAGCCTTGCGTGCCCGCGAAGATAATCATCACCTGCTCCTCGACGGGCATCGGGGTGAACTGCGGCTGCTTGAGCACCTCCTGCAGGCGCAGCCCGCGCGCCAGCTGCAACTGGGTGGCGCGGTCTAAGTCCGACGCGAACTGTGCGAACGCCTGCACCTCGCGGAACTGCGCCATGTCCAGTCGCAGGCGTCCTGCAACCTGCTTCATGGCGCGGATTTGTGCGTCGCCCCCGACGCGGCTAACCGAGATACCTACATTAATCGCGGGGCGGATACCCGCGTAGAACAGGCTCGGCTCAAGGTAAATCTGCCCGTCGGTGATGGAGATAACATTCGTGGGGATGTACGCGGACACATCGCCCGCTTGCGTTTCGATGATGGGCAGCGCGGTCAGCGAGCCGCCGCCGTACTCGTCGGACATCTTCGCCGCGCGCTCCAGCAGGCGCGAGTGCAGGTAGAACACATCGCCAGGATACGCCTCGCGTCCAGGCGGTCGGCGCAGCAGCAGCGACACCGCGCGGTACGCCTGTGCGTGCTTCGACAGGTCGTCGTACACCACCAGCGCGTCCATGCCGTTGTCGCGGAAGTATTCGCCCATCGCGCAGCCCGCGTAAGGCGCAAGATACTGCAAACTGTTCGGGTCGCTTGCGGACGCCACCACGACCGTCGTGTATTGCATCGCGCCGTAGCGCTCCAGCGTGTCGATGAAGCGGGCAATCGCCGCCATCTTCTGCCCAACTGCGACATAGATGCAATACACAGGCTTCTCGCCTTCAGTCTCGTGCGTGTATTTCTGGTTGATGATGGTGTCGAGGATGATGGCGGTCTTGCCTGTGGAGCGGTCGCCGATGATGAGTTCGCGTTGCCCGCGCCCGATGGGAATCATCGCGTCGATGGCTTTGATGCCCGTTTGCAGGGGCTGCTTGACGGGCTGTCGGGTGATGACGCCGGGCGCAATTACCTCGATACGGCGGTACTCGTCGGCGACGATGGGTCCCTTGCCGTCGAGGGGTCGTCCGAGCGCGTCCACCACGCGCCCAAGAAGCGCCTTGCCGACAGGCACTTCGGCAATGCGCCCCGTGCGCTTGACGGGGTCGCCCTCCTTAAGTTCCTCGTCGGAGCCAAGCACGATCGCGCCGATGCTGTCCTCTTCGAGGTTCAGCACCATGCCCATCACTTCGTGCGGGAACTCCAGCAGTTCGCCCATCTGCGCGTCGGGCAGCCCATAGATACGGGCGATGCCGTCGCCGACTTGCAGAATCGTGCCGACGCTCTCGGCAATCGGCTTACCGTCGGCGGTCTCTATTTCCTTCGCTAAGATGCTGGTAATCTCTTCGGGTCGGATAGCCATAATCGCACCTCGCTTTTAGGTGGCGCGTGCGCCGCGCCGTTCGATTTCAAGCATAATCTGGTCGCGCAAGCGGTCTAACGCGCCGCGTAGCGTGCCGTCGATCTGATAGTCGCCGATGCGCACGCGCACACCGCCAATCAATTCGGGGTTCACCTCAAAGGTCGGGATGATGGTTTTGCCCGTGCTTTGTTGGAGTTTCTGCACAAGCGCGTTCTGCTCGGCTTCGGTGAGCGGCGTCGCCGACTGGATGTGTGCGCGCGCGATGCCCTGATGCGCCTCTTGGAGTTTCTGGAACTCGTCGCAGACGGCGTCGAGCATCTTCTCGCGTCGCTTTTCGACGAGTAGCTCCAGCGTGCGCATCGTGTGGGGCTGGACGCGCTCGCGGAACGCTGCGCGCAGGCGGTCGCGCTTGCGGTCGCGCGGGATGAGCGGGCTGTAGAAGAAGGCGCGCAGTTCGTCCGATTCGCGCATGATGCCGCGCAAGTTGCGCAAGTCGTCCGCCGTCGCTTGCAGTTGGTTCTGCTTCAGCGCGACTTCGAACAGGGCGCGGGCGTAGCGTCGGGCGACACGCAGGTCTACCATCTTAGCGCACCTCCGCAGTCTCGATAAACTCTTGTACCAGTCGGCGGTGGCGTTCGTCGGTCATCGCCTCGCGCAGCAGCCGTTCGGTCGCCGCAAGCGTCAGGTCGGCGACATAGGTCTGCAGTTCGCTGCGCAGTTTCTCGCCTTCCAGTTTCGCCTGCTCTTGGGCGCGCGCGACGATGTCGTCGGCTTGGCGGCGCGCGTCGGCAACGATTTGGTCGCGCAGTTGCTGCGCCTCGCCGACGGCTTGCTGGATGCGCTCGCGCGCTTCCGCTTCAATCTGCGCCAAGCGCGCCTCGTATTCCGTGCGCAGCTGCTCCATCGCGCGTCGGTCGGCTTCGATCTTGTCGTAGGTCGCGTTGATGTCTTGGCGGCGCGCCTCCAACATCGCGTTAATCGGCTTCCAGAAATAGCGGGTCATGAACCACAGCAGCACGAGGAAGCCGACCAGCTGAATAATCAGGATGTTGAAGTCGATTCCGAGCAGCTCGAGCAGTCCGCCGCCCTTGCCGCCTTCCGCCGCGCCGAGCAGGTTCGGTAGATACAGGTACAGTTGGAGCATTGTTCGTGAACCTCCTGCGGGAGAGGCGGACTGCCCCTCCCGACGCCTCGTTTACTGCCCGCCGACGGTCGGCAAGCGACCTTGCAGCAGGAAGAAGATGACGAACGAGAACAGCACGAGCGACTCGATGAACGCCAGACCGATAATCATACCCGTCTGGATGCGCCCTGCCATTTCGGGTTGTCGCGCCATCCCTTCCATCGCGCCTGCGACCGCGCGCCCTTGACCCAGACCTGCGCCAATCACTGCCAGCGGCAAGCCCAAGCCAACAGCCAACGCCAGTCCCATCAGATAAAGCCCAGTACCTACTTCCATAGTGTTCCTCCTTGCTTAGTGTATTGCCGCAACTCCCTGCGGCGGCTCCTCTGTAGCAGAGGAAAGCGTCTCAGTGCGCATGCGCATGTTCCGCGTGATGTTCCTCGTGATGCTCCGTCGCCAGCGATAGGTAAATCAGCGTCAGGATTGAAAACACGAACGCCTGCACGAACGCCACCAGTAGCCCGAGCAGTATCACGGGGAACTGGATCGGCAAAGGAATGAAGGTCGCCTTGAAGAGAGGCATCGCCAGCGCGGTAATCAGCGCCATCGTGACCTGCTCCTTGCCGAACATGTTGGCGTACAGACGAATTGAGAGCGAGACGGGCTTTGCCAACTCGCTCACGATTTCGATGACGAACAGCAGCGGTGACAGCAGGATGGGCACCTCGCCCCAACGCGCAAAGTGCTTCAGGTAGCCGCCGATGCCCCGCGCACGGATGCCCTCATACTGCACATAAACAATCACAATCAGCGCGAGGGCAATCGTGGTGTTTAAACTTGCGGTGGGCGCGATTCCAGGCGGAATCAAGCCCATCAAGTTGCTGAACAAGACGAACAGGAAAATCGTGCCTGCAAGGGGGACATATTTGCGTCCGTGTTCGCCGACGACGCTGATTGCCAAGTTATCGAAGAATTCGTAAATGATTTCTGCGAGGTTTTGGAGGCGTCCGGGGCGACGCTGCATGTTGCGCGTCGCCGAGATGGCGAACAGCAGCAGCGCGAGCGCGGCAATCCCTGATAGCACAGAAAAAACGGGCGGCGGCACATGCGCCCCTACACCCGTTTGCGTGAACACCCAAAGCGCGTTGAATAGCCCTTCCACAGGTGCGCGTCTCCTTCGCCGTCCTTAGACGCCCGTATTATACCTACTGGATATTCGGCGCGTCAAGGGGGTAGTCTAAATACGAAAATACTCCCCGACGCTCAACCCGCACCCCTATGCGCCTGTGCGGTCTGCAGTGTTTGACCTACCCACGCCGCCAACGGCGGGATGAGCGTCTCCAGAGCCGCCTCCTGCGTTTCGAGCGGCTGCTGGAGGTAGGCGTCGATGCGTTTATGCCAAGCATCTAACTCGGCGGGGTCGGCAAAAGGCGCGAGATGTTCCAGCAGAAGGGTGTGTGCGTTGCGTCGCTGGATTACTTCCAGCGCGTCCAGCATTTGGCGATGGCTACCGCCTTCCCAGATGGGCAGCACCATCGCCTCGCGCAGGAGGCGTTCGACGCCATACTCCGCCAGCACGCCCGCGCCGCCGTGCGCCTCCATGCACCACTTGGCTGCCTGTACCGCCTGCTCCGCTGTCCAGTATTTCGCAAGGTGCGTGAGAAGGCGGAACAAGTGATAGCGCGAGTTGTAGGGCGGCGTCTGCGCCCACACTTCGGCAAGCAGGCGCACCGACTCCCACGCTAACGCGAAGGCGGCATCCAAAATGTTGCGCCAGCGCGTGATTTGCGTGCGCATCAGGGGTTGCTCGCACAGGGGCTTGCCGAACACAACGCGCTGCTGCGCAAATGCCTCCGCCTCGTCCAGCGCACGCTGAATCAGAGCGACGCTGCCGACGCTGTTCGCCACACGCGAGACGTTCAGCACCTCCAGAATCAGGTAGATGCCTGCGTCCGCGCTGCCCAGCAGGTAGCCCGTGCTGTCGTGAAGGTCTACCTCGCCAGTGATAACGGCGCGCGTGCCGATTTTGTCCTTGATGCGGCGGATGGTGTAGTTGAGGCTTCCGTCCTCGCGGTAGCGGGGCACGAGGAACAGCGCGAGCCCTCGCACCCCGCTGGGTGCGCCGTGCGGACGCGCCGCGACCACTGCCAACTCCGCAGTCACATTGCTACAAAAGTATTTTGCACCCGTGAGTCGGTACGCGTCGCCGTCAGGCACGGCGACGGTCTGCACATTCGTGCCGAGGTCTGACCCGCCGCCTACTTCGGTCATCCAAGTCGCGCCCTGCCACGCCGCGCCGTCGCGACGCAACATCTGGGGCAGGTAGCGTTCCTTCAGTGCTGGCGCGCCATACTTCGCCAGCGGCACGGCTGTAGAAAGGCTTACCGTGTGCGGGCAATATAGCCCTGGATCGTAGTATGCCGTCAGGTAGCCCAGCGCGAAACTGCCAACCCAGTCCTGCTGCTCAATCACGCGCCACACGACGCCGTGCTTGTAACCCTCCTGCACCAGCTCGGGGTAGCCCGCGGGTAGGATAATCTCGTCCACGCGCACGCCGTAGCGATTATACTGGCGTAAGGCGGGCGTTCCCCAGCGGTCTATCGTTTCCGAAAGGGCGCGTCCCGTGGTTTCCCACCACTGCTGGTAGGCTGCCAGTGCCTCTTCGCACGACAGCGTGCCCAACTGTTGCTTGAGATAAGCCAGTGGACTCATAGTGGGATTGTACCCGTTAGCGACAGTGCGGTGTGGGGGAGAGTGTGTACAGGAGGTGCGCCTGCTTTTTTCAAGTGTGGGTAGAGGATGGGGAGCAGGGGCAGGTGTGAACAATGTGTCGGCGCATGCGCCCGCACCCCTTGACGCCCGCCTGCGCCGTTGGGTACAATTGGGGAGTGGTCGGGGCGTAGCTCAGCATGGGAGAGCGCTCCTTTCGGGTGGGAGAGGTCGGCAGTTCGAATCTGCCCGCCCCGACCAGTGCGTTTAGCCAAGGATCCCCATCTCCCGCAGCAGATTCCGCAGCCGTTCGCGCGTGCGCTCGCTCACAGGCGTCAGCGGCAGGCGCAGGCTCTCCTCGATGCGTCCCAGCATCGCCAGCACGCACTTGACAGGCGCGGGGTTCGTCTCCCAGAAGTTCGCCTGCATCAGCGGTTGGAGCCGATAGTGCCACATGCGGGCGGTCTCGGCGTCGCCTTGCAGCGCGGCGCGTGTCATCTTCGCTGTCCATTCGGGCAGCTCGTTGCCGATGACCGAAATCACCCCGTCGCCGCCCATCAGCATCGTCGGCGCGGCGAAGATATCGTCGCCTGCGTAGACCGCAAAGCCTGGCGGACGGCTGCCGAGAATCTCCAACGCCTGCACGATGTTGCCGCTCGACTCCTTGACGCCTACGAGGTGGGGCACTTCATCCGCGATGCGCAGGATTACATCAGCGGGGTAGTTGCGCCCTGTGCGGGAGGGCACATTATACAGGATGATGGAGATGTCGGCTTGCTCGGCGATGGTGGCGTAGTGGCGCAGCAAGCCTTCGGGCTCGGGCTTGTTGTAGTAGGGGGTTACGGACAGCACGGCGGTTGCGCCCGCGCGCTTGGCGTGCTGCGCCAGCCCGACGGCTTCGTGGGTAGCGTTGCTGCCCGCGCCAGGGCACACAGGCACGCGCCCGTTCGCCTGCTCCAGCACGATGTCCATCACGCGGCGGTGTTCCTCGTGGGTGAGCGTTGCGCCCTCGCCTGTGGAGCCGACAGGCAGCAGCGCGTCCACGCCCGATTCAATCAACCAGTCAACCAGCGCGCGCAGGCGGGGTTCGTCAACTGCCCCATCGCGCGTGAACGGCGTGACCATCGCCACGCCCAGCCCTCGAAACGGCGGTGTTCGCATCAGCGTTCCTCCTTGTGCGCTAAGATTTCGTGCAGTACCTCTGCGAAGTGATAAAAGCCCGTGCGTCCGACAAGCCACTCGGCGGCGCGCACCGCGCCGTAGGCGAACCCGTCGCGACTTTTGGCGCGGTGTGTCAGTTCGATCCAGTCATACGGACCGTCCAGCATCAGGCGGTGCGTGCCGAACTCGCTGCCGAGGCGCACCACGCCGACGGCGAACTGCGCGTCGGGCAAGCGATGGTCGGCAGGTACGGGATATTGGGCGACGCGCGTGTGGTTCAGCGCGTGCTGCAGGCGGCTTGCCAGCGCGCGGGCGGTGCCGCTGGGCGCGTCCGACTTGCCGCGATGGTGAATCTCCTCCAGCGCGACATCCCAGCCCTCCAGCGTCAGCAGTTGCGCGGCGAGGCTGACCGCCTGCTGCAGAAACACCTGCACGGCGATGGAGAAGTTGGGCGCGTACAGCACGCTGCCGCCCGCCGCCTGTACCTGCTGGGCGACCGCCTCGCGCTGGGCGTCCCAGCCTGTCACGCCAATGATAAGCGGCGTACGGGTCTGCAGCGCGAGCGCGACATTCGCGGGCACGGCGTCCGCCAGCGAGAAGTCAATCAGCGCGTCGCTCTGCTGGGCAATCTGCAGGCGCACCTCTGGCGGGGTCTCGCGGCGGAGGACGCCTGCAATCGTGTGTCCGCGCGCGGTCGCTACCCGCTCGACCGCCTGTCCCATCCGTCCGTAGCCGATGAGTCCGATCCGCATCGTCGTCTCCGAGTCGCCCCAGAACGCAGGGCAGGTTGGGGAACGCAGCGAGCGAGGCAAGCGTGAGTCGAGCAGGCGGTCTGCCTGATCGAGTAGCGCTCCGCTTCGCGCGGGGCGAAGCGACAGTCTGCAAGATGTTCTCTTGCAGCCCAGCCGTGCGGTCGCCGAGACTCCGCGCGGCTTCGGCGGGCAGCCCTTTCCGCCGCGTTCGTCGGTGTCGGCGCGCCTCTCGCGGCGTACTGATGCTTGCCCGCGCCTCTACTCGGCAAATTCCCTCTAACGCCAAGTATACCCGCTTGTCGCTTCGGACGCAACCCCACTTCGTTTGGCACGAAAGTTGCTGTAAGACCCCATGCGGTATCCAGCGGGGGTTTTAGAGCAATGCACTATTCTATGGATTGTTATACTGATTCGGAGTTCTGGAGCGGTGACGCTTTGGAGTTGGAGCAGGAGCAAGGGTTGAGCGGCACTGCTCTGGACGCGATGTTTGGCGAAATCTTGCGTCGCCCGCTCTTGCAGCCTGATGAGGAGTTGGAACTGCTCCAGCGGGCGCAGCAGGGCGACGAAGCAGCGCAGAACCGCCTGATTGAATCGAACCTGCGCTTGGTGATTAGCGTCGCGCGGCGGTATGTGCGCCCCGGTTCGCCCTTAGAAGACCTCGTGCAGGAGGGCGCAATTGGTCTCATCAAGGCGATTCGCAACTTCGATGTCAATCGCGGACTGCGGTTTAGCACCTACGCCGTTCACTGGATTCGTCAGAGCGTTGGTCGCGCTGCCGATTCGCAGACCAACATGATTCGCCTCCCGAACCATGCGATCGACTCCCTGCGCAAGATTGAGCGCACGCGCAACGAACTGCGGGCGCTGCTGGGCAAGGAGCCGACGAACGAAGAGATTGCCGAGCAGTTGCAGATGCCTGTAAGCAAGGTTGCGCGCCTCTCGCGGTACGCGCACGCGAACTACTCGCTGGAGCATAAAGCGCATGAGGATCAAAGCACGCCGCTCGGTGGGTTGCTCGCCAGCCCTGAAGAGGCAGACCCCGAAACCGTCGCCATCGAGCGCGTCTGGATATCGGAGATATTCGAGACGGTAGAGCGACATCTTACCCCTGGCGAGCGGTGGGCGCTCTATCGCCATCTGGGGATGGATGTGAGCGAGATTCCGCCAGGGCATACGAAACGCCCTTCCCGCGAGCGTATCCGCCAGTTAGAGAAGCAAGCGCTTACCAAGTTGCGCGCGCTGGCGCGGGAACTTTCGGCGGACAAATAAACGCTACGGCACTTTCGTCACAACCGCAGGGAAGCCTCTGCTTTCCAGTTGATTTTTGAGCGCTTCGGCTTTGGCGCGGTCGCGCGTCACCAGCGTCTGCACCCGATAAAGCGTTTTGCCCTCGCGTTGGAACGGCACGATGCTCGCCTCGAAGCCGCTTGCAAGCAGGCTCTGCGCGACCTGATTCGCGTTCTCGCGGCTCTCGTAGATCCCTACCTGCACGCGATACAGGACGCCTGCTTGCGTCTCCGTTTGGGGCGGTGGGGAAGTCGCAGGCTCTTGTGGGGGACTTGGCTCGGTAGGCGTGGGTTCGGGCTGTGACGCAGGTGACTCTGGTGCGGGCGGCTCTCCCGATTCGTCGGGCACGAAGTATTCGTCATCGATAGGCGGCGGCTCGTCCGCAGGCGTTTCTTCGGGAGGTGTGACGGGTTTGGATTGGCGTTCGCGTCGTTTTTGTTGATACCGCTCGTAATCGAACGGCGCGACCTCGCGCGAGCCGATAATCACGCCCGTGCCTGCCGTCACATCGGGCGGTAGCTTTTCCTGTACCACTACTTTGGGCATCGGCTTGGAGTTGGGCGATGCAGGGTGGGGGGATGTCGCGTCCGTGGGCGTATTCGTCAGGCGCAGCTGCAGGCGCCCCTCTTCGGAGATGGTGATGCGCGGTCCCAGCCCGTAGTAGCCGACCGCCATGAAGATAAGAAACACGGCGACCCCTGCCCCGACCGTCTTTAGGAACCGCTTGATCGAGAACCCATCTTCGTCCCGACTGCGAAAATCGAGCGGCATAGCGACCTCCGCAGAATTATAGCATGGGGCGCACTGCGAGGCAAATGGCACGAAAGTTGCTACGAGGCACAGCGAGTGCGGTCATAGCATCTTGTCCCTCCCTCTCCGAGGCGCCCCAGGTTGTCCCTCCCCCTGGGGCGCGTTTTAGCTGCTGGGTGCGGCGCGTGGGCGCAAGCGTTTCGCAGGCGCGCCACTCTCATCAGCGATTTCGGGCGTCGTGGCAGGCGGCTCCACAGGCGCAGGCTCCAGCGTCTGCACGGGTTGGTCGCCTTCCTCGTCGCGCATCAGCGCCAAAAACTCCTCGCGCGTGAGGTTCTCGCGCTCCAGCAACGCCTGCACCACGCGATCCATCTTGTCGCGGTTTTGCGTCAGAATCTCGCGCGCCCGCTGGTAGCACTCTTCGATAATGCGCCGCACCTCTTGATCGATTTCGTAGGCGATTTGCTCGCTGTAGTTGCGGTCTTCCATAATGTCGCGTCCGAGGAACGGGTTGCCGTGTCGCCTGCCGAAGGTCAAAGGACCGAGTTTTTCGCTCATGCCGTATTCGGTGACCATCGCGCGGGCAATCTCGGTGGCGCGTTTGAGGTCGTCTTGTGCGCCTGTGCCCACCTCGCCGAACACCAGCTCCTCTGCCACGCGCCCGCCCAGCATCGTGGTGATGCGATCCAGCAGCGCTTGGCGTGTGTAAAGATACCGATCGCGTTCAGGCATCTGAATCGTGTAGCCGAGCGCCATCCCGCGCGGCAGAATCGAGATTTTATGCACTGGCTCCGCTTCGGGGAGCAGTTCGCCGACAATCGCGTGCCCGACCTCGTGGTAGGCAATAACTTCGCGCTCGCGCTTGTCGATGACGCGGTTGCGCCGCTGGGGTCCCGCAATCACGCGGTCCACGGCTTCTTCGAACTCGTCCATCGTGATGCGCGTCTTGTTGCGTCGTGCGGCAATCAGCGCGGCTTCGTTCACCAGGTTCGCCAAGTCCGCGCCCGTGAAGCCCGGGGTGCGCTTGGCGAGCAAATCCAAATCCACATCGGGGGCAAGCGGCTTGCCCTTCGTGTGGACTTCCAGAATCTTCTTGCGCCCTTCCACATCGGGCGGGTCTACGACGATGTGGCGGTCGAAGCGTCCAGGGCGCAGCAGCGCGGGGTCTAAGATGTCGGCGCGGTTGGTGGCGGCGATAACGATGATGCCCAGATTCGGGTCGAAGCCGTCCATCTCCACGAGCAGTTGGTTAAGGGTTTGCTCGCGCTCGTCGTGTCCGCCGCCCAGCCCTGTGCCGCGCTGCCGTCCGACGGCGTCGATCTCGTCGATGAAGATGAGGGCGGGTCGGTTCGCTTTGGCGGTCTCGAACAGGTCGCGCACGCGCGCCGCGCCGACGCCGACGAACATCTCCACAAAGTCGGAGCCGCTGATGTGGAAAAACGGCACGCCCGCCTCGCCCGCGACCGCACGCGCCAAAAGCGTCTTACCACAGCCAGGCGGTCCCAGCAGCAGCACGCCTTTGGGAATCTTCGCGCCGAGTTTTTGGTACTTCTGCGTGTTTTTGAGGTAGTCGACGACCTCGGCGAGTTCCTGCTTCGCCTCCTCTACCCCTGCCACATCGTCGAAGGTCACGCGCGGGATGTTCTCGTTGTAGCGTCGAGCGCGCGCCTTGCCGAACGAGAACGCCTGATTGTTGCCCGCCTGCGCCGAACGCATCAGCAGAAACCAGAACAGTCCCCCAATCAGCAGGATGACCAGAAACATCCCCAACATCTGGCTGAGGTAGTCGGGCATGCGGCTGTCTTCGGTGAACTTGAGGGCGACCCTTGCTTTCTCAAATTCCTGATAGAGTCTATCGCGGGTGGCGCCATCGGGCGGCAGCGCGGCGTGGAAGGGCGTTCCGTCCCGTAGGGTTCCCACCAAGCGATTGCCCTGCACCGTCGCTTCGGCAATGTTGCGCTGGTGCACCTCGTTCACGAGTTGTGTGTAGGTCAACTCCCGTGTGCCCATCGGCTGCAGTTGACGCAGATATTGCATCAGGAGCAGCAACACCAGCACAAACCCCACGACAGTCAAAAAGGTGCGTGCGTTTTTACTCAACATATGCCTCCTATAACCGCGTTGGTACGCTCCATGCTTGACATAGTAGACGATTATCGGCGTTCGCAGGCGATTACGCAATAGCCGCGCGAACGGTTCCGTGCATAAGTATACCTCAGAAAGTTCACTTAGGTTCCCCAATCAAACGGAGGGCGCGTGTGCGCACTGTCAGGCGCGCCGCCACTGCCACGCCTAACAGGAACGCCAACCCTGCCCACAGCGCACGCCGTTTCACAAAAGGATTCTACCCAGCGCGTTGGTCTGGGGGACGAAGAGGGGAATCAGGTACACTTATGCTGCCGTGTGGAACGAGGATACGCCGCGCGAGGCGTGCGGGCTGTTCGGTGTCTTTGCGCCAGGGGAGGATGTCGCCCGACTGACCTACTTTGGGCTGTTCGCGCTACAGCATCGGGGGCAAGAGAGCGCAGGCATCGCCGTCTCAGACGGCGCGCGTATCCGCGCCTACAAAGACTTGGGACTGGTCACGCGCGTGTTTTCGGAGCCGATTTTGCAGAGCCTACAGGGCTATATCGCCGTCGGGCATACCCGCTACTCCACCACAGGCTCGTCCACGCTGCGCAATGTGCAGCCGATTACCTGCGCGACCGAGCATGGCAACATCGCCGTCGCGCACAACGGCAACTTGGTGAACGCGCACCATCTGCGCGCCCGATTGGAGGCTGCAGGCGAGCAGTTCGAATCGACCAACGACTCGGAAGTTATCGTGCGGTTGATGGCTCGTGCGCTGGAAAACGGCGCGGACATCGTGGACGCCATCCGTGCGATGATGCGGCAGGTGCGGGGCGCGTACTCGCTGGCGATTCTGACCCCCACGCAGTTGATTGGCGTGCGCGACCCGTATGGCGTGCGCCCGCTGGCGTTAGGTCGGTTGGGTAGGGCGTGGGTGCTGGCGTCGGAGACCTGCGCCTTCCCGCCGATTGGCGCGGACTATGTGCGCGAGGTCAAGCCTGGCGAAATCGTCGTGATTGACGCCGACGGGCTGCACACCTACGAGGGGCTACCCCGTGCGTGTGAGGCGCTGTGCATGTTCGAACTCATCTACTTCGCGCGTCCCGACAGCCATCTGTACGGCAGGTTGCTGTACGAAGTGCGCCGTCGGATGGGGCGGATACTGGCGCGCGAGCATCCCGCGGAAGCGGATTTGGTCATCCCTGTGCCCGATTCGGGCGCGCCTGCAGCCGTGGGCTACGCGGCGGAGTCGGGCATTCCCTACGGCGACGGGCTAATCAAGAACCGCTACGCGCCACGCACTTTTATTCAGCCTGAGCAGCGGCTGCGCGAACAGAGCGTGCGCCTGAAACTCACGCCCCTGCGCGAGGTGATTGCGGGCAAGCGATTGGTGGTGGTGGACGACTCCATCGTGCGCGGCACAACCACGCGACAGATTGTGCGCTTACTCTTTGAGGCGGGCGCACGCGAGGTGCATCTGCGCATCACCGCGCCGCCCATCCGATTCCCCTGCCACTACGGAATCGATATGGCGACCCAGCGCGAGTTGGTCGCCGCGCACCACACAGTGGAAGATGTACGCCGACAAGTCGGCGCGACGACGCTGGGGTATCTTAGCATCGAGGGGCTGCTGGAAGCAGCAGGGCATCCACGCGAGCGGTTCTGCCTCGCCTGCTTCAACGGCGACTACCCCATCCCCATCCCTGACGATGTGGAGTTGGTGAAGGAGATTTTCGAGCGGGCGACGCCTGCAATAGAAGCAAAGCCGTAGGTGCTTTTTGAGGGCGGGGCAATCCCGCTGACAGCGGACGACCCATAGATTGGTAGGTGCGTTAACGAATCCTTAACACTTGTGCGGGGTATAGTGAACCGTCATGGTGCGGCTGCTTAAAACGGAGACGCCCGAAGTGCGCCCAGTGGTGCGCACGATGCCGCTGCCCGACGACGCCGACGACCCCGCGATTTGGACGCATCCCCGCGATCCGCGCCTGAGCCTGATTTTAGGCACGAACAAGGCGCGTGCGCCGCGCGGCGCCATCGGCGTGTTCGACCTCAGCGGACGCATGCTGCAACGGATTGACGGCATCGACCAGCCGAATAATATCGATGTTGCCTACGGCTTTGCGCTGGGGCGTGAGCGCGTCGATATCGCCGTCGCGACCGAGCGGTACGCCAGCCGCCTCCGCATCTTTCGGATTGACCCGGCGCGCCGCCGACTGGTGGACATCACTGACCCTGACGGCGCGCGCGTGTTCGCGGGCGAATCGGGCGAGCGCGCGATGCCGATGGGGGTTGCCCTCCACCAAGCGGGGCGCGGCGAGGTGCATGCGATTGTCTCGCGCAAGTCGGGACCGAAGCGCGGCTACCTGCATCAGTATCGGCTGGTTCCCACGCGCGGCAGGCGCGTCGGCGTGCAGCTCATGCGGGCGTTCGGCGCGTTCAGCGGCGAGGGCGAAATCGAAGCCATCTGCGTCGACAGCGAACTCGGCTATGTCTACTACGCCGACGAAGGCGTCGGCATCCGCAAGTATTACGCCGACCCGCGCCACCCTGAGCGCGAGATTGCCTTGTTTGCGACCGAATATGAGGGTGACCAGGAGGGCATCGCGATATACGCGCCTCCCGACGGTGCAGGCTACCTGCTTTGCACCGAGCAGATAGAAGGCGGCAGCAAGTTGCACATTTATCCCCGCTTCGGCGTGCAGCGCAAGCCGATTCTCACGCTGCGGACGGGCGCGGACAAGACCGATGGGTTGGACGCCAGCGCGCACAACTTCGGCGCGCCGTTCGAAAAAGGGCTGGTCGTCGCCATGAACAGCGAGGGGCGCAACTTCTGGCTCTATCGCTGGGCGGACATCGAACGGGAACTTGAAAGGCGTGTGCGGTAAGGCGTCTCTGCGCACGGCGGGTACAATCCCTATGTGCGCGAAGTCGAACAGAGCCTTGCGCTGAGTTATCGGCGGCTGACCTACGCCAGCGCGGCGCTGATGGCACTCGGCTGGGTGTGGCATGTGCTGCGCGGCGACCAGACGAACTGGCTGATTACGCTGGGACTGGGGCTACTGTTGCTGACACCGCTGCTCGCGCTGGCGCACTTGGCATGGCTGGCGAAGCCGCTGGATCGGCTGGCGGCGCGCTACAGCATCATTGCCCTACTGCTCCTCGCGCTGGCGGTGCTAATCGGGCTACTGCTGGGAAGGGCGCAATGAGCCTTTCGGACACGCTGCGGATAGACATGGAGCGCATCGTGGGCGCGGAGGCAGTGCTGACCGACCCCATCCAACTGCTGGCATACGACTGCGACGCCTACACGATTGAGAAAGCCCTGCCGACGGCGGTCGTGCTGCCCCAGACGACCGAGCAGGTTGCGGCGATTGTGCGGCTGGCGAACCGCGCAGGGCTGCCGATTGTGCCCCGCGGTGCGGGCACAGGGCTATCGGGCGGCGCGCTGGCAGCGCGGGGCGGAATCGTGCTGGCATTCAGCCGCATGCACCGAATCCTCTGGGTGGACACGCGCAATCGTCGCCTGCGCGCGCAAGCGGGCGCGGTGAACTACCAGCTAAGCAAAGCCGTGCAGCACGCGGGACTGCACTTCGCGCCTGACCCCTCGTCGCAAGGCGCCTGCACCATCGGCGGGAATGTCGCCGAGAACTCGGGCGGACCGCACACATTAAAATATGGCGTCACGGTGAACCACATCACGGGGCTGCAGGTGGTGCTGCCCGACGGCGAGATTATGGAACTGGGCGGCGAGGAAGACGAGCCGTTCGGGTACGACCTTGTGGGGCTGCTGACGGGCAGCGAGGGCACGCTGGCAATCGTCACGGAGGTCGTCGCGCGCCTGGCGTCCAACCCGCAGGCGACGCGCACGATGCTGGCGGTCTTCGAGACGCTGGAAGACGCCAGCCAGACCGTGTCGGACATCATCGCCGCGGGGATTGTGCCTGCCGCGCTGGAGCTGATGGACGCGCTAACGCTGCAGGCGGTGGAGGCGGCGTTCGGCTACGGATTCCCGTTGGACGCGGAGGCGGTGCTGCTGATTGAACTCGACGGGCTGGAGGCGGAGCTGGACGGCGAGCAGGCGCGGGTGTTGGACATCTGTCAGCGTAATTGCGCCCGCGAAGTGCGCCGCGCGACCACCCCGCTGGAACGCGCGAAACTGTGGGCAGCCCGCAAGAAAGCGATTGGCGCGCTGGGCAGGCTCGCGCCCTCATGCGTCACCCAAGATGGCGTCATCCCGCGCTCGAAACTGCCCCAAGTGCTGCGCGAGGCGGGGCGCATCGCCGAAAAATACGGCTTGCGCCTCGCGAATGTGTTCCACGCGGGCGACGGCAACCTGCACCCCGTGCTGCTGTTCGACGACTCCGACCCTGAACAGGTGGCGCGGGTGGTGGAAGCGGGCGACGAGATTCTGGCGTTGTGCCTGCGCGAAGGCGGCAGCCTGTCGGGCGAACATGGCATCGGCACAGAGAAATGCGCCTCGATGCATCAGATGTTCACCGCGCAGGATCTGGCGCTGATGAAGCGCGTCAAGGCGGTCTTCAACCCGCACGATGTGCTGAACCCCGACAAGATGTTCCCTGACACGCGCTACTGCTACGAGAGCAAGCGTCGGCTCACGGCAATCAGGCGCGGGGCGGCGGTCTAAATTCAAACGATTTGTTCAGGGGTATACTTCAGTTAGCGGCAAGGCAATCGCCTCCTACCTTGAGAGACAGTTTGGGAGGAAATCTCCTATGAACGGTGTCAAAACTGCGAAGCGAGTGGTTGGAGGAGCAGTAATTATCGGAGTTGCTGCTGCTGTGGCAGTCGGGGGTTACCTCGCGCGCCAGCAGCATACCCCTGCGACAATCCCCGAAATGCCGCTGGCAGATGGGGTACTACTGACAAACTGGTGGGAGATCCCGAACCCCATATTTCGGCTGCCGCTCGATGCGCGGGAGAGCCTTTTGCTGCAGATGGGGTATGTGTATGACGATGAGGCTTCGCCATCCACACTCGACGATGGAGAAAGACGCTTCCGACCGAACGGACTCATCCAGTACGGTGTCGGCGCGGAGGCGCAGCGGATTGAGCAGTGGCTAAACAAGCCCTTGTTTGGGGATGCCGCGCACGCCCTGCTGATTGAAGAGAAATACGGGTTCGGACGCCCCTTGTTCAGCTTCTCGGTGGAGGAAGTGGGCACGGAACTTCAAGAGGGTGCAGTTCCCGAGTCGCTGCGGGTGCTGTTCCAGGCGCACGGTGAACCGCTTTCGGAACAAGCGAGCCTGATAGACGCTGAGAGCGAATGGTGGATATCAGACGGCGTAATCTACATCCTTCGCCCAGAAGGGGGAGTGTTCCGTGTGTACGGTGAACCGCGCAAGGGAAACCCGCGCCTTGTGGAGCAACGGATTCCCGTCGACTGGAAGCCTCGCTCGTTTCGAGTGCCGCTCCCTGCTGAGACGCGCCCGAACTGGTGCCAAGTGATGCGTGTGCGGAAAACCCCAACTTCTTCTGGTACGAAGCAGACGCAGCAAGTGGAGGCGGCATACCTTGATTGGCATCCCAAAGAGGGTTGGCAGACGCGCAAGGCGGCGTCCTTCACGCACAATGCAGGGAAGGGTCTCTCCGCGCTGCAATTCTGGTTTGATGAGCTAACCGAGATTACTCCCGATATGGATTGGGTAGCAGTCGCTTGGTTTAGCGCGGACGCGCCGCGTGGCGAACAACCCTACGAGCAGTTTCTCATCGTCGCGGTGCTTTCGGGGCAGATTGTGAGTCGCGACGGAACGCTCGTTTTGAACGCGGGCGAGGCGGCGTGTGTGGGATTGGTGCATCCCCCGAATGAGCCGTTCGCGCAAGTGGAGCGAATGCGACCCGTCGAGCTGCGCGTTTATCCGTCGCACTGCGTGCTGCGTTGGGACGCTTCCCTGACAGGGGGACGCAAGCTGCTGGATATCGCCCTCTACGCGCTACCGCGTGGGGCAAAGGGGGCGCGCTTCAGATGGGACTATCGTCGAGACGGCATCGACCTCGATCTCGGCTGGAGCTGGGCGCCTCAGCGGGCTGTGTGGTTGGTTGACTTTTGAGCGAGGCGTCTTGGGGCAGGGCTTTCCCGAATTTCCCCTGAATTTGGGGCGAATTTGCCCCGAATCGGGCTTAAACCCTTGACAACGCCCTCGCGAACATGGTAATATATAGCCCGCCTCAAAGCAAGGGACTTTGGGCGCGAGTGACACCTTGAGATCCCAGAAACTGCGTGCGTAGGGGCTATGCCCTTGACAAACGCGCCTGGGATGTGGTATAATCAGACTCGCCGACGAGATGCTGCAAGGCGCGTCGGCGCGTGCGCTTGGCGCAACGGCGGCAAGCGCAGAATAAACCTTGAAAACCGGGCAGGTAAGAACGCTTTGCGAGCCCAAGTCGATTCGGAAAACGAGCCCGCGCAAGCGGGAGAAGCGTTTTCTGACGGAGAGTTTGATCCTGGCTCAGGGCGAACGCTGGCGGCGTGCCTTAGACATGCAAGTCGAGCGGTAGGCGTCCTTCGGGGCGCCGAGAGCGGCGAACGGCGGAGTAACACGTGGGTAACCTGCCCCGAAGACTGGGATAACCCGGGGAAACTCGGGCTAATACCGGATGTGGATGCCTTGGCTTCGGCGAAGGCATCTAAACGGGTTTCCGCTTCGGGATGGGCCCGCGGCCTATCAGGTTGTTGGTGAGGTAACGGCTCACCAAGCCGACGACGGGTAGCCGGTCTGAGAGGACGATCGGCCCGAGGGGCACTGAGACACGGGCCCCACTCCTACGGGAGGCAGCAGTCGGGAATTTTGGGCAATGGGCGCAAGCCTGACCCAGCGACGCCGCGTGGAGGACGAAGCCCTTCGGGGTGTAAACTCCTTTTAGTGGGGACGAACGCAGACGGTACCCACAGAAAAAGCCCCGGCTAACTACGTGCCAGCAGCCGCGGTAATACGTAGGGGGCGAGCGTTGCCCGAATTTACTGGGCGTAAAGCGCACGTAGGCGGCTCCGTAAGTCTGGTGTGAAATCTCACGGCTCAACCGGGAGGCTGCACCAGATACTGCGGGGCTCGAGGACGGGAGAGGAGATTGGAATTCCCGGTGTAGCGGTGAAATGCATTGATATCGGGAGGAACACCAGTGGCGAAGGCGGATCTCTGGCCCGTTGCTGACGCTGAGGTGCGAAAGCTGGGGGAGCGAAAGGGATTAGATACCCCTGTAGTCCCAGCCCTAAACGATGGGCGCTAGGTGTTGGGGGAATTACCCCTCAGCGCCGTAGCTAACGCATTAAGCGCCCCGCCTGGGGAGTACGGCCGCAAGGTTGAAACTCAAAGGAATTGACGGGGGCCCGCACAAGCGGTGGAGCATGTGGATTAATTCGATACAAACCGAAGAACCTTACCTGGGCTTGACATCCACGAGAAACGCCCTGGAAACAGGGCGCCTCGGTGGGGAAACCCACCGACCCGTGGACACCGGTTGCATGGCTGTCGTCAGCTCGTGCCGTGAGGTGTTGGGTTAAGTCCCGCAACGAGCGCAACCCCTGTCCTCTGTTGCCAGCGGGTCATGCCGGGCACTCTGAGGAGACTGCCGTGGTCAACACGGAGGAAGGTGGGGACGACGTCAAGTCAGCATGGCGGTTACGTCCAGGGCGTCACACATGCTACAATGGGTGGTACAAAGGGCAGCCAACGCGCGAGCGGGAGCGAATCCCAAAAAACCACCCTCAGTTGGGATCGCAGTCTGCAACTCGACTGCGTGAACGCGGAATCGCTAGTAACGGCGGGTCAGCCATACCGCCGTGAATACGTTCCCGGGCCTTGTACACACCGCCCGTCAAGTCACCCGAGTCGGCTGCACCCGAAGTCGGTCGCCTAACCCACACGGGAGGGAGCCGCCGAAGGTGTGGCTGGTAAGGGGGACTAAGTCGTAACAAGGTAGCCGTACCGGAAGGTGCGGCTGGATCACCTCCTTTAACGGAAGCAACTCTCTACGGCACGCAAAGCACTACCTGCTCGGTTTCGAGGGAACCACAGACGGGCGCGTAGCTCAGTCGGTTAGAGCGCACCCCTGATAAGGGTGAGGTCATTGGTTCGAATCCAATCGCGCCCACCAGTGGGGGCGTAGCTCAGCGGGAGAGCACCTGCTTTGCACGCAGGGGGTCACCGGTTCAAATCCGGTCGCCTCCACCAGCCTAACCCTCAGCGCCCTACGGGGCGTTGACGGTTGGGCTGAAGGCACCAACACAATGGGCAACGGACCCAACGATTTCCCACTTTGACAACTGGACTGGAGTCATCGAGAAGCGCGCCAAGTAGGCAAGCTACTAAGGGCGCACGGCGGATGCCTAGGAGCAAGGAGCCGATGAAGGGCGTGGTAAGCTGCGATAAGCTGCGAGGAGCCGCAAACAGGCGTTGATCCGCAGATCCCCGAATGGGAGAACCCGGCCACCGAATGGGTGGTCACCCACCGCTGAACCCATAGGCGGTGTGGAGGGAACCTGGGGAACTGAAACATCTCAGTACCCAGAGGAAAAGAAATCGAATGAGATTCCCTCAGTAGCGGCGAGCGAACGGGGAAGAGCCTAAACCAACTGGGCGTGCCCAGTTGGGGTCGTGGGACCGACATCAGAGTACGCCTTCCGCTTAGCAGAAGTGCCTGGAACGGCATGCCATAGAGGGTGAGAGCCCCGTACGCGAAAAGTGGAAGCGACTCGTCGGCATCCCGAGTAGCACGGGATAAGTGGAGCCCTGTGCGAATCCGCCCGGACCACCGGGTAAGGCTAAATACTCCTTGCTACCGATAGCGCAACCAGTACCGTGAGGGAACGGTGAAAAGCACCCCGGAAGGGGAGTGAAAGAGAACCTGAAACCGTGCGCTTACAAGCAGTCGGAGGACTATACCCCTCTGGGGGACAGTCTGACGGCGTGCCTTTTGCAGAATGAGCCGGCGAGTTACGCTCAGCGGCAAGGTTAAGCGTCTCAGACGCGGAGCCGTAGCGAAAGCGAGTCCACACAGGGCGACTCAGTCGCTGGGCGTAGACCCGAAACCGCGCGATCTACCCCTGGTCAGGCTGAAGCCGTGGTAACACACGGTGGAGGGCCGAACCGGTGTCCGTTGAAAAGGGCTCGGAGGAACTGGGGGTAGTGTGGTGAAATGCCAATCGAGCGCGGAGATAGCTGGTTCTCCCCGAAATGCATTGAGGTGCAGCCTCACGCACTATGCGATGCAGGTAGAGCCACTGGATGGGCTAGGGGCCCTACCAGGTTACCGAACCCAACCAAACTCCGAATGGCATCGCAGGAAGCGTGGGAGTGAGACAGCGACGGATGAGCGCCGTTGTCAAAAGGGAAATAGCCCAGACCGCCCGCTAAGGTCCCCAAACACAGGCTAAGTGTGAAAGGATGTAGGGTCGCGTAAACAACCAGGAGGTTGGCTTAGAAGCAGCCATCCTTTAAACAGTGCGTAACAGCTGACTGGTCGAATGTGACCCTGCGCCGACAATGTAAGGGGGCTCAAGCCTGTTACCGAAGCGGCGGGTTCCCCGCAAGGGGAGCGGTAGGGGAGCGTTCTGCTCGCAGGGAAGGTGGAGCGCAAGCACCACTGGAGCGTGCAGAAGTGAGAATGCCGGCACGAGTAGCGAGAAGACGGGTGAGAATCCCGTCCGCCGAAAGCCTAAGGGTTCTTCAGGCAGGTTCGTCCGCTGAAGGTTAGGCGGTCCTAAGTCGAGGGCGAAAAGCCGTAGGCGAAGGGCAGTGGGTCAACATTCCCACCCCAGGTGGTGGAGCTAAGCGGTGACGCTTCAGAATCGGTCGGGCGCAGAGTTGGAAGGCTGCGCTCGCCCCAGCGGCAACTCTGGGGCGACGAAGGGATCCCTCGCGGTGAACGAAGCGACCGTGACTGGAGCCGAGAAAACCCGCGTCGCGTTGAAACCACCTGACCGTACCGCAAACCGACACAGGTAGGCGAGGCGAGGAGCCTCAGGCGCGCGAGAGAAGTCCCGCTAAGGAACTCGGCAAATTGACCCCGTAACTTCGGGAGAAGGGGTGCCTCGAAAGAGGTCGCAGCAAAGCGGGCCCGGCGACTGTTTACCAAAAACACAGCTCTCTGCGAAGGGGAAACCCGATGTATAGGGGGCGACGCTTGGCCAATGCCCGTAGGTTAAGGTGAGGGGTCAGCCGCAAGGTGCAGCCCCGAACTGAAGCCCGGGTGAATGCCGGCCGTAACTCTAACGGTTCGTCACAGGGCCGTTGTAAAATCTGGCTATATGCTGGGACAGCTCGTGTATCCCACACTACCGAGGAGGTGACAAAGTGATGGGTGGAGCCAATCAGCAGGAAAGACTTGAAGTCACCGAAGAGGCGAAATGGTTCCTCGCAGGGTTCATCGAAGGCGAAGGCTCGCTGCTGGTGAGCATCAAACACCACGAAACCAGCCGCTACGGATACTATGTTGACCCAGAGTTTCATCTGGTGCAACACCGCAGCGGACTACCCCTGCTCAAACTCGCCCAGCAAGTCTTCGGCACAGGACGCATCTTCCCCAAACCGGGAAGCCCCAACTGCTATGTCTACGCCATCCACTGTCGGCGTAGCCTCTGGGAGAAGGTCGTACCCTACTTCGAGAAGTATGTGGTACCCTTCTCATGCAAGCGCGAAACCTTCTATCGGTTCCGCGAAATCCTGGAACTGATGAACCAAGGGGAACACCGCCGCCCTGAGGGGCTGGCACGCATCGTCGAGAAGGCGTATGCGATGAACCCAGCCGCTAAGGGAAAGCAACGGCTCCGACCGCTGCAGGAGGTGATTTCAAGAATCCTCAGAGACCATACGCCAGACGCTTCGCAGATCCCTGCGGAGTGAAGATATGGTCCAGTCCCTATGGCGACATAGGGGGCAACTGCCTATGGTAGCGAAATTCCTTGTCGCGTAAATTGCGACCCGCACGAAAAGCGTAACGACTGGGCCACTGTCTCAGCGGGACTCTCGGTGAAACTGTAGCACCCGTGAAGATGCGGGTTACCTGCGGTAGGACGGAAAGACCCTATGGAGCTTTACTACAGCTTGAGATTGCATTTCGGTATGTCATGTATAGCGTAGGTGGGAGCTTCGGCGCCAATGGAACACCACTCTTGACCTACTGGAATGCTAACCTGCGCCGTTATCCGGCGTGGAGACAGTCTTAGGCGGGTAGTTTGACTGGGGCGGTCACCTCCTAAACGGTAACGGAGGTGTCCAAAGGTCCGCTCAGCGCGGTCGGAAATCGCGCGTCGAGTGCAAGGGCATAAGCGGGCTTGACTGTGAGACCTACGGGTCGAGCAGGTGCGAAAGCAGGGCCTAGTGACCCTCTGGCTGTGCGTGGGCACGCCAGGGTTCAACGGATAAAAGCTACCCTAGGGATAACAGGCTGATCCTGCCCGAGCGTCCACAGCGACGGCGGGGTTTGGCACCTCGATGTCGGCTCAATCTGGGCCCCTGAAGAGGCAACTCTTCAGGTAAAATCCGGCTGATAACGGGGAAGCCCTAACGCAATCCTCCCCCGATTGGCGAGGGTAATCCCGTGGGAAGTCGAGGAGTTGAAAATGCTGTCAGAGCCAGAGCATTCCGTGCTGGTCGGCTCTCTTCTCGGAGATGCATGCCTTTCCAAGAACGGCAAGCATTATCGGGTGCGCTTCGACCATAGTGCTTCCGCGGCAGAATACGCGCTGTGGAAGCATACACTGCTACAGCGCATTTGTCGCGAACCGCGCACTGTGGCTGTGTTTGATAAGCGCACATGTAAACACTACTACCACATCCGATACGATACGACGAGCCTCCCAGAGTTGGAGTGGTATGGGGAGACATTCTACCCCGACGGCTGGAAAGTGGTTCCATCTAATGTGGAACGGCTCTTGACGGAACTGGCTTTGGCAGTGTGGTACATGGACGACGGACATCGCCGCACAGACTGCAACGCTTTGCGGTTGAACACCCACGCTTTTCCACGCTCTGATGTGGAACGGTTAGCTAATGCCCTATCCAATCGATATGGCATCCGTGCTAAGCTCCACCAGGCGGGAAAAAGCCACTGGGTTCTTTATGTACCATCGCGAAGCGCAGTCTCGTTTTGCGAAATTATCCGTTCCTATGTACCCCCGTGTATGGGATACAAACTCCTTTGACCCCGTAACGACTGAAGGCTTTATGCCTGAGATGGGTGTCCTGCCCTAAGTCATGGCAAATCTACGGCACTCATCACACGCCGGACCCTTGACGAGCGATGGTCAAGGTGATGCTATAGTCTATGCCACTGGAAACAGTGGAGAATCATGCGTCGCATCCTGGGGCTGAATAGGGTCCCAAGGGTTGGGGGGTTCACCCATTAAAGCGGCACGCGAGCTGGGTTCAGAACGTTAGCCCAAAAGGGCGTGGCGTCCCACAGGAGTAATCCTGTGGTGCCTACCGGCTCATATCGGTAGACCCCTCCTGCAGTCCGCCGAACGCTGCAGAGGGCAATACCGAGGGAAGAACGGGAGCTGAAGATGAAGGACAAATTCTCTCCGCAGTAATGCGGTGCAAGCTGCCGTTCCCCGTAACGACTGAAGGCTTTACGCCTGAGATGGGCGTCCTGCCCTAAGTCGGGGCAAATCTATGGCGCTCATCATACGCCGGCTCCTCCTTGTCCTTCGGGAGGATGGAGGTATAGTCTACACCCTTGGAAACAAGGGAGGAATGTGCGTGAGACAGTTCGGTCCCTATCCACCGCAGGCGTAGGAGACTTGAGGGGAGCTGGCCCTAGTACGAGAGGACCGGGCTGGACCGACCTCTGGTGTACCAGTTGTCCCGCCAGGGGCAGTCGCTGGGTAGCCATGTCGGGACGGGATAAGCGCTGAAAGCATCTAAGCGCCAAGCCCACCCCAAGATAAGGTCTCCCATCCGGACAACGGAGTAAGGTCCCCAGTAGATGACTGGGTTGATAGGCGGCAGGTGTAAGCGCAGTAATGCGTTGAGCTGAGCCGTACTAATTGACCGAGGGCTTGCCTACTGACGCACTTCCGACGACTCCAGCTCCAGTTGTCAAAACCTCTCCTGAGAGGGAACCGACCCTCTCACGAGCGGTGGACTGCACACGCTTTCAATCTGGGTGTCCATAGCGGAGGGGAAACACCCGTTCCCATCCCGAACACGGCAGTTAAGCCCTCCAGCGCCGAAGATACTGCTCTGGTAACGGAGTGGGAAAATAGGTCGATGCCCAGATTGAAATCACCTCCACGGCTCCAGAGTTCTCTGGAGCCGTTTTCGCATTTAAGGTACACTATAGCGCATCCATGAGCCGTCTAAGCCTGACTGATTGGTATCGCTATCTTGAGACCCAGTATGCGGACGACCAGCCAGAGCCGCAGTCGTCCGATGCGCCAGCGGAGGCGTCGTCGCAAGCATCGCCTCGGACGCCCCAACCGCCTGCGGAGCCGCCGCAGCCTGCCGCGCCCTCCGAAATTTCGCCACCCCCGATTTCTGAGCCGATGCCCGCTTCGCCTGCGCCGATGCAGGAGCGCGGGTACGCGCTGGTCTCTATTCGCGTGCCCCATATTGTCGAGTTCGTGCCCTTGCTTCAGCAGGAACTGAACTGGCAGCCGCCCGCACCACCTACGCAGACGACCCCGACCCCAGAACCGCCCACGCCGTCGGAGCCGTCCTCGGACGGACCGCGCCTACGCAAGCGCAAGGGACGCAAAAAAATCGCCCCCGAAACAATCGTGCCGCCCGAAGCCGATGAACTCTGGGCGAAGTTGCCCCAGTACCTGCGCTATCTGGCGGAGTGGACAGATGACGGCGTCACGCGCAAATACTATCCCGTGCGCGGGCGCGACGAGAGCCGCGAGGAACTCATCGCGCGGCTGACCGACCCCGTGCTGACACTGGAGGAGACGGCGCGCCTGCTGGGCGTGTGCCCTGCGACCGTCCGCCGCTACACCGACCGCGGCTGGCTGCACTGCTTCCGCACGGAGGGCAACCAGCGCCGATTCCGCCTCTCAGACATCGTGGCGTTTCTGGAAGAGCAAGCCCTGCGCCAGCCGCGCGGGAACCGCAACGCCCGCCGCGAATCGGAAACGCCGTGAAAGTCGCCATCTTCTCGGAAAGCTACCTGCCGTACCTGAACGGGGTCAGCGTCTCGATTCGCATCCTACACGAGGAGCTGACCCGTCGCGGGCACGAGGTCTGGATTTACGCGCCGCGCTTCCGCGATTACCGAGACCCGTATCCCACCGTGCGCCGCCTGCCGTCGGTCTACACGCCGTTCGAACCCGACTACCCGATTGCGCTGCCGTTTGCGCCTGCGCTCTGGCGCGAGTTTCGCACGCTGGGAATCGACATCGTCCATACACACACGCCGTTTTTCACGGGGATTGTGGGCGCGCGTTGGGCAAGGCGGCTGCGCCTCCCGCTGGTCAGCACTTACCACACGCTGTACGAAGAGTATCTGCACTATGTGCCGCGTATCGTGCCGCGTGCGCCTGTGCGCCGCCTACTGCGCTGGCATCTGCGTCGCTACTACGAGGGCGTGGACGCCGTGATGACCCCGTCGGACATCGGCGCGGAGGTGCTACGCAAGTACGGCGTGCGCAAGCCGATTACACCGATCCGCAATCCCGTGCTGCCGTTCCCAGCGGTCAGCAAGGCGGAGGCGCGGGCGCGGTTGGGCATCCCCAACGAGGTGTGGATGCTGCTCTATGTCGGGCGGATGGCGCCCGAAAAAAATGTTGCCGTCTTGCTGGAAGCGATACCGCACATCGTGCGCGGCTGCCCCGACGCGCGGCTGTGGCTGGTGGGTCCGGGTCCCGCGCTGGAGTCGCTCCGCGCGGAGGCACAGACGCGTCAACTCACCCAGTGGGTGCAGTTCACAGGTCCCGTACCGCGCGAGGAGGTGTCGCTCTACCTGCTGGCGGCGGACTTGTTCGTGTTTCCGTCGGTGACCGAGTCGCAGGGGCTGGTGCTGGACGAGGCGCAGGCGGCGGGCTTGCCCTGCATCGTCGCCAACGGCGGTGGCGCGCCCGAAGCAGTAGACTACGGGCAAACAGGGCTGATTGTGGAGCCAACCCCCGAAGCGTTTGTGGAAGCAGTGCTGTACCTCACGCGCCACGAGGCGGAACGTGAGGCGTTGCGCCAGCGCGCCGTGCGCAAACGGGAGACTCTCTCCGTGCCCGCGGTGGTCGATCGCATTTTGCAGGTCTACGAATCGGCGCGGCAGACGGTTGGGTCGCCTGCAACGGTCTCTGTGACCAAGTAGCCGTCGCGGATGGGCGCGCCCCACTCCGCCCACGCTTTGTACGCCGTGTAGGGTAAACGCGGCATATAGTAACCCAGCACGCCCAACACTCCACGCCATGCCGATGGGCGCGCAGGGTGCGGCGCAACAGGCGCCCAGCGTCCCGTGCGGTAGGCGTGGTTCAGGCGGGCGTATGTGTGAAGGAGGGCGTTAGGTGAAATCGTTGCGGGTGTCGCTGGTGCCAACGCCCAGTTGAATCCCCCCACTCCCACACCCTCTCCCCCCTTAGTAAGGGGGGATTTGTTGCGCGCTGCACCGAATTGGCTCGCCTGCCTACTGGATGAGGAGGGGACAGAAGGTGGGATCCAAAACCGCTTCAGATACCCGTGAAGGGCGTCCGAAACCGTCTCCTGTAGCAACGCCTCTGGAATCTCGTACACCGTGCTTAGTTCGCGATGCAGCGCCTGCAGGTCGGGCGTGTAGCCGACGCACGCTGCTTGATGGCGCAGCGCGGCATAGCGGGCGCGGTCAATCGGGCGCGCCGTCGGCAACTGGGCAATTGCCTGCACCGCCTCCAACAGCACACGCAGCCGCTCCAAGTCCCAGATGGGGTCGCATGCCCGAATCTCAATCGTGCCCAGCCGCCGCGAGAGGATGAGGTCTTGGAATCGGTAGTACGGGTCGTCGTGCAGCGCGCCAATCGCGAACGACGAAGCCACGCGGTACGACTGCCCAAAATAGCGTCCGCCCGCGTAAGGGCTGCTCGCCGAAAGCAGAATCAGCAGCGGCAGGAAGTACGCCAGATTCGCGTACACCGTGGGGCGACGCTCGGCTGGGACGCCGATGTGGATATGTAGCCCCGCCGTGTTGGTCGGCGTGTCCAAATCAAACAGATGCCCCACAGGAACCAGGTAGGCGTCGCCCGCGGCGTCCGCCAGCGCGGCGCGATGCGTGCGGAGTTCGTCCAGCAGGGCGTCAATATCCGTGTGCGGGCGCGTGGCGATTTCCACACTGCTCATAAAGCACTGGCGCGCGTCGCGCCCCCGCGCGAAGTTGCTCGCCGTGTGCTTATAGTAATCGCGCGGGTTGCGCCAAAGCAGTTTCGCCAGCACATAGAGCGCGTCCAGCGTCGGGCGCGTCGGCGTCGTGATGAAAACCTCCTCCTCCAGTCCGAGCGTGATGCTGGACGCTGCGCGAATGCTCACGGCGAAAAGGATACCCCACATGCTACACTACTTGGGATGCTGTGCGCGGAGGCGATTACGGCGGGCTACGGGCGCGTGCCTGTGGTTCACGAGGCGTCGCTGCGGGTCGCGCAGGGGCAGGTCGTCGCGCTGCTGGGACCGAACGGGTCGGGCAAGACGACACTGCTGCGCGTGCTGGCGCGTACACTCGCCCCGTTTTCGGGACGGCTGACGCTGGACGGGCAGCCTTACGACGCCTACCGCCCCGCCGAATTCGCCCAGCGGGTCGCCTACGCGCCCCAAGAGACCCCCGCCGAGATGGGCTTCACCGTCGCCGAACTGGTGATGATGGGGCGCTACCCGCACCAGAAAGGCTTCTGGGGCGCAAGCCGCGCCGACTGGGACGCCGTGCAGCAGGCGATGGCGCTCACCCAGATTCAGCACCTGGCGACGCGCACGATTAGCCAACTCAGCGGGGGCGAGCGCCAGCGGGTGAACCTCGCGCGCGCACTTGCCCAGCAAGCCCAGTACCTGCTGCTGGATGAGCCAACTGCCCACTTAGACCTGCGCCACCAGACGCGCCTGATGCACACCTTGCGCCAGCATGCTTACGAACGGCGCGTCGGTATACTGGTCGTGCTGCACGACCTGAACTTAGCCGGTCAGTACGCTGACCACATCGCACTGATGCACGCGGGCAGGATTGTGGCGCAGGGGACGCCCGATTCGGTGATGCAGCCTGCGCTGCTGGAGGCGGTCTACCACACGCCCGTGCTGACGCAGACGAACCCAACGACGGGCAAGCCGCTGGTGTTCGCCCTTGCACCCGACGACGCGCCGCAGGTTCCGCCCGACGCGCCGACGGCGTTCGTGATTGCGGGCGGCGGGTCGGGCGCGGCGGTCTACTACGCGCTGCTTACTGCGGGCTGGCGTGTCTGCACGGGCGTGCTGAACCTGCTGGACACCGATGAGGAAGCGGCGCGCGCCCTTCGCATCGAACACATCACCGAGCAGCCCTTCTCGCCCATCTCAGACGACGCCTACCGCCGCGCACGACAACTGATGCAGGCGGCAGACGCTGTCATCATTGCCGATGCGCCGTTTGGACGGGGCAACCTGCGCAATCTGGAGCTGGCGCGCTGGGCGCAAGAGCAGGGCAAGCCTGTCTTCGCGCTGGAGAGCCGCCCCATTGAGACGCGCGACTTCACCGACGGGGCAGCCTGCGCGCTCTGGCGAATGCTCCTGCAGCACGGCATGGCAACCGCGCCCGACCTGCCGACATTGCTGGAGCAACTCGCGCCGCTCACTCCAAATGGGGCTGCGGCTTCGTCCACAGACGCAACATTGTGAAGCCAATTGCGCCTGCCAGGGCGGAGCCGAACAGGATGCCCAACTTCGCGTAGTCCAGCTCGTCGCCGCGAAACGCCAGCCCGCCGATAAACAGCGCCATCGTAAAGCCAATCCCCGCCAGGAAGCCGACGCCCACAATATGCACGAAGTTGATACCCTGCGGCAGCTGCGCCAGCCCCAGCCGAACTGCCAGCCACGAGAAGAGCGCAATCCCCAGCGGCTTGCCGATTAGCAGCCCCAGCGCAACGCCCCAAATCACGCGGCTCGTCCAGTTCAGCCCGCCCTCGCCGCCGAGCGCAACGCCCGCGTTCGCCAGTGCAAACACAGGCATCACAAAGAACGCCACGAAATAGTGCAGCTGATGCTCCAGTCGCTGCAGGGGCGACTGCACCCGCAAAGCTTCCCGCTCGATGGCTTCCACTGCCGACTGCTGTTCGGGCGAAAGGATGATTGTGCGCTCGGTGATTGGCTGGTCGAACTCGTTGAGGTACTCGCGCACGCGGACGATGAATAGCTCTGGGTCAATCCGTGAGCGCACAGGGATTGCAAACGCGCCCAGCACGCCCGCCACTGTCGCATGCACGCCCGACTTGAGCATGAAAAACCACATCCCCAAGCTCACGAGGAAGTAAATCAGCGCGTTGCGCACGCCCAGCCGATTCATCAGAATCATCGCGCCCCAAAACAGGAACGAGTAGAGCAGCGCGTCCACCTTGAGGTTCTCGGTGTAGAACAGCGCAATCACCAGCACTGCGCCGAGGTCGTCCACGATTGCCAGCGCGGTGAGGAACACCTTGAGCGCGAGGGGCGCGCGCGTGCCCAGCAGCGCAAGCACGCCCAGTGCGAAGGCGATGTCGGTTGCCATTGGAATACCCCAGCCGCGAATTTCGGGCGTGCCCCAGTTCAACGATGCGTAAATCAGCGCAGGAACCACCATCCCGCCGACCGCCGCAGCCATCGGCAACACCGCTTTGCGCGGCGAACGCAACTCGCCCACCAGCAATTCGCGCTTAATCTCCATCCCCACCAAAAAGAAGAACACCGCCATCAAGCCGTCGTTAATCCACAGCAGCAGCGGCTTGTCGATATCGATAAGGTTGCCGAAGCGCACCTCAACGGGGGTCGACCAGAGGCGGAAGTAATACTCGCCCAGCGGTGAGTTCGCCCATAGCAACGCAACAATCGCGCACGCCAGCAATACAACGCCCCCTGCGCTCGCCTGCTTGGCGAACATCGCAAACGGCTTCGCTAACCGCTCAATCGGCAACGGCTCCAGCGGCTGATACTTTGTGGGCTTGAGCTGCGCCATCTCTTACATCCCCAGAATGTGGTAGCCTGCGTCGATGTAAATCACTTCGCCCGTGATGCCGCGCCCCATGTCGCTGAACAGGAACACGGCGGCGTCGCCCACTTCATAAGGGTCGGTATCGCGTTTGAACGGCGCGTGATGGCGCACATACTCCATCATCGAGGTGAACCCGCGAATACCCCGCGCGGCAAGCGTGCTGACAGGTCCAGGCGACAGCGCGTTCACACGAATCTGCCGTGCGCCCAGCTCGTATGCTAAGTAGCGCACGCTGGCTTCCAGCGCAGCTTTGGCGACGCCCATCACATTATAGCCAGGCACCACCCGCTCGCTGCCCAAGTAGGTCAGCGTCAGTAGGGACGCCCCGTCGCGCAAAATCGGCTCCAGAGCGCGCGTCGCCGCCACAAAGGTGTAGACGCTGGTCTCCAGCGCAACCTTGAACCCCTCACGCGAAGTGTCCAAGTAGCGCCCCATTAGCTCCTCGCGCAGCGCATACGCTACACAGTGCGCCATAAAGTCCACTTGCCCCCAGCGATTGCGAAGAGTGTCCACCACCTGCTGAATTTCCGCGTCGTTGTTCAGGTCGCACTGCAGCGTGAAGGCGTCGGGCAGCTCCCGCGCCAGCGCGTTGACCTTCTCCTCGAATCGCTCGTTCTGATAGGCAATCGCAAGTTGCGCGCCGTGCGCCGCGCACCGCTGGGCAATCTTCCATGCCAAACTGTGCTGGTTCGCCACCCCGAAGATGATGCCCTTCTTCCCTGTCAGCATAAGCAAACCTCCTGTCGCCTAAAGGATACCCGACACCAGCACCAGGGGAACAGCCCGCGTGTTAGAGGAGGGGGAAGCTACCTACGGGAGTGAGCAGAGCCTCCTACAGCAAGTAAACTCAAATGACGCACCCTCATCCGCTCGTCGGCACGGGGTAGGGGAAGCCGCGGTACTCGTGTTCGAACGAGCCGTCATCATAGAGGTCAACCAAGCCCCAGCCCGGCGGCGTCTGGTGGTAGTTGCCGCCCCACCACCTGCCGCTAACCGCCCCGTCGCAAATGTAGGTGACGCCGTTGTAGACCACGCGGTCGAGCAGGTGGATGTGCCCGCTCAGGCAGAGCTTCACATTCTTGTGCCGATAAAACAGCTCCACCATCCGCCGCGCGTCGATATGTACCCATGCACCTGGAATAACCCAGTCGCCCGACTTCTCGTTCTCGCCGTCGAACATGGCGCAGGCACACACGATGGGCATATGCGACAGCACCAGCACGGGGGTCGTAGCAGGCGTGCGCTGCAGCTCGGCTTTGAGCCACTCGAACTGCTCGTCGTCCAGGCGCGCCGTGTAGCCGTTGCCTTTCGGGAAAGTGCCGTCCAGCACAATAAACTTCCAGCCTGCCTGCTCGAAGCTGTAGTAGGGCTTCTCCAGCCCGTACAGCTCCAGCACCCACTTTTTGCCGAACTTGGGCTCGTCGCCTGTGCAGCCGCTACGCGACTTGTCCCAGCCCCACACATCGTGGTTGCCGATGCAGTGGCGGACGGGGATTTCACAGTGTTCCTTAAGGATGCGCATCCAAAGCTCCAGTTGCACGCGGGCGCGCGCTTCGTTTTGGGCGAACACATCCATCACGCAGTCGCCGCCGTTGAGAATCAAGTCAGGTCGGTCGGGCATCTCGTGGATGGTCTTGAGACAGTTCAGTAGCCCGCGCACGGCGACCCCTTCGGGCTGCACATGGATGTCGGTCAGGTGCGCGAGGCGCAGCACGCGCTTGCGTTGCGGATTCGGCGAAGCGTCCATCGTATTGCGCAAGGTCAGCCACGCCGCCGCGCCCAAAGTCGCCGTGCCCAGCCCCTTCAATACCTCGCGCCGAGTGAGTTGCTCCATCGGCTCCTCCATAATCTTGCACAGTACCTGTGCGTGTGTAAAGAGTGGGTTAAGAGTACCTAAGTGCCTAATACGCACGCGGCATGCACGAACGGGCAACCACAAGGGTTAATTTACTATTGCCCTTTCTTCTCCCCAAGCAACTCCTTGCGCAACTGCAGCGACGGCTCGTGTCCGGGTTTGAGCGCGAGCGCCTTTTCCAGCTCGACGAGTGCGTCATCCTTGCGCCCCAGCTTGGCATATACGGCGGCGAGGTGATAGCGCAATTCGGGCGTGTCGGGCGCGGTCTGTACGGCAAGGCGCAACGCGCGCAACGCCTCCTCGTACCGCCCCAGCTTATATAGCACCCAGCCGTGCGTGTCGTGGTACGCGCCGACATTCGACTTGATGGCGATGGCACGCCGCACCAGGCGCAACGCTTTCTCCAGCTCGCGTCCGTCCTCCGCCAGCGCGTAGGCGTAGTCGTTCAACGCCAAGTGGTTCTGCGGGTCTAACTGCAACGCCCTCTCGAACCACTTCGCGTACTCGTCGCGCTTGCCCGCAAGGAACGCGAGCGTGCCCAATGCCTGATAGTAGCCTGCGCGGTCGACCTGGACAGGGATTTCGCCCGCGCGCGGCTCGTACTGCACCAAGAACACATACGCTTGCTCGGCGGGGCGTTCGGGGCGCGTCATGTAGGCGCGGTAGACCTCCTGCAGGGCGAGATTGAGATTTGGCGACTGCTCCACATACTGCTGAAACAGCGTCGCTGCGCCCGCGTAGTCGCGCGTCTCCAGCTTTTGGACGCCTTGTTCCAGCAGGCTCTTCTGGGGCTGCGTCTGTTGTTGCGAACGCCCGCAGCCCGCCAACGCCAGCCCGATCGCAAGCAACCACGCAACGAGTCGCATACCTCTAATTATGGCAGGCGAGCGTGGTCAGGCGCACGCTGCGCCTCGATGGTGAAGCTTAGTCCCATTGCGCTGATGGTTCCTGTGAGGCGGTCGCCTGCGACGGTCGCGTTCACCGTGATACTCATCCCGCCGACCTCCAGCGTGAAGGTGAGGGTGTCGCCGTCGGGTGCAGCGGTGCTGAACTCCTGCGCGCCAAGCAGCGTTTCCAGCGTGCCGCGCAGCTGGTTGCCTTCCTGACGGATGCGCAAGGTAAACGGTACGCCTTCAGGGGGCAGCGGGTCGCCGCCTGTAATTGTGCCGCGCCAAACGCCCGCGAAGCGTGGGGAAGTGCCTCCCTGCGGTTCATCAGGCGCGCGCTCCGACGGCGCCTCGCGAGTGCGCTCATCGAACACCGACTCCGCGCGTAGCCCCTTCAGATACTCCTGACGCTCTTGCTCCAACGCTTCGCGCCACGCGCGGTCGCGCTCACGGTCGAAGTAAAGCACGCCGTCTACAAAGGTCTTCTCGCACACGGCGTAGCCGCTCAGCGGGTGGTCGCTCCAGAGCGCGAGGTCGGCGTGCTTGCCGACCTCGATTGAGCCGACATATCGCTCGATGCCGAGCTGCTTGGCGACATTGAGCGTCACGAACTTGAGCGCCTCCACTTCGGGCACGCCGCCGTACTTGACCGCTTTGGCGGCTTCGGTGTTCAGGCGTCGCGCCAGCTCGTTGCTGTCGGAGTTGAACGACACCACCACGCCGCGCTCCCACATAATCGCGCCGTTGTGCGGGATAGCATCGTACACTTCGATTTTGTACGCCCACCAGTCAGAGAACGCCGACGCGCCCGCGCCGTGTTGGGCAATCTCGTTGGCGACCTTGTAGCCCTCCAGCACATGCTGGAGCGTGCCCACGCGCACGCCGAACTCCTCGCACACGCGCAGCAGCATTAGTATCTCGTCTTGGCGGTAGCTGTGGCAGTGGATGAGCCGCTTGCCCTCCAGAATCTCGACCAGCGCGTCTAACTGCAGGTCGCGTTTCGGTGGCAGCGGACGCTTGCCCTGCCGATACTCGTCCCAGTGGCGTTTGTAGTCCAGCGCGGCGAGGAACCGCTCGCGAATCACCTGCTCCACACCCATGCGCGAGGCGGGGTAGCGCGTGGCTCCTGGCGTGCGGAAGTTGGAGCGCTTCACATTCTCGCCCAGCGCGAACTTGATGCCTGTGGGGGCTTCCTTGAAAATCATCTCGTCGGCGGTCTTACCCCAGCGCCACTTGACCACGATGCTCTGCCCGCCAATCACATTCGCCGAGCCGTGCAGCATGAGTGCGCTCGTGACGCCGCCCGCCAACTGGCGGTAGATGTTCACATCGTCGGGGTTGATGACATCCTGGATGCGCACTTCGGCGGTGCAGACATTCGTGCCCTCGTTCACGCCGCCGCTGATGGCAGTGTGCGAGTGGCAGTCCATTAGTCCGGGCGTCAGGTGCTTGCCTGTGCCGTCGATGATGCGGGCGTTCGGTGGGGCGGTCAGGTTCTTGCCGACCGCCGCGATTGTACCGTCCACCACCAGCACATCGGTGTTGGGCAGGGGCTTGTCGTGGGCGAGTGTCCACACGGTGGCGTTGCGGATGAGCCAAGTGTTGTGTTCGTCGGCAGGCGGGGGCATAATCGGCGTGAGCTTTACACGGGGCATGGTGGGCGTCTCGTCGGGCGCGCCTGCCTGCTCCGTGCGCTCGGTGGGCGGCTGCGTAAGTTGCGTGGCTTGCTCGCGTGGCGAGTCTTGGCGTGGCGGGACGCCCGCCGTGAGGTGGTCGGTGCATTCCGCGTCGCAGGCGTGCGCCTCGTGGTCGTGGCTGTGCATGTGGGTCAGCGTGCTGCCGTGCGCGTGGTGGAAGCAGCAGGAGGCTTCCAGCAGGCTGCCCGTGTTCTCGGCGTCCCAGTCGCGCGGGCGGCGGAACGGCGGCGTGGCAGGCGCACTCGCCGTTGGCGTCGCCTCGCTCACCTTGAACCGCTTGCCGTCGGCGAAGGCGAACTCGATACGGGCGCGCGGCTCGAACAGCTCGCCCCGCACGACCACGAAACTCGCCGTCTTGCCCACCGCCAAGTCGCCGAAGCGGTTCTGGATGCCCAGAATCTCGGCGGGGGTCAGCGTCAGCGCGCGCAGCGCCGCCTCTTTGGGCAAGCCGTTCGCAATCGCCGTGCGGATGTTGCGCAGCAACCGCTCGGGGTCGCCCAGTCCTTCCGTCGTGAAGGCAAAACGCACACCCTTCTCATGCAGAATCGCAGCGTTCTGGTACGCCAGCGCGCGGTTGCGTAGGCTGGTCAGCGTCGGCGGGCTAAGCGGGTCGTAACTGCGCAACGGTTCGGGCATTTCGAGGCTTAGCAGCACGGGGATGTCGCGCCGCCTAAGTTCGTCGGCGACCTTCGCGGCTTCCAGCCCGCCCACAATCACCACGCGCAGGTCGAACTCGTCGGCGAGGCGCAGCACGCGACGGATGTCCTCGGCGTTGTTGGCGATAGCCAGCAGAGGCGTCTCGCGCTTCAGCACGGGTTGCAACGCTTCGAGCGCGCGGTTCATCGCGGGGCGCGGCTTGCCTGCGGGGTCGCGCATGTAGGCGTCCCACACCTGCATCTGGTGCTGCGCGTCATAGAAGGTCTGGCGCACGAGGGCAATCGCGCCCATCAGCGAGCTGGGGTAGCCGCCCCCGCCCCCAAACCCGCCGCGCCCACGCAGGTTCAGCACAACGCCGACTTGCGGCGCAATCACCAGTTCGGCAGGCGCGCCTGTGCCTGTGCTAATCACTGCGCTCTGCCCGCTCATAATGCCGTGCGGCGGCGCGATATGTGCGGCGATAAACCCCGCGCGTCGCCAACGCGATAGTTGTGCCGAATCGGGCTGCATCAGCACCGTCGCCTGCCGTTCGGGGCGAATCTGCGCGTTCGGGTGCGTGTTCCCGCGCTCGTAGCTGGCGTAGGCGGGGTCGTTCGCTTGCGTGGGCATGCCCAGGCTCGCAAAGGCGTCGATGAAGCCAGGGTACACCGTGTGCCCGCTCGCGTCGATGACCTCCGCATCGGCGGGGATGGGCGTCTCGCTGCCACCTATCGCCACAATCACGCCGTTGCGCACGACCAGCACGCCGTTTTCTATCGGCGGCGCGGCGTTCGACACGATCTTCGCGCCGCGCAGCGCATACACATCAGGCAAACGATAGGGCGTATCCTGCGCCCACGCACTAACGCCGAGAAGCAACCAGCCTACCAACCCAATAAGTCGCCGCATCACAGGCGGACGGTTCGGCGTCGGGCGACGAGTTCCTGCTGACGCTACACAGGGACGGCGTGGAGTGCAGAATAGGTCATAATTAGCGCATGACACGCCCGCTGATTACCGAGTTTATCGCGTTTCTGCCCGCGCCGAACTGGGAAGCGACCCGCCAGTTCTACGAGCAGGTGCTGGGGCTGTCCTGCGTGCTGGAGCAGGTGGATTGTTGCATCTACCAGGTCGCAGGGGCGGGCTATCTGGGTTTCTGCCGCCGCGCCGAGACGCCCCAGCCCGCCGAGCGCGTTATCCTCACGCTGGTCACCCATGCCGTCGACGAATGGCACACCCACCTGCAGGCGCACGGCGTCGAAATCACCAAGCCGCCCGCCTACAACGAGCGGTATCAGATTTACCATCTGTTCGCCCGCGACCCAAATGGTTACCTGATTGAAATCCAGCGGTTTGACGACCCGCGCTGGGGCGGCTAAGACGCCGCCTCAGACGCGGTCGCCTGTACCCGACGCCCGAAGTAGTAGACCATAAACGCGCCCGTCGCGAACATAATCAGGCTGTAGACCGCCGCAGGGATGGACATCGCAGGCTGCTTCAGAATCGTGCTGGCAATCAGGATGGCGAGCGTGCCGTTCTGGATGCCGCCCTCGATGGCAATCGCAATCGCCTGCTTGAGCGGCAGGCGGAACAGGCGCGCCACATTATAGCCCATCCACATCGTCAGCACATTCAGCACAAGCATCGAGATGCCCGCCTGCCGAAAGTGCGACGGCAGGTTCTCCCGATCCTGCAGCACTGCACCCAACACCGCAACTGCAATAAACACTATCGACAAATAGCGCACGGGGCGTTCCGCCGCAAACGCGAACTTGGGTTTCCGCGCCCGAATAAACATCCCGATGGAGACGGGGATAAGAATAATCGCGCCCACCTGAATGATCGTGCGCAGCACGGGCAGCCGAATCTCCTGCGTCTCGCCCAGAAAGTGCGCCAGCGACAAGTTAATCAGAATCGGCGTTGTGATGATGATAATAATGCTGTTGAATGCGGTCAGAGTAATCCCCAGCGCGACATCGCCCCGCGCAAGGTAGGTAATCAGGTTCGCCGTCGCGCCCGCAGGGCACAGGGCAAGTATCATTACCCCGACCGCCAACTGTGGCTCCATCGGGAACAGTTTCGCAATCACGAATCCTGCCAGCGGTAGCAACACCATCTGGCAGGTCAGCCCAATCACGAACGCCTTCGGGAAAATCACCACGCGCAAAAAGTCGTAGCGCGTCAGCGTCAGCCCCAAGCCCAGCATAATTACCGCCAGCGCAACGGGCAGCACAACATTCGTAAAGATGTTTGCTTCCATACGAGGCTATATAAGACTTCGGGGCGAATTTTCCTGTCGGCTACAATCCGTAGCTGAGCGGATTCACGGGTTCGCCGTTGATGCGCACCTCGAAGTGCAGGTGCGGTCCTGTGGAGTAGCCCGTGCTGCCGACGCGGGCGATAATCTGACCTTGTTTGACCTCTTGCCCAACTGCGACAAGGATTGCCGAGCAGTGCGCGTACAGGGTCGCTACGCCGCCGCCGTGATCGATAATCACTGTGTAGCCGTAGCCGCGAATGTAGCCCGCTTCGACCACCACGCCCGAATCGGCGGCGTGGATGGGCGTGCCTGTCGGCGCGGCGATGTCGATGCCCGTGTGCATCTTGCGCACCTTGAAGATGGGATGCACGCGCATTCCGTAGCCCGAAGTGATTCGCCCTTCCACGGGGCGGATGAAGCGTCCCGACCAGGGCGTATCGGCGCGGGCGCGTCCTTTGGGCGTCTCCATCAAGGCGCGCAGGCGGCGGGCAATCGCACGCGACTCCGCCTCCAGCTCCGCCAGTTGCCGTTCGTAGAGCGCGCGCTCGCGGGCGATGTCTCGTAGCAGCGCCTGCTTCTCGTCCTGCGCGTCGGTGAGTTCTGCCTGCTGTTGGCGCAGGTCGGCGACAAGCGCGTCGATTCGGCGCACGAGCGCGTCCATCTTGGCTTTCGCCTGGGCGACCGCCTGCTGGTCGGCGCGCACCTGCTCCAGCAACTCGCGGTCGGTCTTGACGATCTGACGCAATACATAGCTGCGGCTATTCAGCTCACTGAGATTTCGGGCGTTCGTGAGTAGGCTCAGATACGACACGCTACGGTACTTGTAGGCGGCGCGGAGCCGTTGCGCCAGCAGGCTTTCGCGACGGCGCAGGCGTTGGGTCAGAATCTCCAGTTGCTTTGCCAGTGCCGCCTGCTCCTTGCGGGCGCGGGCGAGGCGGTCGCGCGTCTCGCGTAGGCGCGCCGAAACGCGCGTGATTTGCGCGTCCAGCTCGGCGAGGTCGCGCCGTACCTTGCGCTCCTCGCGTCGCTTCTGGTCAATCGCGCCCCGCAGCTTGCCAATCTCCCCTTGAAGCGACTGCAGCTCGCGTTGCAACTGCTGGCGTTGCTGCGCCTTGTCCTGCTGCGCCCCCGACGGTAGGCACAGCATCAGCGCGACCAGCAGCGCCGCAAGCCAACCTCCCTGTCGCACAGCGCCCATCGCGCGGAGTATACCCAACGCCCTCACAAATTCGGGGTATAATTAAGGGCGCAGGCTCGCCCTGCGAAAGGAGGAATCGATGAGGATGCGATACGCAGTTTTGGCTCTTACGGCGCTGATGGGCATGAGCGGCGCATTTGCTCAGTGCCTGATTACCGACTTCGAGGGTTATGCTCTCGGTGCGAACGGCGTAGTGCTTTTCCGCCAGCCCAGCTTTTCGGGATCGACCAGCAGTTTTGTGGTCGGCGACCCCTGCAACTTTGCGGGCGGTGTTTACAATTGCTCCCAGATTTCTGACGAACAAGCCTTCAGCGGAACACAATCGTTGCGCGTGGCGTGGCAGTTCCGCCTGAACCCGAATACAGGTCAGCCGTATCCCAACGCTTGGCTGCGCTTGACGACCTTCAATACTCCGAATATACCCAACCCCGCGATTACCTTCGCCCACCGTGTGCGCGTGCGCCTCTATGTGCCCAGCGACACGCCCGACTTCTACCTGACGCTGGGCGTGCGCGAGACGGGAACCACCGAGGCGTGCGCAGGCAACGGCGGCACTTCGGGCGGCATCGAGTGGATTGGCGCGACTTCGGCACAGGGCAACAACGCGCCTGTCGGTAAACTGGTGAACCAGAAAGACCAGTGGGTGACGGTGAAGTTCGACGCCAGTTGCGATCCTATCCGCGCGTTTGCAGGTGCAACAGCGAATGGTCAGCTCGATACTGAAAGAGGTACTCTGGAGCAACTGGCGTTCACGCCCACCGACCCTGCGAACCTCGGTCCGTACATCGTCTATATCGATGATGTGGAGACATATGTGCCTGTGCCGGGCGATGTGGACGACAACGGCTGTGTAGACGACGCGGACCTGCTGCAGGTACTGTTCGCCTTCGGCGCAACGGGTCCCAACGATGCGGATGTGAACTGCGATCGCGTGGTTGATGACGCAGACCTGCTGACTGTGTTGTTCAACTTCGGCACAGGGTGCTGATTTCCATAACGGACGCTCCGACGAGGGGAACGCCCCGCGCCCGTGTGCCGGACACACAGGCGCGGGGCAAGCGGCGCTTCGGGCGGATTCGCGTGCTGGGCAAACGCAGCGACCGATGCCTCGTGCTGAGCCTGTGCGACAAGGAAGGCAAACCGCAGTTTGAGTACGCCATCCACGAAAGTGAGCCGCGTTGGCAGAATTAGCGCTCCGCAAACAGGTACACTATTAGCGGGATGGTCTACTCTGGGCGGTTCACGGTCTCCACGCGGGGCAACGACGACATGCTCGACATCACAGGGAGCGTCGAGCAGGTGCTTCTGGAGTCGGGCGTCGTGAACGGCATCGCGACGGTGTTTGTGGTTGGCTCCACTGCCGCCATCACGACCATCGAGTACGAGTCGGGCTTGAAGCAGGACATGGCGACGCTGCTGGAGCGACTGATTCCGCGCGATGCGCCGTATGCGCATGAGGCGCGCTGGCACGACGATAACGGACATTCGCACCTGCGCGCCTCGCTGCTGGGACCCTCGCTGACCATACCCATCGTGAGCGGGCGGATGACGCTGGGCGCGTGGCAACAGATTGTGCTGCTGGACTTCGACACGCGCCCGCGCACGCGCACCGTGCATGTGCAAATCATCGGCGAGTGAAAGGCGCGGACGACAGAAGCGTTTCCGCGCGCCAAGCCGTCGAATCGTTGGAATGGGCTGGCAGAAGCAGGTGTTGGGGTGGTGGTGCGCCGCGCTCCTTGCGCCCGCAACGGCGCAGCAGATAGAGTTCCCGCTGAGCCACTACTCGTTCGAGGAGATAGCCCGCCACATGTCCGTTGCGGGCAGGCGCGTGTCGTGCGCGCCCGAAGTGCGTCAGCGACTGGCACTGATCTATCTCAAGCCGCGCTCGTGGCGCGAGGCGCGTGCGCTCCTGGAGCGTGCGCTGGAGGTACAGTTCCGTCGGGTTAGCGACGGCGACTGGATTCTGGAGCGCGACCCCGCGATTGTGGGGCGCGAGCGCCGTCTGCGCGAACGGTTAGCACGCGCTCTTGAAGAACAAGCTGCCTTCCAAACGCGCCTCCTACACGCTTGTCTTGATTCGAAAGTGCCTGCCGACCGCGCCGCGACGCATCTTGTGCGACTGCGCTACGCGCACTTGCCGCCATCGGCACAGCAGGCGCACTGGGCACGCCTGCGCGATGAAATCGCCCATGCGCAGGAGATGCCGCTCAAAGCCGCGCTGCGCAACTGGCGCGCTTACGAGTGGTTCAGTAGTGAATTCTCGCGCTTCCACGCGCGCGGTCGCCTGCAAGAGTTCCTGCGAAAATATCCGCTTGCCAGTTTCGGCTTCTCGGAAGAGGAGCGACGCTGGGCGGTGCGCGAAGCGCAGCGCTGGCGCGAAAGGTGGGCGCCTAAACTGGGACATGCCGTGCTGAAGACTGACGACCCGCTCGAGGCGCAGGCGCATCTACTCCTCTACTTGGGACAAGTCGCGCGGGCGTGGATGCCTGTGTGGGCGTTAGAGGTCACCCAGTCTCAGCTGCGTCCGCCGCTCCGTGCGCGCGAAGTGCTGGCGCGTGGGCAGCTCGTGCGCGTGCAGACCTTGCGGCTGCCGCCCGAGGTCGCCGCGTGGCTGCGTGAAGACCCTTCGGGGCTACATGTCCCGCTTTACCAGGCGGAAGATGTGCCCTTACACCTCCAGATACGCGCCGCTTGGAGCTACAACGGCGGCTATGCCTACGAAATCGCGGTAGATTTCCCGCGACGCTCTTGGATACCTACCTCCCCGCTGCCGCGCGCGGACATTCGCTTGCAGTGGACCCCTGCCGACGCGCACAGTCATTTTCAACTGCTCGATCGCGCGTGGGCGCAGGCGTACACGGCGGCTTATGCGCGCCACCAGCAACTGCTAAAAGCCCCTGTGGCTCACGCGCCGCTTCCCCTGGAAGACCTCGAATGGCTCGGCGCGTTCGCGGCATGGGCGAAGGCATATGACCAAGAGATTATCGCGGAGGTGTACGAAGGACTGCAGGTGCGTGCGACTTTTGGCGACGCCCCGAAGGAGAATACACTCGCTGAATTGCTAAGCAGGTTCTTGGAGCCGTGTCTGCTGGAGCGCCACGATTCGGTGTGGGTGCTGCGCCACTGGGGGGCGTTCGTGCGCCGCGCGTCCAATCCGCCGCTGGCTGCCCTCTGGCGCTTGGAGCGCGCCCAAGGCAGCTACGGCGACTGGCAGGCGTTTTATTATGCAACGACTTCGGAGCAGGCGCGGTGGCTCCTATTTAGCAGCATCGAGTGGCGTCCTCCGCGCCTCGGCGCACCGATGCCGATGTACCTTAGTGAACGCCAATCGCTTGGCTACGCATGGATAGTGATGGCTATCTTGGAGAACCTGCCCGAAGTCCTGCGCGAGTCTCTGTGGGACGGGCGTAGCACGAGCGCTCCGCTCACAGCACTGCCCCTTTCCAAGCGACGAGACCTCGCTCGCATCCTTCGGGAGTGGGGCATCGTGGCTGAGCGACTTGCGCCCCCACCGCAAGCGCCCGAAGCGCCCGTAGACACCGCTGTCGTGGAACACCTATGGCTTGTCCGCGAGCAGGGCATGTGGGAACTCGCCTACGGCAAGCCAGAGCCGTCCGAGCAAACCATCGGAGGGTTCCGAGGCATAGCGGGGAGCTTTTTCGTCACACCGTTTCCCCGCCCGCTTGTGCAGACGCCTACACGATAAACAGGAATCTGCCCCTACGCCGCGAATCCCCCGCGTGGAGGCAACCCTATGAAGCGCACAATCACTATCGATGACCTGTTCCGTATCAAGCTGCTCGCCAGCCCGCAGATTGCGCCCGATGGCGAGCAGGTGGTGTTTGTCTACAAGTGGATTGATGCCGAGAAAAACAAATACTTTTCTAACCTGTGGCGCGTGCGGATTGGCGAGGAAGCCCAGCCGTTCACCTACGGCGAGTGGAGCGACTCGCAGCCGCGCTGGTCGCCCGATGGTAAGCAAATCGCGTTCGTCAGCAGCCGCCAGAAGCCGAAGACGCAGATTTATGTGATCCCCGCTGATGGGGGCGAGGCGCGCCCAATCACGAACTTGGAGGAGGGGAGCATCGGCAGTTTCGCGTGGTCGCCCGACGGCACGCGCATCGCCTTCACTTACCGCGAGACCGCCCCCGAATGGCGCGAAGCCGCCCGTAAGGAGCGTCAGGAGAAGGGGCTGTCGAACCCGCCGCGCATCATCCGCCGCGCCTACTGGCGACTGGACGGCGATGGCGCGTTCGTCGACCAGCGCTACCACCTCTATGTGGTCGATGTGCGCACGGGCGAGACGAAACAACTCGTTGCCGACCCCGAATTCAGCGAATCGAGCCCCGTGTGGTCGCCCGACGGGATGCAGATTGCGTTTATCAGCAACCGCACGCCCGACCCCGACAACCATCCAGGCTATGACGCGATTTGGGTCGTGCCCGCCGACGGGGGCGAGTTGCGCCGTATCCCCGCGCCCGACGGACCCAAGTACCAACTCGCATGGTCGCCCGACGGACGCTACCTCGCCTATATCGGCAACCCGTACCCCGAAGACCCCTACCCGCGCAACGACCATGTGTGGCTGGTCTCTCTGGAGACGGGCGAGACGATAGACCTCATCCCGAATCTGGACAACACGGTTGGGGTGGGCACGCTGACCGATGTGCGCGAGTTCGGCGGCGGTGCGCCCCTGCTGTGGAGCGCGGACAGCCAGCATTTGTATTTTCTGGTGAGCGAGCGCGGCGGTGTCTACCCCTACCGCGTGAAGGTGGACGGCACGCACTTAGACAAGCTGCTGGACGGCGACTTCGAGATTGCGGACTTCAGCCTGTCGCAGGACGAGCATCGCCTTGCGCTACTCAAAGGCGACGCGACGCATCCGCACGAGGTGTTCCTCGCCGAGCGCACAGGCAACACGCTGAATCTGCGCCCGCTGACCGCGCTGAACCAGCCCCTGCTGGATGAAGTAGCCATCGTCGCGCCCGAAGAGTTCGAAGTGCAGGCGGACGACGGCGTACTCATCCACGGCTGGCTGCTCAAGCCGCCCGATTTTGACCCCAGCCGCCAGTACCCGACGATTCTGATGATTCACGGCGGCCCGCACGCGATGTACGGGCGCGTGTTCTTCCACGAGTTCCAGTTGCACGCGGCGGAAGGCTATGTGGTGGCGTACACGAACCCGCGCGGCAGCGTCGGCTACGGCGAGGCGTTTGCCCGCGCCATCAAAGGCGACTGGGGCAACCGCGACTTCAAAGACCTGATGACCATCGCCGACTACTTGGAAAGCCTGCCATTTGTGGACAAAACGCGCATGGGCGTCGCAGGCGGCAGCTACGGCGGCTACATGACGAACTGGATCGTGGGGCACACGAACCGCTTCAAAGCGGCGATTACCGACCGCAGCGTGGTGAACTTGGTGAGCATGGGCGGCACCTCCGACTTCCCGCAGATTCCGAATCGGTACTGGCCAGGCAACTTCTGGGATGAGCCGCAAAAGCTGTGGGAGTGTTCGCCGCTGGCGTATGCGGGGCGCATCCAGACGCCGCTGCTGATTGTGCATAGCGAGGGCGACCTGCGCTGCCCCATCACAGAGGCAGACCAACTGTTCGCCGCGCTGGTGCGACAGGGCAAGGAGGTGCTGTATGTGCGCTACCCTGCCGAGTCGAGTCATGGCTTGTCGCGCAGCGGTCCGCCCGACCTGCGCCGCCACCGACTGGAGCAGTATCTGGCGTGGTGGCGCGAAAAACTGTAGGCAACGGGCGCGGGCTTAGCCAATCGCCTTGCGGAACAGAATAACCGCCACGACCGCCATCGCCGCCGCGATGCCATACAGAATCAGCACCGTCTGGCGCTGATTCAGCCCGCGCGCCAGCAGTTGGTGGTGGATGTGCTTTTTGTCAGGCTTGTGAATGGGCTGTCCCGTAAGCGCACGGCGCACGACCGCAAACGCCGCGTCCAGAAACGGCAGCCCGAACACCAGCAGCGGGATGGCAATCGCGAAGGCGGTGGCGGTCTTGAACGCGCCGATAACCGACAGCCCGCCGAGCATAAACCCAAGGAACTGCGCTCCGCCTGTGCCCATAAAAATTCGCGCAGGATTGAAGTTGTAGCGCAGAAAGCCACCCGCCGCGCCTGCAATCGCCGCTGCCGTAATCGCAATCAGCCAGTTCGGATAGGGCTGGTCTAACAAGTCCGCCGCCTGTAGCGCCATCAGGGCAAGCGCGAACGCCGCAATCGCGCTCACACCTGCCGCCAGACCGTCCAGCCCGTCGATAGTATCCATCGTCTTGCTCACGACGAACATCCAGAGGGCGGTAATCGGAATCGTCCACACCCCCAGCGGCACCCACTGCGCCTCGCTGAACTTGCCCCCAATCGGCGCGGCGAAGCCCTCAATCTGCACCCCAAACAGTTGCACCACCAGCCCCGCCAGCAACAGCGCGCCCATCTGTACGGCGGCGGAAAACTGCCACTTGTCGTCCAGCATGCCGACGATTAGCACGCCCGTGCCGACCAGCAGCAGCCCCAGGAACTGCAGCGCGCGCTCCAGAAACACATTATCGGACGGCGCAAGCATATAGAGCCGTGCCAGCCCCGCCAGCATGCCGACCAACACTCCAATGTAAATCGCCAGCCCACCCCAACGCGGAATCGGCTCGGTGTGCACGCGCCGCGCATCGGGGTGATCCAGCACGCCCATCCGAACCGCCAACTGCCGTACCCACGGAGTGAGTAGATAGGTCGTCGCCAACGACAGCAAAAACACTACCGTAATCGTCTTCATCGCTTCGGTCTAAAAGGCGTCAAATCTACTTCCTCAATTGTACCCTCGCGATACCGATGCAGTTGGACGCCCGCTTCAGCGAAGAGTTCTAACGCGAACTCGTCGGGGTAGTCGCCTTCAAAGACGACGCGCTGGATGCCTGCGTTGATAATCATCTTGGCGCAGTGGTTGCAGGGCTGGCAGGTCACATAGATGGTCGCGCCGCGTGTGGAGACGCCGTTCAGAGCGGCTTGCAGAATCGCGTTCTGTTCGGCATGCAGGGCGCGGATGCAGTGCCCTGCCACAATATGGCAGCCCACTTCCGTGCAGTGCGCCAGTCCGATTGGCGCGCCGTTGTAGCCTGTCGCCAAAATGCGCTTGTCCAGCACAATCACTGCGCCGACGCTCCGACGCGGACATGTTGCCCGCGTCGCCACCATGTGCGCGATTTGCATAAAATACTCATCCCAACTGGGGCGATTCACGGCTAAAAGGATACCCGTCCACCCATCAAGGTTCATAAGCGCGCATCCGCTTGCACGCCTTTTGCGAACCTCCTCCTAACCCCCTAAGCGAGGGCTGCAAAGCGCGTCTGCCCAACTGCACTCGCGCTGGGAAAACGGCACAGGTTAAGTCACGAAATAGGGTCGATAGGCAAGTTGAGAGACGCGCGGCTTATCACCATCGCCAGCGTCTTTTTCAGCGATTTGTAGTCGTCTGCACAGAGGGTGATGTGCCCTACTTTGCGCCCTGGGCGGGGAGTCTTGCCGTACAGGTGCAGGTGAACACCTTCTATGCGCAGAATCGGCACAATAGGCGGGATGTCGCCGATGAGGTTTACCATTGCCGACACGCCGCGCGGGGCAGTGCTGCCCAGCGGCAAGTCCAGAATCGCGCGCAGGTGGTTCTCGAACTGGCTGGTGTGCGCGCCTTCGATGGTCCAGTGTCCGCTGTTATGCACGCGCGGGGCGACCTCGTTCGCCAGCAACTGGTCGCCCACTTGGAACATCTCCAGCGCGAGTACGCCCACATACTTTAGCGCGTCCATCAGACGCTTGAGGTAGTCTTGGGCTGTGGGCAACAGCGCATTTGAGTCGGGCGCAGGCGCGATCGACAGGCGCAGAATTCCTTCGTGGTGATGGTTCTGCACCAGCGGGTAGGCGTGCATCTCGCCGTTGCGCCCGCGCACGCCGATTGCCGACAGCTCGCGGTTGAAGGGCACGAACGCCTCCGCTATCAGCGGCGCGCCGCCCAGCTGCGCCACCGCCTGGAGGTATTCGTCAGGGGTGTGCGCGACTCGTTGTCCCTTGCCGTCGTAGCCGCCGTGCCGCGTCTTGACCACACAAGGGCAGCCGACCTGTTCCAGCGCGTCTGCGGGGTTCTCAGGATCTATGGGCGCAAACGCAGGCGTGGGGATGCCCACCTCGCGCAGGAACTGTTTCTCCAGCAGGCGGTCTTGGAACAGTTCCAAAGCGCGGGGCGTCGGGCGCACAGGTGTCCACGCGCTTGCCCACCATGCGGCGCTCACAGGCACATTCTCGAACTCGTAGGTAATCACTCGTTTGCCCTGTGCGAAGCGTGCAATCGCGTCGGCGTCGTCGAGCGGCGCGCACATAAGGGGGGCAACCTGCCCCGCGCAGGCGTCAGGCGCAGGGTCGTACACCGCGCACTGCACGCCCAGCGGGTAGCCCGCCAACGCGAGCATCCTGCCCAGTTGCCCTCCACCGAGAATGCCGACCTCCATCGTTTACTCCGCGCGTGGGTCAGGGTTCTCCAGCACTGCCTGTGTCTGGCGCTGGCGGTAGGCGTGCAGGGCGTCGCGGAACTGGGGATATTTGTTCGCGAGGATGGCGGTCGCCAGCAGCGCGGCATTAATCGCGCCCGCCTTGCCAATCGCCAGCGTCCCTACAGGCACGCCCGCAGGCATCTGCACGATAGAAAGCAGCGAGTCAAGCCCCTTGAGCGCGTGCGATTCGATGGGCACACCCAGCACGGGCAGGGTGGTTTTGGCGGCGGTCATACCAGGCAGGTGCGCTGCGCCCCCTGCGCCCGCGATAATCACCTCCAGCCCACGCGACTCAGCAGTGTGGGCGTACTCGAACATTTTGTCAGGCGTGCGGTGCGCCGACACAATCTGCACCTCGTAGGGCACGCCCAGCGATTCGAGCGTCTCCACCGCGTGGCGCATCGTCTCCCAATCCGATTGGGAACCCATAATCACGCCGACCAGGGGTTGCATCGTGAGAATTGTACCTAACAGCGTTCTTGTCGCCCTCACTCCCTGTGCGAGGCGGGAGAGGGGGAACGGTTGGGCGCACCGCCGTGCCCCCTACACCCCTCTCCCACGCAGGGAGAGAAGGGCTGGAAGTGAGGGCAGAAAACGCGCTTAGCCCCCACTGGACATCCACTGGCACCCTCGTCAACCGCTATATGTGGGCAATTTACCCCCAAATTGCCCCAATTCTGGTGGCAAGTGGGGCTAAAACCCTTGACAAATCGTGCAAGATGGGCTATAATATTAGCCAAGTGGAGGCTCAGTGGTAGCTGAGTGGAGACTCAGTGGTAATCACGGTGGCTGACGATGGCAATCTTGCAAGGTGGTAGCAGTATCGCAGTGGACGACAAGGGGCGCGTGGTAATCCCCTTGCGCTTCCGCGCGAACCTTGGGGAGCGCTTCGTCTTGACTCGCGGATTTGACCGCTGTGTCTATGTGTTCGACCTGGATCGATGGCAAGGGCTGAGCCAAAAGTTTGAGCAAGGTGCCATCTTTGACAGGCGCAAGATGCATCTGCAGCGGTTGCTGTATAGCGCGGCGACGGAAGTCACGCCCGACAATCAGGGGCGCGTGGCAATTCCGCAGGAACTGCGCGAGTGGGCTGGTATCGAGCCAAATTCGGAGGTTTCGATTATCGGATGCGAGAACCGCGTGGAAATCTGGGCACGGGAGGCGTTCTACAACATCTTGAACGAGGCAGCGAACTCGGTGGAGTTGCTGGATTACGCCACGGAGATGGGTATCTGAGATGCATAAACCTGTGATGGTGCGCGAGGTGATGGAGTATCTGAACCCGCCTGTCGGGGGTATCGCGGTAGATGCCACCGTCGGGGCAGGGGGGCACGCGTGCGCCCTTGCGGAGCGACTGGGGCGCGACGGGCTACTCATCGCGCTCGACCGCGACGCCCAAATGCTTGCACTTGCCCAGCAAAACCTCGCCGACATCCCTTGCATGGCGCATTATATCCACGCCGACTACAGAAATTTACCTGAAGTGCTGCAAGAATTGCAAATCAAAGCCGTGGATTCGATTTTGGTGGATATGGGGGTATGCAGTGAGCAGTTAGACGACCCAGAGCGTGGGTTCGCTTTCCGCTACGACGCGCCGTTGGACATGCGCTTGGACAGGGAACAGCCCACCACTGCTTACCACCTCTTGCAACGCATTCGGTTGCCCGACCTGGTGCGCATCCTGCGGGAGTACGGAGGCGAGCAGTGGGCGAAGCCCATCGCGCGTGCGATTATCCGCAGGCGCGACCAAGGGCGCATGAACACCACAGGCGACCTTGCCGCCGCCGTGCTGGAAGCCATCCCGAAAAAGTTTCAGGAGAAGCGCATTCACCCCGCCACGCGCACTTTTCAGGCAATTCGAATCGCGGTCAACCGTGAACTGGACGACTTGCAGCCTGCGTTTGAGGCGATGGCAGGTTGCTTGAAGGTGGGAGGCGTCATATGTGTATTGGCGTACCACTCGCTGGAAGACCGCGCGGTCAAACATGCGTTTCGGAACCTTAGCCAGCGTGTGCGCGAGCCTGTGGGTGTGGGCGCATCCGCAACGGAAGCCGCCCGCCCTGTGCTGGAGATTTTGACCCCGAAGCCAGTCGAGCCGAGCGAAGCGGAGATACAGGACAACCCCCGTGCGCGGAGCGCGAAACTACGCGCTGCCCGCCGCGCAGGGTAGGGGAAGGAGGATGACCATATGCCAACAACAACGAAACCGAAACGGGAGCATGCGGCGGAGCGAACACCGCAGGCGCGTCCCAAACCGCATGCGGCGCCGAGTGTGCGCCCGCAGCGCAAGGCGCGCCCGCGCCGACTGCCGTTGTTGCCCATAGGCGTCATCGTCGCGGTCTTTACAACTCATATGACCGCTGTGGCGATGTTGAACTACGAGAGCGCACGCTGCGAGAGCCTGCGCCGCGAAAAAGACCGCATCAAGCTGAACATCGAGCGGCTGCAAGGGCAACTTGCCGTGCATACGAAGGAGGTGTCCGTGCGCCGATGGGCGGAGCAGGCGGGGATGGTGCGCGTCGATGAGCGACCTGAGCTGACGATTATCGGGCTGGACGCGCCCACATCGCCCCCCGCACCTGTGGCGATGGATATTCCAGCGTTGTTGAGGTGAGGCGATGGTACGAACGCGCCCGATGTATCGTCATGCGACCGTGCGCTTGAAGGCGCAGGAACTTCGGCGCATTGACTGGGCGCGTGCGCTGCTGGGACTGGGCGGCGCGTTGGTGGCGGCGCGCGTGGTGCACCTGCAGGTATTTCAACACGACGCGCTGCTGGAGGCGGGATTGCGTCGCCGACTGCGGCGTCGCCCCTTGCTGGCAAAGCGAGGCGCAATTCTGGATCGGAACGGCAAGCCACTGGCGCAGAGCCAAGTCTGCTGTCATATTGCGATTGACCCGATGCGCGTGCGTGAGCCTGAGCGCATGGCACGGATTTTAGCCAAGCACTTGGGCGGCGACCCTACAGCGTTGCGGACGCAAATCCTGCAGGCGCAACAGTCCGAACGCCGCTACCTGCGTGTGGCGACCAGCGCGCCTATCGAACGCTATCACTCACTGCAAGCGGAGTTTGAGGCGGCGTTTCGCGAACTCAAGCGCAGCGAACGCCCCGTGCTGATGCGCGAATACACCCCGACCCGCGCCTATCCGCAAGGCTCGCTCGCCCCGCAAGTGATAGGGCTGACCCAGCTACGCGAGAGTCGGGAGGAGGGCAACCTGCTGGTCGCCGTGAGCGGCGTCGAGAAGAGCTACGACACCGTGTTGGCAGGTAGGAACGGCGTCGAGGAGGGCGAAATCGCGCCTGGCGGCTTGCTGATTCCCGAAACGATACGCCACCGTGAACTGCCCACTGATGGCGCGTCGGTGCGCCTGACGCTGGATACCGCGATTCAAGCGGTTGCCGAAGACGCGCTGGAGCAACTTTGGCGCAAGCATCGCCCGAAAGGCGCGCTGATTCTGGTGTTAGACCCCCACACAGGGGACATTCTGGCGCTTGCGAACCGCCCGACCTTTGATCTCGCCACTCGCGAAGGGCTGAACCGTCCGCGCAACGACACGCCTGCCGAACGCAACCGCGCGATGGAGCCGCTGCGCAATCGCGCAGTAGAGTTTCTGTATGAGCCAGGGTCTACCGTCAAGCCGCTGGTGGTCGCGTCGCTGCTGGCGGAAGGCGCCGTCAGCCCAACGAGCCGCTACTACTGCTCAGGGGCAATCCGAGTCGGCAGGAAGTCGATTCGATGCGTGGCGCATGGGCGGGGTAGGGGACACGGTCGCTTGACGCTGGAGGACACGCTATGCCACTCGTGTAATGTGGCGATGGCGCAGATGGGACTGCGCGTAGGGCTGGAGGGCGTCTATCGCGCGTTGCAGCGGTTCCACCTGTTCGAGCCGATGGAGGCGGGCTTTACAGGCGAGCAGGTAGGGCGCACCATCCCGCCAGAGCTTGTGCGCTGGGGCAGGGAACTGCGGGCGACGAATCTCGCCTTCGGGCAGGGGCTGATGGTCTCTCCGCTCGCGCTCGCGGCGGCTTATGGCGCGCTGGCGAACGAGGGACGCTGGATTGCGCCCCGAATTGTGCTGGAGCCTGCGCTGACGCACCGTGAGTCAGAGCTAATCGTGCCCCCCGAATATGCACGACTGGTCATTCGCGGGCTGGTGCAGGCGGTAGAGGAGGGCACTGGCAAACATGCGCGGCTAAAGGGCTACTGGGTAGCGGGAAAAACGGGCACGGCACAGAAAGCTATGGAGGGCGGGCGTGGCTACGCACAAGGCAAGTATATCGCGTCGTTTGTGGGGATTGTGCCCGCGGATGCCCCGCGCGCGGTCATCCTCGTGCTGGCAGACGAGCCGCGAAACGGCTACTACGGCGGCGAGGTCGCCGCGCCCGCATTCCGCCAAGTGGCGCAGTTCCTCATGTGGTACTGGCGGCTCCCGCCGTCGCGACGCGAGGCGACGCGCTCGCAACCCGCGATTTTCAATCCGCGCACACGCGCAGGGTGAACCGATGCGATTGAGTGAGCTGATACAGGGGCTGCCGATAGTGGAGGCGCGGGGCGACGCCGAGATTACAGGTGTCTGCGTCGACTCGAGGCGCGTACAACGCGGCGACCTGTTCGTCGCGCTTGCGGGGCGGCAGCACGACGGGCATCACTTCATCGCGGACGCGCTGCAGCAAGGCGCAGCGGCTGTCATGGTGCAGCAAGCAGCGGCGCAAGTCGCCTCCGAGTTCCCGTTCGTCCGTGTGCCTGACACGCGCGAAGCGCTCTGGCGCATCGCCCAGCGGCTGTATGGCGACCCGACGCAACACATGCTGACCATCGGCGTCACGGGCACCAACGGCAAGACCACTACGACCCACATGCTCCAGAAGATACTGGCGGCGTGGGGCAAGCCGACTGTGCTGATTGGCACGCTCGGCGCGTGGATCGAGTATCCTGACGGTCGGCGTGAGGCGCTGGCACAAGAAGGCGAGTTCACCACACCCGAAGTCTACCAGCTGCAGTCGCTGCTGCAGCAGGCGCGCGCACGGGGCGCACAGGCGGCGGTGATGGAGGTCTCCTCGCACGCGCTGGATCAGCGGCGCGCCGACGGCATCCGCTTCGATGTCGGCGTGTTCACGAACCTGACGCAAGACCATCTGGACTATCACGGCACGATGGAAGCTTACGCCGCCGCGAAACTGCGCCTGTTCACGGACTTAGCGGAACAGTCGGGCAAACCGTTCCGAGCGGTTGTCAACATCGACGATGAGTGGGGCAGGGTATTCGCGGCGAAGGCGCGGGGCGCGGTCTACACCTACGGCGAAAGCGAGTGCGCCCTGGTGCAGGCAACGCGCGTAGAATACGGACACGACGCACTGCGCTTCTGGATTCGGACAACTCTGACAACACGCAACGGGGCAGGCAGGCACTCCACCCTCACCGCCGTTGCCCCCCTCCTCAAGGTTCCCCCCGCTTCGCGAGGGGAACCACACCTTGGTTCCCCCTGCATGCAGGGGGAACCTCAAGGAGGGGGTTCAGCACGCGGCGTCGAGGAACTTCCTCTTCACACCCCCCTCATCGCTCCCTACAATTTATATAATGCGCTGGCGGCGACGACTGCAGCGCTGGCGTTAGAAGTCCCGTTGGAAGTCATTCGGCAAGGGCTGGCGAGCCTGTCGCAAGTGCCTGGACGCTTTGAACGCGCGCCCATCGACGCTGACTACACGGTGATTGTGGACTTCGCGCATACGCCCGACGCGCTGGCGCGCGTGCTGCAGGCTGGACGCATGCTGAACCCCACACGGCTGACCGTGTTGTTCGGCTGCGGCGGCGACCGCGACCCCACGAAGCGACCCCAGATGGGCAGAATCGCCACCGAGCTTGCCGACCGCGTAATCCTCACCTCCGATAACCCGCGCACGGAAGACCCGCACCAAATCCTGCAGCAGATACTCGCAGGCGTGCCCAACGACCTGCGCGGGAAAGTCGCGCTGGTGGAGGCAGACCGACAGCGCGCCATCGAGTACGCGCTGCACACAGCGCAGGCAGGCGAACTCATCCTGCTGGCGGGCAAGGGACACGAACCGTACCAGATTGTGGGCACAGAGAAGCTGCCCTTTAGCGACATCGAAGTAGCGAAGGAGGCGGCAGGAGCGAAGCGATGAGACGAGCGATGCGACTCTCTGAGGTGGTTATGGCGACAGGCGCGAAACCTGTGAACATTCGCGACTTGGAAACAGTCGCCATCACGGGCGTCTGCATAGACAGCCGCGCTGTAGAGGCAGGCGACCTGTTTGTGGCGTTGCGCGGCAACCGCACGGATGGACACCACTACCTGCAAGAGGTGTTCGACAAGGGCGCCGTCGCCGCGCTGGTCGAGTATGTGCCGTTGGGCGCAGAGGAGATGCCGTTGCTGCGCACGCCGAACACCGTCCACGCGCTGGGGCAACTCGCCCGCTACTACCGCAGGCAGTTCGATACGCTCGTTATCGGCGTGACGGGCAGCACAGGCAAGACGACCACGAAAGAGATGATTGCCGCCGCACTGGAGGCGGGTTATCCGAACGCTGTGCAAAAAAGCGCGGGAAACTATAACACTGAACTCGGCGTGCCCCTGACGCTCTTTGAGCTGGACGCCGATTGCCGATTTCTGGTGCAGGAGATGGCGATGCGCGGACGCGCGCAGATTGCCTACCTTGCCGAGATTGCCGAGCCGCGCGTCGGAGTGATTACGCAAATCGGATGGTCGCACATCGAGCAGTTGGGTAGCCGCGAGGCAATCGCCGAAGCGAAATCGGAGCTGATTCAGTCGCTCCCACCCGACGGAATTGCCATCCTACCGCGCGACGACAAGTTCTACGAGTTCCTACGGGCGCGCTGCGCATGCGAGACCGTCTACACTTTCGGGCGCCATCCTGAAGCGCATGCTCGCCTAACAGAGGTGCAGCTGGGCGAAGACTACACGGCGGGCGTTGTGGTGCTGAACTTGCCCGATGTGCAGGCGCGGGTGTGGCTGGAGCTACCGTACTTGGGCGAGCATCTGCTGATCAATGCGACGGCGGCGCTGCTGACGGCGGTCGTGCTGGGCGTCGCGCCTGACGGGGCGGCGCGTGCGCTGCGCCATATCCAACTGCCCGAAATGCGCATGGCAGTGCAGCGGCAACCCGATGGCTGGACGCTCATCAACGACGCCTACAACGCAAATCCCGACTCGATGCGCGCCGCCCTGCAAGTGCTGATACACCAAATCCCAGCACGGCGACGGATCGCCGTGCTGGGCGATATGAAGGAGCTTGGCGCATATAGCATGCGGTTGCACTGGAGCTTGGGACGCTGGCTCGCGACGCAACCGCTGGATTATCTCGTTTTGGTTGGAACCGAAGTGCTATGGACGGCGGCTGCCGCCAGGGAGGGCGGATTTCCCCCCAGCCGACTCTTGCACTTCGAGACGCCCCAGCAGGCACGCGAGTGGCTGCTGCGCACCGTGCAGAAGGGGGACTGCGTGCTTCTGAAAGGCTCGCGTGCGCTGGGGCTGGAGCAGGCGGTGGTGCGATGACGGACGCGGGAGTGTTTCTGGCGGCGGCGCTCGCCACTCTGCTGCTGGGCAAGCCTGTAATCGGCTGGCTGGCAGGCATTCGCGCACGGCAGACCATCTACGCCTACGCGCCCGAAACGCACCGCGCCAAAGAAGGCACGCCCACGATGGGCGGACTGCTCCTGATGCTCGGCGTAGTGGTGGGGCTGACGGTGTGGGGCTGGCAAACGCGCGAGACGCTGATTCCCATGCTGGTAATTTTTGCAGGGGCGGTGTGGTTCGCGTTTATCGGACTGTTGGACGACTACTGGATTCGTCGCTGGACGGGGCAGCGCGGGCTGGAATGGAAGCAGAAACTCGGGCTGCAACTGGTCGCGGCGGGGTTGAGCGTGTATGTGCTGTGGCTGGTGGCGTCGGGCGCAGAGGCTGCCGAGTCACTGCTAGGGCTTGCAAGCGAAGACACGGCGCAGTTGCCGCTGAACTTGCTCACCTTCGGGCTGGGTGTGCTGTGGGTGGTGGGCTGGGTGAACGCCTTCAACCTAACGGACGGGCTGGATGGGCTGGCGGCGGGGCTGACCGCGCTCGCGATGATGGGCGTGTATGCCATCGGGGCGGGGCAGGGGGGCTGGATGAGCTACGCGCTGATGGTTGCTGGCGCGTGCGTCGGCTACCTGTGGTGGAATGTGCATCCCGCGCGGGTGTTTATGGGCGACACAGGCTCGATGTTTCTGGGCGCGAGCTTCGGGCTGCTGACGCTGCGCTACCTACTGACTGCTCCAGAGTGGCAGGCGTGGGGCGCGCTCGTGCTGGTGGGGGGCGTATTTGCAGTGGAAATACTCAGCGTTGTGGTGCAACTAAGTTCGGTCAAGTTGCGCGGTGGCAAGCGCATCTTTCGGGCGACGCCAATCCATCACCACTTCGAGCTGTTGGGCTGGGCGGAGCCGACGATTGTGATGCGCTTCTGGCTGGCGGGCGCAATTGCCGCAGCGTGCGGCGTCTCTGTAAGTCGATGGTGAGCAAGCCATGAGTGCGTTCGCGGACAAGCGAGTGGCGGTGATTGGCGCGGGGCGTAGCGGCGTCGCGGCGGCGCACGCGCTCGCCAGGCGCGGCGCACAAGTAGAGGTTTCTGACCGAAAGCTGTATACTGAGCTGCCGCACGCCGACGCGCTGGCGGGGCAGGGGATTGCGCTTCATGCGCAGACAGACGCGCCTGCCAGCCTGCAAGGGTACGACCTCGTAGTGGTCAGCCCAGGCGTGCCGCCCAGCCATCCGATTTTCGCGTTGGCAGAGGCAGCAGGCGTGCCCGTATGGAGTGAAATCGAGCTGGGCTACCAGATCGCGCGCGCGCCCATCATCGCCGTCACGGGTACGAACGGCAAGACCACGACCACAGTGCTGATTCATCACATTCTGCGAACGATGGGGCTGCGCGCTCACCTGTGCGGGAACATCGCAGGGATTGACGACGAGCAGACGCTTACGGAAGCCGCCGAGCGCGCCACACCCGACGAGTGGCTTGTGGCGGAGGTCAGTTCGTTTCAACTCCTGCATACGCACGCTTTTCGCCCCCGAATCGCGGTCATCACGAACATTCGGCATGACCACTTGGACTATCACGGTACCTGGGAAGCCTACGCGCTTGCGAAAGCGAAGATTCTGGCAAATCAGACGCCCGACGACTGGGCAGTGCTAAATGGGGAAGATTCGGGGGTGAGGTGGGTTGTAGATCGATTATTAAATGTACCCCCCTCCTTAAGGTTCCTCCCGCTTCGCGAGGGGAACCACGCAGGTTCTGTTTCGCTCACCTCTGCAGAATTGCCCCCACTTGGCGAAGAGGGGCAGGGCTTGGTTCCCCCTGCGAGCAGGGGGAACCTTAAGGAGGGGGTCAATGCAACTTCCCAGTTCGCAAGAGGTGTCGGCAGGAGACTCTTTTTCACGCAGTCGGAACCAGTAGTAAAACTTTCAGGCAAAACCTTAAACATCGCCGATTTGCCCAAGCCTGCGCTGTTGGGCGTACACGGTCTGGAAAACGCGCTCGCAGCGGCGACCGTCGCCAGCATTCTGGGTTGTACGCCTGAGCAACTGCGCGAGGCACTCGAAAGTTTCAAAGGTGTGCCGCACCGCATGGAGTTCGTCGGCGAGTGGGGAGGGGTGCGCTACATTAATAACTCCATGTGTACGAATGCCGACGCGCTGGAAAAGTCGCTTCAGGCGACGCCGAAGCCGTGTCTGGTAATTGCGGGCGGCGTGGACAAGAACGATAGCATTGCGCAGTTGGCGGAATCGCTCGCGCGTCATGCAGCGCATGTGCTTCTGATTGGGCGAGACGGCGCGGCAGTGGGCGCAGCGCTGGACGCGCTCGGATACATGCGCTGGCGCTATGTAGGCGACTTAGCAAGCGCGGTTGCGGAAGTGGCGCAGCTTGCCCGCGCGGGGGATGCCGTGATTCTTGCGCCGGGATGCGCGAGTTTCGACCAGTTCCGCAACTTCGCGGATCGGGGGGAGCAGTTCAAACGCTTAGTACAGGAGGTGCTTGAATGCGGCAGTCCCACATCCTGAAAAACGCGCGTCATTCGGCTGATCCGTCGCGCGCGTCGCCAGCACCTGTCGCTGCGCGCTCGACGGGCGTGCATCCTGCGCTGTTGTGGACGCCGTTCGTGCTTGCGCTCGTGGGGCTATTTTTTCAAAGCAGTGTTGGGATTGCGGAGTTCAGTCGCCTCACGAAGGCGGGAACGCCGCCTGCCGTGTTGGATGCGTTCCGCCCCGTGCTGATGCAGGCACTGTGGCTGGTGGTTGGTGCGGGCGTGATGTGGGTTTGCAGTCGCGTGCGGGGATGGCTCTGGCTTGCGAGCGCGTGGGTGTGGTTGCTGCTGGGGTGGGGCGCGCTGCTATGGCTCGCGCTGAAATTGCCAGGCGCGCTCACGATAAACGGCGCGACGCGCTGGCTCGGATTGCCTGTTCCCGTGATTAGCGGAATCACCGTGCAGCCTGCCGAGTTCTACAAATTGGCAACCTTACTTTGGCTGACGGCGTTGTGGAGCGCGCCGCGCCTGCGCGCGTCGCTCGGCACATGGTTGGGCGTACTACTCTGGCTCTCTGGAATCGGGCTGATTATGTTGCAGCCCGACAAGGACACAGCGGTGTTGGTGTTCCTGTTAGGGTTCGGGATCGCTTTTCTGGGCGGGTTGCGTGCGCAGTGGGTGTGTTTCGGGGCGCTTGGGGCTGCGCTGTTGGCAGGCGCGGTGGTGGCGACGCCCTTGATGCTTGGCGCGCTGCGCGACCAGCCATGGGAGACGCAGCCAGGCGCATATGTTGTCAAGCGTATTCAAGCGACACTGGATCCGTGGGCGCATGAGCGCGAGGCAGGCTACCAGATGGTGCGCGCACAGATAGCAGTCGGCAGCGGCGGACTATTCGGCGTAGGCGTCGGCGAGGGGCGCGAGAAGCGCGGTCTGCCTGCAGTGGAGAGCGACTACATCTTCGCCGCCATCGCTGAGGAGATGGGGCTGGTGGGCAGTCTGGGCGTAATCGGGCTGTTGGGACTGTTGGTGTGGGCGTGCTTTGAGAGTGCGCGGCGTGCGTCCACGCGCGCGGCAAGGCTATATTGGGGCGGGTTAGGTATATGGCTCGGTGTCGGCGCGCTGATGAACCTCAGCATGGCGGTGGGAATGCTGCCGACGATGGGCTTGCCGTTGCCGTTCGTGAGCGCGGGCGGCTCCGCGCTGGTGAGCCTGCTGGCAGCGTTGGGCATCGGAATCGCGCTGGCGAAGGAGACGCCATGAGGGTCGCAATTGCGGGCGGGATTACAGGCGGGCATCTGTTCCCTGCGCTGGTGGTGGCGCAAGCGTTGCAGGCGCGGGGGCACGAGGTGCTGTATCTCGGCGCGAAGCACGGCATTGAAGGGCGCGTCCCGCTCCCTGTGCCGCATGCGCTGCTGGAGATGAGCGGGCTGCGTTCCACGCAGCGCACGCTGTGGTCTCTGCTGCAGACGATTTGGCGTGTGCGCGGCGAGGCGCACCGCCATCTGCAGGCGTTCGGCGCGGAGGTGATGTTCACCACGGGCGGTTACGCCTCTGTGCCGATTGCGCTGGCGTTCCTGCGGTTGAGCAAGCGACTGGTGTTGTTGGAGCCTGACGCGCTACCAGGCAAGGCGAACCGCTGGTTGGCGCGGCGCGCCGTGCGTATCTGCGTGAACTTCGAGGAGGCGGCGCAGGTGTTCGGGCGCGCAACGACCATGCGCACAGGGCTACCTGTGCGTCCTGAAGTCTACTTGCCTGATGTAGAGCCGACCACCGCGCGCGACCATTTCGGGCTGAAACGCGACAAATTCTGCGTGCTGGTGGTTGGGGGCAGTCAAGGGGCGCAAGCGTTAAACGAGGCGGCGCTGAACACGGTTCAATATCTGCCGTTAAGCGAGCTTCAGTGGCTTCATATCACAGGCGAGGCGCATTTTGAACTGGTGCGCAGCACGGCGGAGCGGCTGGGATTGAACGGCAACTATCATCCGCGTGCGTTTCTGCCCGCGCGCGAGATGGGACTGGCGTACCGCGCGGCGGATGTGGTCGTCGGGCGCGGCGGCGCGGGTAGCCTTACCGAATTTGCGCTCAACGGGCTGCCGATGATCCTGGTTCCGTACCCCCACGCGGCGGGGGGGCATCAGCGGTATAATTGCACCGCGTTGGCGGCGCGGGGCGCAGCGGAGGTTATCGACCAAGCTGCACTTTCGCCCCAGCGGCTGGCGGAGCGATTGCTGGAGTTGCGCGACTGTCCACAGCGACGCGCCCAGATGCAGGCTGCCGCACGCGCATGGGCAATCCCGAACGCCGCCGAGCGCATCGTGCAACTGTTAGAGGAGGTTGGCGCGTGTACACACCCACAGGTATCCGCCTAACGACAAATCGAGAGCCGAGCCTGTCGATGGCATTCCACTTCGTCGGAATCGGTGGGGCAGGGATGTCTGCGCTCGCGCGCTGGCTGCGACACAAAGGCGCGCGCATCAGCGGCTCAGATCTCGTGGAATCCCCGATATTAGACGCGCTGCGTAAAATCGGAGTGGACGCCTACGCCGCGCACGATGCCAACCGCATGGGGCAGCCCGACTGGGTCGTGGTGTCTGACGCCATCCACCCTGATAATCCCGAAGTGATCGAAGCCCTTCGACGCGAGATTCCTATCTGGCGACGCTCGCAACTAATGGGTTGGCTGCTGCGCGACTACAAAGTCATCGCAATCGCAGGCACGCACGGCAAGTCCACCACCACCGCCATGACCGCAACGATTCTGGAGGCAGCGGGATATGACCCAACCGTGCTGATAGGCGCGGATGTGCCCCTGCCTGCGCCGTGGCAGGGCAACCTACGACTGGGCAACAGCGAATGGGCAGTCGTGGAAGCCTGTGAAGCCTACGAATCGTTTCTGGATATTCGCCCGTATCTCGCGCTGATTACGAACATCGAGCCTGACCATCTGGACTATCACGGCACCTTTGAGCGATTGCTCAAGAGTTTTGCGAATTTCAGCAAGCATGTGCCTCGCGAGGGCTATCTGGTTGCCTGCGGCGACAGTCATGGTGTGCGCGAGATGGTGAAAATGCTACATGGGATTGGCGGGCACGAGCGACCGCCGATCCTGTATGGGCTGGGGTCGCATAACGACCTCCGCGCGGAGATTACCGCGCGCCCGCCGACCTACACCGAGTTTCGCGTGCATAATAGCCACTGGCTATCGGATGCCGAGCCGACGCTGCGCATCCCCGTCTTGGGCGAGCATAATGTGCAAAACGCGCTGGGGGCGACATGCATCGCGCTACTGCTGGGCGTCCCTGTGGCGGTGATTCGGGACGCGCTGGCGCACTTTCGGGGGGTCAAGCGCAGGCAGGAAATCGTCGGCGAGGCGATGAGCATCACCGTGGTAGACGACTATGCGCACCACCCGACGGAGATACGCGCCGCACTGAGCGCACTGCGCCAGCGGTTCCCCAACCGCCGACTGGTGGTGGTCTACCAGCCTCACCTGTATAGCCGCACGCGCGACCAGTTGCACGGACTGATAGAGAGCCTTGCCGCTGCAGACTTTGCGGTCATCACGGATATTTACCCCGCGCGCGAGCAGCCGATTCCAGGCGTCAGCGCGGCGCTGATTGCTGATGGGCTGCTGGAGCGCGACTGCCCGCCTACGCTCTATGTGCCCATCAAGGAGCAGATTCCGTCGCGCCTAATCCCGCATTTGCAGCCGAACGATGTGGTCGTGGTGATGGGTGCAGGGGATATAGAGAAGATTGCGCCGTTGCTGCTGCGTCGGTTGGAGGCGCGTGGTCAGGCGCGGCGGCTCACAGTCGCCGTGCTGATGGGCGGCGACTCGCCTGAACGGGATGTGTCGCTGCTGTCGGGACTGCGCGTGATGCAGGCGCTGAACCCCGATAAGTATCACGCCGTCGCAGTAGACCCCGCCTTGCTTACGGGCAAGGAGGGCTACTGGGGCTTGCAGGAGTTGCTGACGCAGGAGCGTCCCGATGTGGCGTTTATCGCGCTGCACGGCAGGCACGGCGAGGACGGGGCAGTGCAGGGGCTTCTGGAACTGCTCGGCATCCCGTATACAGGCTCTGGCGTGCTGCCCAGCGCGCTGGCGATGAATAAGTATATCGCGAAGATGGTCTTCCGCGAGGTGGGGCTAACCACGCCGAACGCGCTGCTGCTCAGCGATGCGGAAGATGAAAGCCTGGAGCGCGTGCAACGACGGCTGCGCTTGCCCGTGATTGTGAAGCCGAATCAGGGCGGCTCAACGCTGGGGGCGATGCGCGTGTTCGCATGGGACGCGCTGCCACGCGCCTTGCGCAAAGCGTTCGCCTACGACGCGCACGCGCTCGTGGAGGAACTCATCGAGGGCGTGGAGGTTTCTGTGCCCGTGCTGGGTGTGCGCGAACCGTATGCGCTGCCCCCTGTGGAGATTGCCCCCAAAAGCGGCTACTACGACTTCCACGCGAAGTATGTGCCTGGCGAGACAGAAGAGATTGTGCCCGCGCGCCTGCCCAGCGAGATTCTGGAACTGCTGCAGCAGACTGCTGTTACGGCGCACCTTGCGCTGGGCTGTCGGGGCATGAGCCGCGTGGATATGATTGTGCGCGAGACGACCCCGTATGTGTTAGAGGTGAACACGATTCCGGGCTTGACGCCGACCTCGTTGCTGCCGCGCAGCGCGGAGGCGGCAGGGCTAAGTTTCGGCGAACTCGTCGAGCGCATCTTGAGCGACGCGCTGGAGGAGGTGTAGCGTATGCGTTTGCGGGAACGCGGCACGCGCGTGCGGATACGAAGCCAAGCGACTGCCTCACGGCTTGCTCCCGTGCTGGAGCCGACGGGGAGGTTCAGCATGCCCGCGCCTGCGCGGGCGGCTGGGCACAGACGTTCCAAGCGTCGCGCAGGGCGCGTGTCGCCGTTCGGGAGGTGGATAGGGCGCAACGCGGAGCCGCTCCTGTGGGCGACCGCGCTGAGTGCGCTGGCGCTGAGCCTGTGGTTCTCGCCACGCACTCAGTTGACCCATCTTGAGGTGGTAGGTGCGCCGTGGGAGGCGCGCGCGGGACTCTATGCGCTGCTCCAGACGCACTTGCGCCGGCCGATGCCGTTGCACGACTCGCCGCGTCAGGTGGAGCGTGCAGTGCAGGCACTGGATTGGGTGCGGCAAGCACGGTGGCAGGCGGCAGGGGTGGGGCGGGCGCGCCTGCTCGTCGTCCCGCGTGTGCCGTTCGCCGAGATTCGGGACGAAAATGGCGCCCGAATTTTCGCGGACGCCACAGGATTTTTGTTCGCGCCCCCGAATCCGAATCCGCGACCCACATCGGGCTTGATTCGACTCGCGCAGGATAGTACGCGCCGATGGAACGGGCGCTACGCCGAGGGTGAGATGCGAGCAGCGTTGGAGATTTTGCGTGCGGTCAGCCACCGCGCCGATGTGCGCCGCCCGCGAGTGCATCTATCCCGCACAAACGGGATACGGCTGTACGCGGAGGTGCAACGCGGCGCAGAGACGCCTGTCGCCGTGCAACTCCGCTTCGGCGACGCGAACGCGCTCGAACGGCAACTTGCGACGATGCACCGCCTGCTGGAGATGCCTTTGTCCGAGTTGCGCCAGTGGGAGTATGTGGACATCAGCACGCCCGACGCGGAGGCGGTCAAACCGCGCGCGACAACCGGGGGTGAGCAATGAGCGAGAACAAGTTGAAGCAGATGACTGTCTTTTTCGCGATTTGGCTGGTCGTGGGGCTGCTGCTGGGGATGGCATTCAAGGAGCAGACACGCATCCGCACTGCCGAGTTGCCCAGCGCGCGCCTGCCTGACCTCGCACGCGCCTATGTGCAGGAGAAGCGTTCCAACGCCGCGCTGGAAGAGGAGATACGCCAACTGCGCCAGCGCATCAACGAACTGGAGAACGCCTTCGCCAGCGGCACCAAGCAGGCGCAAGTGCTGAGCCAGAGCCTGCAGGAAGCGAAGATGATTGCGGGCTTGCTGGAAGTGGAAGGTCCAGGCATCGAACTAATCTTGCAAGACAGCAAGAAGCGTCCGTCGGGCGACTCGCCTGAGTTATTGCCCGAACTCTACACGATTCACGACTACGACCTGCTGCGCGTGGTGAACGAACTGCGTCAGGCGGGCGCGGAGGCGATTAGCATCAACGGGCAGCGCATCGTCGCCACGACGGGAATCCGATGCACGGGTCCTGTGGTGTTCGTCAACGATGTGAAGATGGCGTCGCCGTTCGTGGTGCTGGCGATTGGCGACCCGAAGACACTGATTGGCGCGCTGGAGATGCCTGGCGGCGCGCTCGCGGACTTGAAAAGCGTAGACCCCAAGATGGCGCAGGTAAGGCAGCTGGACAAGGTACGCATTCCCGCGTTCAGCGGCTCCACCCAGTTTCGTTATGCACGCCCTGTGACGGAGGAGGCGAAGCCATGATTGCTGTGGGTCTGATTGGCTTGCTGCTGGGTGTGGTTATCGCGTCGGTGGCGTTGGACATCCCGCTGCCCGAGGAGTGGGCGGCGTACCTTTCGCTGGCGGCGTTGGCGGGTCTCGACACGGCGTTCGGGGGCTGGCGCGCCGCGCTGGAAGGTCGCTTCCACGCCGATGTGTTCGTGTCGGGCTTTATCGTGAACGCGCTGCTGGCGGCGATGCTGGCGTACTTGGGCGACCGAATCGGGGTGGACCTGTTTCTCGCGGCGGTGGTGACGCTTGGCGGACGGATGTTTTTGAACCTATCACTCATTCGTCGCTATTACCTTAATCAGTGGGCGCTAAGGCGGCAACGAGGATGACACTCATCACCGGGCTCGATATCGGCACGACGAAGGTGTGCTGCTTCGCGGTGCAGCGGGGCGCGGAGGGAACGCTGCAGCCTGCGGGCTACGGCATCGCGCCGTGCCGCGGGCTGAAGCAGGGGCAGGTCGTCGATATGGAGCAGACGGTCGCCGCCATCCAGCACGCCGTTCACGAAGCGCAGACGATGGGGGAACTCACCATCACGGGCGTCGTGCTGGGCGTCACGGGCGAACATATCGAGTCGATTCAGCGACGCGCGGAGATTACCATTACACGCCCCGACCGCGAGGTCACACAGGAAGATTTAGAGCGTCTGCGCTTCAACCTGCAGCAGGTTCATCTGCCGCCCGATCGCGAGCTGATTCACACGCTCATTCGGCAATACATCCTCGATGGGCAGTCAGGTATCCTTAACCCCCTCGGCATGAGCGCGTCGCACCTGCAGGCGGAGGCGACGCTTGTGACGGGCGGGCTGACCTTCCTGCAGAACCTGCGTCGTTGCGTGGAGCGCGCAGGGCTGGAGGTGCAGGCGATGGCGCTGGAGCCGCTGGCGTCGGGCTTGGCGACGCTGACCCCCGAAGAGCGCGAAATCGGCGTTGCGCTCATCGATATCGGCGGCGGCACTACCGATGTCGCGATTTTCATTGACGGCGCGCTCGCGTATACCAGCGCCGTGCCGCTTGGCGGGAATCAGGTGACCCGTGATGTGTATATCATGTTTCGCTTGGCAGATCCGCAGGAAGCCGAGCGATTGAAACACGAATTCGGGAGCGCGCTGGCAGCGCGCGTGCCCGAAACCGAGAGGGTATCCTATCGGGAAATGGGAACGAATGAGGAGCGTCGGGTGCCCCGACGGCTGTTTACTGAGGTTATCGAGGAGAGGATGCGCGAGATTCTGGAGTATGCCCGCGAGGAGCTGGAACGCTCTGGGCTGTACGACCGTCTGGCGGCAGGGGTCGTGCTGACTGGGGGCGGCTCGTGTCTGCCGTGCACCACCGAGCTGGGGCGGCAGGTGTTCGACGCGCTGCCGGTGCGTCTGGGGACGCCGCAGCCGCGTGAGGTTGTGTTGCCCAGCGCGCTTCAGAAGCCCGCGTTCGCGACCGCTGTCGGACTCGCGCTCTATGGCGTGCAACTCTTCCCCGAGACCGACAGCCCCATCGCACCCACGCGCTTATGGAAACAACTTGTTCAAACCGTTCGTCGCTGGTTTCAACGACACTGAGAACCCTATCGTTTTAGGAGACTTACCATGGCCAAGGATCGCGCAACGCATCGAGAGAATGGACTTTTGGAAGTGCAAGCCGTTTTGAAAGTGGTCGGCGTCGGCGGCGGCGGCGGGAACGCCGTGAACCGCATGATCGAAGTCGGCGTGCAGGGCGTGGAGTTCATCGCCATGAACACAGACCAGCAAGTGCTTGGCAAATCGCGTGCGCCGGCGAAGATCCCTTTAGGCGTCGGGATTACTCGTGGGCTGGGCGCGGGGGGCAATCCCGAGGCGGGTCGGAGCGCCGCCGAAGAGAGCCGCCACGAAATCCGCCGAGCGCTGGAGGGCGCGGATCTGGTGTTTATCACCGCTGGGCTGGGCGGCGGCACAGGCACTGGCGCCGCGCCGATTATCGCCGAAATCGCCCAAGAACTGGGCGCACTCACCATCGCTGTCGTCACCAAACCGTTCAAGTTCGAAGGACCTCGACGCTGGAAAGTCGCGGAGGAAGGGGCGCAACTCCTGCGCAAACATGTGGACGCGATGATTGTGGTGCAAAACGACCGCCTCATCGATGTGTCGGAGCGCACCACGACGATGACCGAGGCGTTTCGAATGGCGGATGATGTGCTGCGCAGCGGCGTGCAGGGCATCTCCGACATCATCAACTACGCAGGCGAGATTAATGTGGACTTCGCAGATGTACGCACCATCTTCAAGGACGCAGGCACTGCGCTGATGGGGCTGGGCAAGGGCACAGGCGAAAACCGCATGATTCAAGCCGTGCAGGAGGCATCCACCAGCAAACTGCTTGAATCGTCTATCTACGGCGCGCGCAGGCTACTCGTGAACATTACCACAGGCGAGGACATCGGCATCTACGAGGTGCAGGAGGCGATGAACCTGCTGTACCAGATGACCGACCCCGAAGAGGCGAACATCATCTTCGGGCATGTCATCAAGCCTGGCATGACGGATGTGGTACAGGTAACGGTGCTGGCGACAGGCTTCCCCGAAGAGCCGCTGTCCAAAGAGGCGGCGGTGCAGATGAAGCCTCAGCCAGAACCGCATCCGCTCGACATCGCCCGCGCACGGATGGATGCTGCGACGCCGCGCACGACCACGCCTGAACCGCCCCGCACGGTAAACCCGACGCCCGAACGCCAACGCCCCGAACCGCGCCTCTCGCGCGAAGACCTTGACATCCCTGCCTTCTTGCGCAGGCGCGGGCAGTAAGCCTTGACTCAACCGACACACCGAGCCACAAAGCCCCCGAAGCACTCGGGGGCTTTGCTATTCCGAGTTAATGAGGTACAATACGGCGGGGAGCGATGTCTAAAAACGGTACGACGGACACGAAAGCGCACGCCGAGCAACTGATGCGCGAGGCGGTATCGCTGTTTGAGCAGGGGCGGCTGGAGGAGGCGCTGCTGGCATGTGAGGGCGCGCTGGCGCTGGACGAGACCTACGCGCCCGCGCTGTCGCTGAAGGGGCTGATTCACGAGCGGCGCGGGCAGGTCGCTGAAGCGATAGCGGCTTACGAGCGCGTGCAGGCAGTGAACCCGCTGAGCGTTGCGGAGCGGGCGCGGCTGGACGCCCTGCGTCGTCAGGCGCGCGCGGCGGTGCGCCCTGCGCCCGTGCGCCCACTGTGGGTGGAGACGCTACCTGTCGCGTTGGCGTTTCTGGGAGAGGGGCTGGTCTTGCTGATTGGCTTCGCGCTGATTTTGCGCTGGAGCGCGCCGCCTGCGCCCGCGCCGAGCCAGCCCGTGGCGTCTTCAGCCGAGACCCTCGCGTCCGCCCCCCTGCCGCCAAGCACCGTCCCTGCGCCGCCTGCCGAGACGCCGCCGCCCAACCCGCCACAAGCGATTGTACCCCCCGTAACGGTTGACCCGTCGCGCCTGGCGCTTGCGCCTGCAGAGCCTGCGCTCCCGCGCGGCGAGATACCGACCCTGCCTGCGCCCGAATCGAAACCCGCGCCCAAGCAGGAGACGCCCAAAACCGAGGGCGACCGTCCCCGCGACGCCGAAGTGATGCCCGATGTGAAAGTGGAAGAGACCCAGCGCGGCGTGTACGAAATCCGTGTGGAGCGCGTACCGCCCCAATCGCCGAATCGCAACGCGCCCCGCGCTTCGGACGCGCTCACGCAAGCGCAGAACCTGCAGCGCGCAGGCAACTACCGCGAGGCAATCCAAGCCTACCTGCAGGCGTTGCCCACTGCGCCGAACCCCGCCGAAGTACATCAGCAAATCGCCACCTGCTACCTGCGCTTAGGCGACAAAGCGAACGCGCGTACCCACTTCCTGCAAGCAATCGCCGAGTATGAACGCCAGATTCAGGCAGGACGCGAGGTGGAGGCGGCGCGCCAGGGCATCGCTGCCTGCCAGAACGGGCTACTGCTATGCAACGAGTAGCCGCGCTGCTGGGGGCGACGCTTCTGCTGTGGGCGAGCGGTTGGACACAGCCGACCCTCCTGATTTTCGCTGACCCCGCGCCGCCTGTGCAACACGACGGTCAGCCGTATGACCCAAATATCGACCTCAAGCCCCACCTGACGCCGTTCCTGCAGGAGTTGCGCAAAGTGCGCGTGGAGTGGTACGCGCCGAACCACTCTATTGCGCGGCAGTTTGGCGAGCAGCGCGGGCTGAGCGCGGAGCAACTTGCGAACCCGACGCCTGCCCTGCGCGGGCAACTGGCGCGCGCATGGGGCGCAGAGTTTGTGATGACCGTGCGCTGTACGCGCGCACCTACACAGACCAGCTACGAGTATGCAATCAAAGTCTGGCGATTGGGCGTGCGTGTGCCCGTGTGGGAGACCGAAGGCTTTCAGCAGGTCGCTACCCGACAGGGCAGACTGGACGACATGACCGCGCTGCAGACTCTGGGGCGCACCGTCGCGATGCGCCTGGACACGGAACTGTGGGAGGCGCTGCCGCGCCTCGCCGAGCAGGTTCAGACGCCCGCGCCTACGCCCACACGCGCGGAGACTCCCCGACCTACCGAACCGCGCCCACTCGCCGAGCAGCTCCTGCGTGAAGGCAAGCACATCGAGGCGCTGCCCCACCTACGCGCCGCCGTCAACGCGCAACCCGAAGACCCGAACTTGCGGATGGAGCTTGTCCATCTCTACCGTCGCTTGAACCTGAGTGAGCAAGCGCAGCACGAGCTGGCGCGCGCGACGCAAATTCACCCGAACGACGAGCGATTCGTGCTGGAATGGGCGTCGCTCCTGCAGGCAGAGGGCAAAACGATCGAGGCGGTGAGCCATCTGCAGAGCGCGCTGCGCGCGCAGCCCGACGCGATTGCCCTGCGCCTCGCGCTGTTCGATATGCTGCTAATGCAGGGCGACGCGCCTGCCGCCGCGCGGACGCTGCAGCCTGTCGCCGAGCAGAACGGGGCAGAGGTCGCCTACCGACGCTATCTGCTGCAGGGCGCGACCCGTATGCTGGAGAACCTGCCCAACGGTAGCTATGAACTTACAGAGGTGCGCGCCGCGCTGTGGCTGCAGATTGCCAGCGGACTGCTGACCGACCTCGCCAGTGAGCTACTGGATCTGCGTCGCCTTGCCAGCGATCCCAGCCCGAACTGGAGCGCGCTGCGCACGCGCGGGGAGCAAGCCGTGCTGAACGCGCTGCACATCGGGCAGTGGCTCGAACGCGCCGAGCCGACCGAGGTGACCCGCCGCACACTCGCCCACACACGCTTCGCCAGCCAGATGCTCATCCAAGCCGCGCAACAGATGGCACGATACTTGCTGTCGCGCAATCCGGAGGAGGAAGCGCGCGCCAGCCTGCTGCGCATCGAAGCGATGCGCGAGCTGGAATCGGCGCGAAGCGCGCTCCCGAAATACGCGCCATGACCGACTGGACTTCGCTGGGGATTGGGTTGGGACTTGCCCTGTTGGGAGGCGCGCTGATTGCGCTGGGCAGCCGCCGCTGGAGCCTGTGCCCGCTGCGCGAGTGCCCCGCGCTGGAAGCAGGGCAGCGCGTGGAGTTCACCGTAGAGGGCAAGCAGTATGCCACCGTGCTTTCGGGGATTGACGGCGACGCCCTGCACCTTGCGCCACCGCTGGAGCGGGGGCTGCCCGTCTCGTTCGAGGTGGGAACCTTCGCCGAGCTACGCCTGACGACGCCCGCAGGGGTCTATGAAGCAACAATCCAGTTCGTGGGACGCGCGACGCGCCCGCAGCCGAGCTTGATTGCGCGAGTCGCCTCCCGCTGGCGACATATCCAGCGACGCCGACACGAGCGCTTCACGCTGCCTGACGAGGTTTCCGTCGTGATGCATGTGGCAGGCGACTACTGGATTGGCTGGGTACGCGATGCGAGCGCAGGTGGGCTGCGTATCTACGCGCCGACCGCGCTTGCGCCGAACGCACGCCTAACGCTGGAGTTGCCCGCCGCCCTGCGCGGGATTGCGGGCAACGACACACTCCACGCCGCCCGCGTCGTCGCCTGCGAACGCGCTCCCACTCGGCACGGCTATACTTACCAGCTACGCCTTGCCTTCCTCGATGCATCCCACGCCTGATGTGTCGGTCATCATCGTCAGCTATAACACGCGCGAGCTGCTACGCGAGTGTATCGAGTCGATTTTGTGTGCGCAGGGCGACGATGCGGTGGCGGCAGAGGTCATCGTGGTCGACAACGCCTCCGCCGACGGCAGCGCAGCGATGGTCGCCGAGCGGTTCCCCCAAGTGCGCCTGATTGCCAACGCCGACAATCGCGGCTTCGGCGCGGCATGCAATCAAGGGCTGGAGGTCGCGCGCGGGCGCTACGCGCTGATTCTGAACGCCGACATCCGCGCCCAGCACGGCGCACTGCAACGGCTGGTAGCGTTTATGGACGCGCACCCCGACGCAGCCATCTGTGGGGGGCAACTGCGCTACCCCGACGGGCGCATCCAGCCCTCCTGCGCCCGCGAACTCACGCTCTGGTGGGTCTTCTGCGAGCAGAGCATGCTGGCGAAACTGTTCCCGCACACGCGCCTGTTTGGGGGCTACTGGCGCACGCACTGGGACTTCAGCGCGACGATTGAGACCGAACAGGTGATGGGCGCGTGCATGATGCTCCGACGCCCCTTCCCGCGCTTCGACGAAGATTACTTCCTGTATTGCGAGGACACCGACCTGTGCTACCGCGTGCGGCAGTCAGGGGGCAAGATTTACTATGTGCATGACGCCGTGTTCGTGCATCACTTAGGCGCGAGCGGCGAGCCGCAACGGGCGCAGATGGTGATTTACTACAATCGCGGCAAGGAGCGCTATTTTCGCAAGTTTCACGGCGCGTGGCAGGCGCGGGCATGTCGCTGGCTCAACAAGGGCGGCGCGCTGCTGCGCGTGCTGCTGGGGCTGGCAGGCGTCGCGCTCACGCTGGGCAGGCGTCCGCGCTTGAGGCAGTATACGGCGACTTTTTGGCAGGTGTGGCGTGAGTCATAACTCCAGCGCTTGCAGTGCAGCCCTGCGCATCGCCTCTACGGGCGCAGGGCTGCCTGTCCAGCGTTCAAGGGCGCGCGCGCCCTGATGCACCAGCATGCCCAGCCCGTCGACGGTTGTCAGCCCCCGCGCCGACGCCGCTTGGAGCAGGCGCGTCTGCAGCGGGCGGTATACCAAGTCACACACCCACGCGCCTGCAGGCAGCGACTCCACGGGCAGGGGAGGCGTCGTGTCCGTGTGCGGTTCCATCCCCAGCGAAGTGCCGTTCACGACGCCATCTGCGTGCGCGGCGCATTCGGCGAGCGCGTCGCGTTCCAGCGGTAATACGCCTGCACAGCCGAACGCCGCCGCCAACGCCTCCGCGCGTTCGCGCGAGCGATTCGCTATCCACACGGTACAGCCTTGCTGACGCAGCGCGTACACGACTGCGCGCGACGCGCCGCCCGCGCCCAGCACTAGCACGGTCTGACCCGCAGGATTCACGCCCGCCTCGTAGAGTGCGCGTAGGAAGCCCTCGGCGTCCGTGTTATCGCCCACCAGCCGTTCTCCGTCCCAAAACAGCGTGTTGACCGCGCCGATGTGTCGGGCAGCGTCTGTCAGCCCGTCCAGCAACGGGATGACCGCTTCCTTGTGCGGAATCGTTAGGTTCAGCCCGCGAATGCCCAGCCCGCGCATCCCAGCGATTGCCTGCGCGAGCCTGTCGGGGGCGACCTCGAACGCCAAGTAGACCCAGTTCAGCCCCAGCGCATAGAACGCGGCGTTGTGCATTGCGGGCGAGAGCGAGTGGCGCACAGGGTAGCCCAGCACGCCTGTCAGGACTGTGTGCGCGTCGATCATCCGCCGTCCTCGATGCGGTAGGGTTGCAGTCGCTTCAGCAGCCACTTCTCCACCTGGCGGCTGAGTTTCGTGCCGATGAACTCGCGTGGGTGCATCGGGTGTACCCAAATCGTGTAGATGCCCAGCCGATTGCCGCCCCAGATGTCGGTAAACAGTTGGTCGCCGACGATGGCTGCGTGTTCGGGAGCGACATTCAGCATCTCCAGCGCGCGGCGGAGCATGGCGCGGCGCGGCTTCATCGGTCCCCGCGCGTAGGGAATGCCTAAAGTCTCGCTGAGCCACTGCAGTCGCCCCAGGTTGCGCGTGTTGGACACGAAACAGAGCTGAATACCCGCCGCCTGCATCTGCTTGACCCACTCGGCGACTTCGGGAGGCACTTTGCGACTGCGCCAGGGCGTGATGGTGTTATCCAAGTCCAGCAGCAGCGCGCGGATACCCCGCGCCTGCAGGCGTTCGGGCGCTATCTCCGCGACGCTCTGCACATGCTCATCGGGGCACCAGCGCCGCAGCCAGCGCGGTGGCGCGTCTTTCCGAAACCGCATACTGTGTATTATGGCATGGCGTTGTAAGCTTTCGCCAGAATCTCCATCGGGTGCAGTACCTCGATAGGCGCGCCTGCCTCTTGCAAGCCTTGCTGTATCCAGAGCGTGCAGCCGGGGTTCGCGCTGGCGACGATGGTCGCGCCCGTGTTTTGAATGGCACGCACCTTGCGTTGGAGCGCGTCGCGGGCGAGCTTAGGCTGCAGTAGGTTATAGATGCCCGCCGAGCCGCAGCACATATCCGCGCCGTCCATCTCCACCAGCTTGACATTAGGCAAGCGTTTCAGCAAGGCGCGTGGCTGCTCGCGGATGCCTTGCCCATGCACGAGGTGGCAGGCGTCGTGGTAGGTGATACAGAGTGAGTCGTCGCGCGTGGGCGTGGGCAGCTCGGCGTCGGCGAGCAACTCATGCACATCGCGCACGCGCTGGGCGAAGCGTTCCGCTTCGGCGTGGTCGGGCGTCTTGCTGAACAGTAGCCCGTACTCCTTCATCGTGGAGCCGCAGCCTGCCGCGTTCACGGCGATGTAGTCCATCTCGCGGAACGCCGCAAAGAGCCGTCGCGCGTTGCGTAGCGCCTGGTCGGGGTAGCCGTTATGCACCCACAACGCACCGCAACAGCCCTGATTGCGCGGGAGATGCACCTCGTAGCCCGCCAGCGTGAGCATGCCGATTGTGGCGCGATGCACGCGCCCGAACAGCACCTGCATCGCGCAGCCCAGCAGTAGCCCTACACGCGCTTTGGGCGGCTGCGTCGCTGCGGGATAGACGGTCTGCGTCGGTCGCCACGCGCGCGCGGGCAGGCGCGGCAAGCGCACCGCCGACTCGCCTGCGCCCAATAGCTGTGCCATCCCGCGCGGCGTGCGCTGAATGCCCAGTGCGCCCGCTAAACGCAGCATCAGGCGCAGATGCGTCGGATTCGTGAAGCGGGCAATCGCCTGCTGGCGCACGAACCGCTGGAACGGCGTGCGTGCATGTCGCTCCACTTCGGCACGCGCCCCCTCAATCAACTTCGCGTAGGGCACGCCCGACGGACACGCCGTCTGACAGCCCAGACACCCCATGCAAGCGTCGATATGCGGTCGCGCCTGCGCCCACTCGATGCGCCCCTCCATCGCTTGGCGCATCAGGTAAATCCGTCCGCGCGGCGACTCCGCCTCCTGACCCGTGGACACATAGGTCGGGCACGCCTGCAAACATAGACCGCAGTGAATACACTTCTGAAGGTCGCGCTGGTCAAGCCGCATGCGTGCAGTATACCCTCGCTGCGCGGTATAATTCAGGGTGGTGGAACCCGTGCAAGAGCGGTTCGAGGAGTTGTTGCGCCTGCTGGATGAGAATCCAGAGTTTTTGGAGGCGTTGCAGGATCGGATTGTGGACGAGAAGGCGATTCTCCGCGCGTTTCAGAAGCGTGCGGAGACGCGCGAAGCCATCCGCCGCCAAATCCTGCACGACGAGCTTTTGCAGCTGCCCGAGTTGGTGCGCCAATTGGTTGAGGCGCAGCAGCGCAACGCGGCACAGCAGCAGGAGAACAGTCGCCTGATACGGCAACTCATCGAGAGCCAGCAGCGGCACGAGGCGATCCTGCAGGAGCATACGCGCCAGTTGCAGGAGCATAGTCGCCTGTTGCAGCAGTTGATAGAAAGCCAGCGGCAACACGAGGCGATTCTGCAGGAGCATAGTCGCCTGTTGCAGCAGTTGATAGAGAGCCAGCAGCGACACGAGGCGATTCTGCAGGAACACGCTCGTCAGCTGCGCGACCTAACCGCTCAGGTGCAGCGCGTCGTAGCGGTGCAAGAGCAGATGGCGCGCGACTTGCACGACTTCAAGGAGTGGCGGAAGGGCTTCGAGGGGTTGCGGCGGGGCGCAGAGCTGGAGAAAGAGGTGCGCCAACGCGCTCGGATTATCTTCGCGGGCGGACGCGGCGGACACCCCGAGTCGCCCTTTGTGAGCAGACTCCTGAAAAACTGGCTGCGCACGCTCAACGGGGACGACCCTATCCTCGAAGCGGAAGCCGACCCCAGCGCTGCAGACCTCATCTGGGCGAAGGGGAACAAGGTCATCGTCGTCGAAGTGTCTGTGAAAGTAGACCGTGACGATGTTGACCGCGCCTTCGCACGCGCGAACACCCTGCGCGGCGCAGGCATCGACGCCGTGCCCGTCGTCATCGGCGACCGATGGACAAGCGACAAGGTACGCACACGCGCCGAAATGCGCGGCGTCGAGTGGTATGTCGGCAAGACGCTTTCGGAGGGCTTCATCGCGCTGCGTCGCATCCCTGACGACGGTGAAGACGACGAAGGCGAGTGAGATTGCCCGCTTCATTTCCGTAGGGAACTTTCTCGCGCCTCGTGCGTATAGATATATGCACATTGGTCTATGAATGAGCGACGCGAGCTGACCGAGCGAAAGGCGATACAAGTCGCGCGGGCGTTGGCAGACCCCACCCGCCTGAGCATCCTGCGCACACTGCTACAGCATGGCGAACTCTCCTGCGGCGAGCTGGCGGAGCGGTTCCCCATCGCACAGTCTACCGTGTCGCACCACCTACATACGCTAATGCAGGCGGAGCTGGTCGCCATGCGCAAGCAGGGGCAACACCATTACTTCCGCGCCGTGCGCGACACCCTGTGCGCCTTCGCACACTGGCTCACCACGCTCGACAAGACCGAGTGCGACAACATTCCACTCTAAGGAGGAGGTTGGTTATGCGTAAACAGACACGCTGGATGGCATACTTGAGCATCGTGGCGATGCTGGTCGGCTCTTTACAATCGGTGCAGGCGCAACCTGTGACCTATCGGATTGACCCTGTTCACTCGTTCATCATCTTCCGCGTGAAGCACCTGAACACGGGCTTTGCCTACGGACGCTTCAACACCTTTTCGGGCACGATTGTTGTGGACGAGAAGAACCCTGCCAACAGCTCTATCGAGCTGGAGATTGACGCGAATAGCATAGATACAGGCAACAGCCAGCGCGACGATCACTTGCGCAGCCCTGACTTCTTCAGCGCGCGTCAGTTCCCGAAAATCACCTTCAAGAGCACGCGCGTGCGCAAAATCAACAACACGACTGTGGAAGTGCAGGGCGACCTGACCATGCGCGGCGTGACGCGCCCGATAACCGCGCGGGTAACCTACACAGGCAAGGGGCGCAACCAGCGTGGTCAGGAGATTATCGGCTTCGAGACCACCTTCACGATTCGCCGCAGCCAGTTCAACATCAACTACGGCTTAAACGGCGGTCTGGCGGACGAGGTGCGCGTCACCTTCGCGGTGGAGGGCATTCGTCAGTGAGCGTTGTCATAGAGAGCATGCTGACGGCGGGGCTGGCAGCGCTGGCGGCTGGGGTGTTGTGGCTGCTGGGTTGGCGGCTCCGCCGCGCCCACGCGCTGCTGAGCGCGCTCGGCGTGAGCGTAGGGTTCGCCGTGCTGTATTGGCGCGTGCAGGGTCGCCCCGACTTCCCGCCGATTGACGCCACGCAGTGGGTGTTCTGGCACGCGCTGTTTGCACTGCCCATAGGCTGGCTGGCGGGGATTGCGCCTGCCTACCGTTGGGTGTGGGTGTGGGGCGCGCTGCTGGGTGTGCTATGGCTGTTTGTACCACCGTTCCGCCCGCTGATGGAGTCGGGCTTCTGGTCGCTGACGGCAGGCGTTGGCTACATCGTCGGTTTTGCGCTGGCGACATGGCTGCTGATGACGCTGACCGCGCCGCTGGGCGAGGAGCGCGGGATTGCGACGCCGTTGCTGATGGCTTTACTGGGCGGGGTGAGCGCGGGCGTGCTGTTTTACGGCGCGAAGAGCGCGTCGCTGGCGCAGCTGTCGGGCACGCTGGGCGCGGTGATAGGCATCGGCGTGCCGCTGGCGTTTCTGAGCGGCTTCACAGTGGGGCGTGGAGCAATCGCCTTGACGATGCTTTTGTACCTATCGCTGTGGACAACCGCGTTCGGTTTCGCGCAACTGACGCTGGGGCAGCTTGCCGTCCTCTACCTGCTTGCCCTAACACCTGCGATGCGCTTGTTGCCCGCGCTCCAGCGTCAGTCGCCTGTCGTGCGGTTCGCACTGCCGCTGGCGATAGTGTTGGTAGTGGGCGGGGCAGCGGTCGGAATGACCTACAGTGCGTACATGGCGCAAGGCGGCGACTATTACAGCTACTGAATGAAAATTGCGTGAACGCTCGTCCATCGCGGGCACACAGGTATACTTGAGGGCGTCTAAGGTTCTGGAGGTAAATATGCGAATCGTGGCGATCGGGACACTGATATTAGTTTTGTGCGGTGCGCTCTCGGCTCAGACGGTGCGCGAGGCAATCGCGCTTGCCAACGAGGGCAAAACGCAGGAAGCCATCGAGAAGTTCGAGACGCTCTATCAGCGCGACGAGAATAACCCCACGGTGGTCAACTGGTTGGGGTATCTCTACCTCAAGGTAGGTCGGTACGCCGAAGCCGTGCCGATGCTGGAGAAAGCGACCCAGCTCACCCCCAAAAACGCTGAGGCGTGGAACAATCTCGGCAACGCCTACCTGCACACGAACCAACTGGAGAAATCGATTAACGCCTACCGCAAGGCGATTGAACTCAAGCCTAACGACGCCGACGCGCACTACAATCTGGGTAATCTCTACACCAAGACGAAGCAGTACCAGAAGGCGGTGGAGCATTACCAGAAGGCGATACAAGCGAAACCGAACGACGCGAACGCGCATAACAACCTTGGCTATGCCTTCCAGATGATGAAGCTCCCTGCGCGTGCGGCAGAGCATTATAAGCGCGCCACGGAGATAGACAAAAACAACAACACCTTCAAATTCAACTATGCGCTGGCGCTTGCGGAGCTGGGGCAGTGGCAGCAAGTAGCGAGCCTGCTTGAGCAAGCGATGCCGAAAATGCCTACAGAGGCAAGCGGCTGGCTCAAGCTGGGCGAGGCGTATGCCCGACTGCGCCAGCCCGAGAAGGCGATTCAGGCGTTGGAGCGGGGCGTCGCCGCTAACCCTGATAATCCCGACCTGCATTACAATCTCGGCGTCGTGCATCTTCAGCGCGGGAACCTTGCAGCAGCCGCAACCGCCTTTGAGAACGCGCTGAACTTGCGTCCGAACGACGCCGACGCGCTCAATCAGCTCGGCTTCGTGCGGCTACGCCAGCGGCGGCTGGATGATGCCGAGGCGACTCTCCAGCGCGCGCTGGAGATCAATCCGCGCCTGACCAGCGCACGGCTCAATCTCGCCACCGTGAAACGGCTCAAAGGGCAAGCAGACGAGGCGCTGCGCCTCTATCAGCAAGTGGTCGCGGAGAACCCGAAAAGTCAAGAGGCGCGCTTAGCTATCGGCGACCTGCTGATGGAAAAGGGCGACCTGCGCGGCGCAGAGGCGCAGTACCGCGCCGTGCTGAAAGAGAACGAACGCTCCCATGTCGCGTGGAACAATCTGGGTCTCGCGCTGATGCGCTCCAATCGCGTGCAGGAAGCGGTGAAGGCGTTGGAGCGCGCCGTTGCGCTGAACCCGCGCTCGGCAATCTATCACAACAACTTGGGCGCGGCTTACGAACGCGCTGGGCAGATTGCCAAAGCGCGCACGATGTATCAAGAGGCGCTCAAGCTCGACCCCAAATTGGAAGATGCGCAGAAAAACTTGCAACGGCTGGCGAGTCGGAAATAACTGATGGCGGATGTGCTAATTATCTACAACGCGGGCAAGCCTGACGCGGCACGGCACGCGCAGGAAACGGCGCAGTGGCTGCGCGCAGCGGGCTACGGTGTTGTGTTAGCAGACCAGCCGACCGCCGCCCGCTGGAGCCAGTTGCCTGAGCCAAAGATTGCGCTCGTGATGACGCTGGGCGGCGACGGCACTTTGCTCACAGGGGCGGCGCTTGCTGCCCCCGCAGGCGTGCCCCTGCTGGGCGTGCATCTGGGCAGGTTCGGCTTCATCGCGCAGGTGGAACCCAACGAAATCATCGACGCGCTCCAGCGGTGGCAGTCGGGCAATTATCAGGTGCAGGAGCGGCTGATGGCGCAGGCGCGGCTGGAGGGCGAGACGCGCGCCTCCCTCGCACTCAACGAAATCACGCTGCTACGCATGCCCACCGCGCCGATGCTGGACTTCACGATTTGTATCAACGACCTGTTGCTAACCACTTATCCTGCGGACGGCTCGCTGGTTGCCACGCCGACAGGCTCTACTGCGTATGCGCTTTCGGCGGGCGCGCCTGTGGTGCACCCGCAGACGGAGGCGCTTATCCTGACGCCCATCTCGCCCCACACGCTGGGGGCGCGCCCGCTCGTGCTGCCGCCAACCGCGCGGATTAGCATCACCATCCGTTGCGCGGCGACGAACGAACCCGACGCGCAAGTAATCATGACCGCCGACGGCAGACGCCACCAGACGCTTCGTATGGGGCAGACGGTTCACATCACCGCCGCGCCGTTCCGCGTGAAGTTGCTCTCGTTCAACGAAGGGGAGTTCTTTGAGAAACTACGCGACCGCCTGCTGTGGGGCGCGCGGGTGAACGAGTAGCCCGTATCCGCGCGACCTCCTGACGCAAGACCTCCACGGTGTACGCTAAGTCGTCCCAAGTGGTGTCGCGTCCCAGCGTGAAGCGGATGCCCTCCTGCGCCGCCGTCTCGTGCCAGCCCAGCGCTAGCAACACATGGGACGGCTCCAGCGAGCCTGCGCTGCACGCCGCGCCGCTGCTCGCCGCGATGCCTGCGCGGTCTAAGGCGATCAGCAGACTGTCAGCGGGGACACCCGTGAATCGGAAATGGGCGTTGCCAGGCAGTCGCTCCGTGGGGTGTCCTGTCAGAAAGGCGTCGGGAACTGCGTCCAGCACGGCTTGGATAAACTGGTCGCGCAGGGCGGTCTGCCGTTCGGCTTCGGTGGGGAGCATTTCCCGTGCGACTTTCACCGCTTCGGCGAAGCCCACGATGCCCGCGACATTCTCCGTACCTGCGCGGCGGTCGCGCTCCTGCCCGCCGCCGACCATCAGCGGCTGCAGCGGGGTCATCGCCCGCACATAGAGCGCGCCGACGCCTTTGGGTCCGTAAATCTTGTGCGCCGAGACGCTGAGCAGGTCGCAGCCAATCGCCTGCACATCTACAGGCAGCAGCCCGAAGGTCTGCACGGCGTCCACATGGAACCACACGCCGCACTCCTTGCAGAGGCGAGCAATCGCCTCAACAGTTTGGAGCGTGCCAATCTCGTTGTTTGCGTGCATTACCGACACCAGCCAAGTCTCGTCGCGGAGACGGGCGCGCACCGCGTCGGGGTCTACCTGCCCGTAGCGGTCAACGGGGATTTGTTCCACCGTATAACCGAAGGGGACAAGCCACTCGGCGGCGTGCAGCACGCAGTGGTGTTCGACCGCTGAGACGAGGATATGCCTGCGGTGGGGTGGGGCTTTGAGCGCGCAACCGATGACGGCAAGGTTGCACGACTCTGTGCCCGACGAGACAAAGCAAATCTCGGCGGGGTCGGCGTTGAGGGCGGCGGCAACGGTCTCGCGCGCGGCGTCGATTGCCATCCGCGCGCGCCTGCCCCAACGATGGAGGCTGGACGGATTGCCGTACTCCGACTTCAGGTACGGCTCCATCGCCCTGCGCACGCGCGGGTCTACAGGCGTCGTCGCCGCGTGATCTAAGTAAACCGCACGCATCAGCGTATCAGCTTCCCTGTGAGCAGTTTGTAGATGTCCAGCGAGAACACCGTCACGAAAATCATCAGCACAATTACCAGCCCAGCGAACTGCACACGCATCATCGCTTCGGGGCTGAGTTTGCGGCGGCGGATGGCTTCCACCGCGAAAATCATTAGGTAGCCGCCGTCCAGCACGGGTATCGGCAGCAGATTGATAATGCCGAGCATCACGCTGAACTTCGCGGCGAAATCGGCGACTTCTACGATGCCCAGTTTGGCGGTTGCGCTGGTTGCGCTGGCGATGGAGATGATGCTGCCGACCTCGTGGATGTTGCCCTGCCCGAAGAGCAGGCGGCGTAGCCCGTCCACAATCGCAACGGTCATTCCGACGGTCATTAGCCCCGCCTGTGCCAGCACCTGCCCAAATGACTCGCGCTTGCGCTGCACATGCCATAGCACCCCTATTTGCCCGATTTTTTGTCGTTCGCCGTCGATTTCAGCCTCCACCTCTTTGGGAGTAATGACGACCACGAACGGCGCGTCGTTGCGCTTCAAAGTCAACTGGATGGGCTTGTTAGCGCTGGCACGAATTATTCTGCTTGCCTGCTCGGCGCTTTTCACAGGCTCGCCATTAATGGCAAGTAGCACATCGCCTGTGCGTAGTCCTGCTGCTTGTGCGGGCGTGTCGGGCATGACCATCCGCACTTGGGGCGTCGGGTCGTCTAACGAGGGCAGCCCCGCCGTCAGCCCGATAATCACGAACAGCAGGTAGCCGAACAGAATGCTCGCCAGCGGTCCCGCCAGCACGGTCAGAAAGCGCGCGTGCAGCGGCTTGGACTGGAAACTGCCCTCTAAATGCTCCTCGTCGGGCAGCATGCCTGGGATTTTGACGAACCCGCCGATGGGGAAGGCGCGAATCGTATAGAGCGTGCCATCGCGCCCGCGCCACAGCCGCGCGAGGATGGGACCAATCCCGATGGCGAACTCCTCGACCTTCATCCCGAACCGCTTGGCGACCCACATATGCCCAAGCTCATGGGCAGCCACCAGCAGCGTGAATATCCCCACTAAATAGACGATCGTCAGTAGTACCGTCATGGTTGTCCTCTGCGTGTGGGCGGCGAAAGTAAACGGTGCGCCCACCTATATATTATGGCACATTTCGGGCAGGGAACGGACAGTGGGGAGGTGTACGGGCGCGATTGCTGCGCCCGTACCGTGTGGAGCGTTTAGCACCCATTGCCGAAGTTGAATAGCACCGCCAGCAGGTCGGCGTCGTCGACTGTGCCGTCGCAGTTGACATCCGCCACGCCTACACGCCCAAAGCCGAGCAGCACTTCCAACAGGTCGGCGTCGTCCACGCAGCCGCTGCCATCTACATCGCCGCCTGAGTAGCAGTTGCGCCCCGTGTCCAGCAGCCAGGCTTCTGTCGCGCCTTGCGGGTTCTGCCCGATGCCGACGATGTACCGCCCGTTCGGTGAGATGCCGCTCGCGGAGGTCAGCGTCCAGCCTGCTGGAATCAGCCCGGCGAAATGGTCTTGCAGGGACACCATCCCGACTGTGCGCGTCCAGTAGAAAGCGCGGGTATTTCCATCGGCGGTTCTACTGCCGCCAACGACTTGATACCCCAGTCGGTCTGTACTAAGCGCGTTGCTGTCTGCGCCGCCCAGCGTGCCCAACAGCGTCGGGGTCGCGCCGTCCCATAGCACCGCCTGACTCGGACTGGCAAAGGCAGGTTCCGTCTGCGCGCTGCCAACGGCGTAAGTCCCGTCATACGAAAGCCCGTTCACCTGCGAGCCGAAACCGCCTGACGGCAGCGCGCGCACGCTTGGCACGCCGTCGATCCACACATGCCCGCGCGCCGTGAATGCCCCACCAAATCGTGGGTCGTTGAAATACGGGTTGCGCATCATCGACATGCCGCCCAAGACCCTGCCGTCGCCTGACACGCAGTAGACAAAGCATGTGCCCGCGCTGCCCATAGGTTCAGGGAGAAACGCGAGTTGGTGATCCACTCTGTTGAACACGAACGGTACCACTCGTCCTGCCGCGCGGTTTTCTGCCCACCCCGCAATCGTTTGCCCGTCATAGCTAACGCCTGTTGCCATGCTGGGGCGGCTATGGATGCGGTACGCGCCCGCTTCGTCCCAGTAGCAGGCGTAGCCGTACAAGCCGATAATCGCTTGCCCTGCGACCACGCCGTCCGCAGAAACCGCATAGGCAATCGTCGCCTGCGCATTCGGGAACTCCAAGGCGCGCATTCCTGTCGCAGGATGCCAAACGAACGCCCATCGGTTGCCGTAGCCGACCACGAGGGCGCTGTCAGAGACCGCATTCGCGGCACTGGCGGTATCGCCAGGCAAAAAGCCTAGTCCGTAGAAACGCGCCTGACCCTGCGCCACGCTCCATAGACCCATCAGCAGGAGTGCGTGCAGACTCCACAGCCATAGACCCTTCTGCATCACCATCACCCAATCGCTTTATTCCCGCGAGGAGTGAGGGCTCCTGCCGATTTGGAGGACGAATTCCGAGGGGGGTGTGAGGAAAACAGAGGACGGGGGCGAAAGGGAGCAGCAACTCCCTTCCGCCCGTGGAGCGAGACTCGCTTTAGCTGCCGCACCCTTCGCCGAACGCGAACAGCACTTCCAGCAGATCGGCGTCGTCGACTGTGCCGTCGCAGTTGACATCCTCGTCCAAGCCGCTGCCCGTGTTGCCGAACGCGAACAGCACTGCCAGCAGGTCGGCGTCATCGACGCAGCCGCTGCCATCGATGTCGGGGTTGGACACCGCGTCCTCGAGAGTCGCCGCGCCTTTGACCTTCATGTAGAACGAGGCGCGCGGGTTGCCGCCGAAGAAGTAATAGCCAGCCCCGAAGGTACCGCTGCAGTTGGTGTCGCCTTGCCAGTAGAAGACATCCTCTTGGAAATCCGGCCCCGCCGCCAGCACCCAGCCAGGGCCTCCGCCATCGTGAAGCGGCGCGCAGTATTGCGGGAACTTCACGCCAAGCAAGAAACGGTCGTAGACATTCCCGTCGGAGCCAGTCACTTCAGTAGCCGCCAGTTCGTAGGGCTGGCAGCGTGGGAAGGTAAGAGTGATTGTGTAACCGCCTGGGTTTAGAGTGCCCTCAAAGGTCGCAATCTGGGTAAGGTTTGTCGGATCTACAAGATCCGTACCGATGTAAAACTCCGCTTGGACGGGCTGTTGCGCTGTGTCGGGTACGGAGACACCAAACTCGATTTGCGTAATGTAGTAGGTATTGTCGCCGTCGCTGTCCAAGCCGTTGGGGATATTCGCGTCGTCTACTGTGATGTTCGAGACAGAGAAGTAGAACCCTGTAAGGGTTGTGTTGTTGAACAGGTCTGTCGGCGCGGCAGGGAAGAAGTCGGAGCCCGCGCCGTTAAAGCTGGGCGAAGCAGGAAAGATGCTCGGCGGAAGTTGCGGCGTGGGAATCCACGGCGCAGGTTGAACTTTGACTACGGGTCGTGAAGAGCCGTTCTGCTGGGCAAAAGCAGCGCCAGCAATGACCGACATAGAGACACTCAATATCGCCAAAGCCGCAAAGGTTCGCATCATCATAGAGCCTCCTTTCGTAGGCAGGGGTAGGATAATTGCTTCTTATGCCTGCGCACCTCTATTATACCCCAGTTTTAACCAAATTGTTCACTCTTTGAGGGGCGAATTGGGCGGTTTTGCCCGAAATTGCCCCCGATTCCCCTCCTCCAGACGCACTGAGGTACAATTCCCCGCTGATGGAACGGGCGACGCTGTTGATTGAAATTGGGTGCGAGGAGTTGCCTGCGGCGTTTATGCGCGGCGCGCTGGAACAGTTGCAGGAGAGGCTTACCGAGACGCTGCGCGAGTGCCGTCTGGAACACGGCGCAGTGCGCACGCTGGGCACGCCGCGCCGCCTGATTGCGCTGGCAGATGCGGTCGCCCTGCAGCAGACGCCCGAAGAGCGCGTCGTGCGCGGGCCTGCCAAGCGCGCCTGCTTCGACGCGCAGGGCAACCCGACGCAGGCGCTGATTGGCTTCGCCCGTTCGCGCGGGGTGGAACCCAACGCCGTGCAGTTCCAAGAGACGCCGCAGGGCGAGTACGCCTATGTGCGCGAATACGATTCGGGGCAGCCCGCCATAAACGCGCTTGCCGACGCGCTGCCGAAACTGATTCTGTCGATGACCTTCCCGAAAACCCTGCGCTGGGGCAGCCGCAAGATGCGCTTCGGACGCCCCATCCGCTGGATTGTCGCCCTGCTGGGGCAGATGGTCATCCCATTTGAGCTGGAAGGCATCCCATCGGGCAGGCACAGCCGCGGACATCGATTTCTGTCGCCCGAACCGTTCGAGGTGGAGTCGCCCGAAGTATTTCTGGAGCAGTTGCGCCGCGCGCATGTGATTGCCGACCCTGCCGAGCGCGAGCGCATTATTATCGACGGCGCGACGCGGCTGGCGCACACTATCGGCGCACACGCCGTGCTGGAGCCTGACCTTGTGGAGGAGAATGTGTATCTTGTGGAGCAGCCGCACCTGCTGCTGGGAGGCTTTCCCGAATCGTTTCTGCGGCTGCCCGCGCCCGTGCTGGTCTCGGCGATGAAAAAGCACGAGAAGTTTTTCCCTGTGGTGGACGGCGAGGGCGCGCTGCTGCCGCACTTTATTTCGGTCTACAACAACGGCGACCCCGACAAGGTGCGTGAGGGCAACGAATGGGTACTCATCGCGCGGTTCAACGACGCGGCGTTCTTTTTCGAGGAGGACCGCAAGCAGCCGCTGGAGGCGTTCGTGCCTGAGCTGGGACGGATCCTGTACCAGCAGAAGTTGGGCACGCTGCTGGACAAAGCGCATCGGCTCGAGCGCGTCGCGGAGCAGTTGGCGGGCGCGCTGGACTGGGACGCCGAACAGACGCTGTTGCTGCATCGCGCGGCGCGACTATGCAAGGCGGACTTGGCGACGCAGATGGTGATGGAGTTCCCCGACCTGCAGGGGGTAATTGGCGCGGAGTACGCGCGGCTGTCGGGCGAGCCAGAGGCTGTGGCGACCGCCATCGGCGAGCATTATATGCCGCGCCACGCGGGCGACCCCATCCCCGAGTCGGCTTTGGGACGCGCGCTGGCGGTGCTGGATCGCATCGATGCGCTGGTGGGCTATGTGGGGCTGGGCTACCTGCCGAAGGGTTCGTCCGACCCGTTCGGGCTGCGCCGCGCGGCGGCGGGCGTGGTGGAGATCCTGCAGCACGAGCCTGACTACCCGACGCTGGCGGAGTTGGTGCAGCGGGCGCACGACGCCTACCGCGAGCAGCGCGCGCCGCTTAAACCGCTGGTTGCTGTGCAGGCTGACCTGCGCACGCTGTTTTACAGTCGCATCGAGGCGCTGCTGGATGAGATGGGCGTGCGCTACGACCTAATCCGCGCGACGCTGGGGGGCGGCTGGGACGACTCGGTGTACGGGTTCGTGCAGCGGGCGCGGTTGCTTCAAGCGCACGCGGGGACAGACGAGTTCGTCGCGCTGACGCAGACCGCTACGCGCCCCGCCAACATCCTCGCCGCTGCCGAGAAGAAAAACATCAAGGCGGTCGGCGGGCTGGAGCATGTGGACGCCGCGCTGTTCGAACACCCGACGGAACACGCGCTGTACGAGGCGGTCGCGCGACTGACCCCGCGCTTCGAGGGGCTGTATTACAAGCACGACTACGCGGCGATTTACGACGAGTTGCACGCGCTGTCGCCTGCTGTGAACGCGCTGTTCGACGGCGTGCTGGTGATGACGGAGGACGCCGCGCGACGGCAGAACCGCCTGAACCTGCTCGCGTGCGCGAATCGGCTCTACCTCGCGCTGGCGGACTTCACACAGGTGGTGGTGGAATAGCCTACAGCCGTTCCCAGAGCAGTTGCACGAGTTGGTCTTGCAAGGCGCGCGCGTCGCTGCCAGCAGCGTTATAGGCGTTCATCACTATCGAGAAGGCGAGCCAGCGCCCGCTTTGCGTGCGCAAGTAGCCCGACAGGCTGCTGACACGGTTCAGGCTGCCCGTTTTGGCGTAGCCGTTGCCTTGCACGGGCGTGCCGCGCAGGCGGTTGCGTAGTGTACCGTCTACGCCGTAGATGGGCAGCGACTCGCGAAACGCCTCTGCATGCGGCGAGCGGTGCATATACTCCAGCAGGCGCACGAAGTTCTCTGGGCTGACTCCGTTGATGCGCGACAGCCCCGACCCGTCTACGATATGCACCGCACCCATTTCCAGCCCCGCTGATTGCAAGAATTCGCGCAAAACTTGCACACCTGCAGTGGTTGTGCCTTCGCCTCGAATCTCCTTGCCCAGCGTCTTGAGCGTGATTTCAGTAAGGAGGTTGTCACTGGGCTTGTTGATGAGCGCGACGATCTCGCGCATGGGGGGCGAGCGGTGTTCGGCGAGGGGGGTCATCTCTGGGAATTTACCCCCCTCCCTAAGGTTCCCCCCGCTTCGCGAGGGGAACCGCGCATCTGTTCGGTTCCCCCTGCTTGCAGGGGGAACCTCAAGGAGGGGGTCTGCAATCGTCTGCATTTTTGTAAAGTATGTTTCGGCGATTGGTATTATCCCTCTCTCCCACAAGGCGGGCAATGGGGAAAGGTAGGGCGCACTGCCGTGCGCCCCTACACCCCTCTCCCACAAGGTAGGAGAGGGACTGGGGGTGAGGGCAGGCACAATCCCCCTCTCCACCACCACGCCCGCTGCTTGCAGCGCCTGCCGAAACAGGTGCGCCGCGTAGCGCGAGGGGTTCTCCACCGAGTACCTGCCGACGAAGACCTCCTCGCCGCCAAGCGGGATAGTGCCCTCCACGATAATCTGGTTGCGGGCGCGGGTGCGCGTCGCGCGGACGCCCGTGTTCGGCGCGCCGCGCTCTACTGTGCGCGTGCGGTTCACCAGTTCCACATAGTCGGTGTCGGGTTCCAAGCGTAGCAGGGCAGGCTCGCCGACCTGCGCAGCAGGTTTGGCGTACAGGCGGACGGCGTTCCGCTCGGCGCAGAGCGCGCTCATCTGCGCTTGGTAGCCGAACGGTTCGTCGTCGCTGCTCCAGCCGAAGCCGTACCGCTCGGCGTCCAGCCACGAGTCGTCATACAGCAGGTAGCCTTGCACGCGCTGCACCCCCGCTTGGCGCACTTGTTGGGCAAGCGTCTCCAAGCCGCGCATCTCCAGCGTAGCGTCGCCCAGCCCTTGCAGAATCAGGTCGCCTTGCAGCACGCCATCGAGCGTCAGAGTCCCGCGCATCCACACGCGCGTGCGGAAGCGGTAGTCGGGTCCCAGCCGATGGAGCGCCGCCGCCGAGACGAGCAGTTTCATGTTGGAAGCGGGGATGAGCACCCGCTCGGCGTCGCGCCTGTAGAGCGTCTCGCCCGTCTGCAAGTCGCGCACGACCACCCCGCAGTAGCCGTAGCGCAACCACTCCACATTCAGCAGGGCGTCTATCTCGGCTTGCAGCGATTGGGCGCGTAGCAGACTCAGTACCAGAAAAAGCGCAAAACTTGCACTGATGCGAGGCATAGCTCCTGATTCGCGCGGGATGGTCGAGTTCCTGCAATCGCAGACTATGTAGTGGGGAAGTCATGCTTCCGCCCCACCGTTGAAGTTGTGCTTCAGCCCTCCAAAAACGCCGCGCCGTTAGCAGGAGACCGCCTGCCGTTGCCGAATCACGGGCGTGATGGCGGTACAGGATGAGTTGGTCAGGGCGCGGCAGACCGCCGAGGAGGTCGCCGCCGAAGAGCATAAGTTCCAAGAGGGGTTTACTTTCCGCACCTTCTTGGGACTTTTGTTCGTGGCGTTCGTGATGCTACCGGGCAGCATCTACATCGGCTTGGTGGCGGGCGTTGGGCTGGGTGCGGCGGCGGAGTGGGTGACGATTGTGCTGTTTGCGGAGGTGATGCGCCGCTCGCTGCAGCCCTTGCGTCGCCAAGAGATTTACATACTCTTTTATATCGCGGCGTCGCTGACCGCGATGGGCGCGTACGGGCTGTCGGGCGGTCCGTTGCAGTGGAAGATCTGGGATCAGTTTTTCGTGCAGTCGTCGCCTGCCGCGCCGATTGCCGACCAAGTGCCGCGCTGGGCAGTGCCTGCGCCCGATTCGCCCGCGTTGCGCGAGCGCACTTTCCTGGACAGCGCGTGGGCGTTGCCCATCTTCCTGCTGGTGCTGACCGAGATTTTGGGGCGCGCCAGCTGGATGAGCATGGGCTACCTGCTGTTTCGGATGACTTCAGATGTGGAGAAGTTGCCGTTCCCGCTCGCGCCTGTGGCGGCGGCGGGCGCGCTCGCGCTGGCGGAGGTGGGCAGCCGCGAGGAATCGTGGCGCTGGGGTGTGTTCTCCACAGGCGCGGTCGTCGGCATGGGCTTCGGGCTATTCTATGTGGGCATCCCCGTGTTCACAGGGACGCTGTTCGGCAACGCCTTGCAGCTCATCCCCATCCCGTTTCTGGACTTGACGCAGAATGTGGAGGCGAGCCTGCCGACCGCAATTGTGGGCATCTCTATCAACTTGGGTGAGGTGCTGGTCGGCTTCGTGCTGCCGTACCACATTTTGCTGGGCGCAGCGATTAGCTCGGTAGCGACCTATGTGATGGCGAACCCGATTTTATATCATGCAGGGCTAATCCCGAACTGGCAGCCGAACTCGCCCGCGCTGCCGACAAAACTCGCGGCGGACTTAGACTTCTGGCTGGCGATTATCGTGGGACTGCAGTTGGCGGTCGCGGCGATTGGCGTCTCGATGGTGGTGCGCACGATGCGCGAGTACCGCACCAGTCAGTCGTTGCGTCTGCGCGGGCTGACGCCTCCGCCAGGGCGTGGCGACCCGCCGCTGTGGATTCCGCTGGCGGTGTGGGCGGTGTCGGTTGTCTCGTACATCGCGCTCTGTCGGTGGCTCGTGCCCGATTTCCCGCTGTGGATTGTGGCAGGGTTTGGGTTGCTCTGGAGCCCGCTCAACAGCTATGTGTCGGCGCGCATGATTGGGCTGACGGGGCAGGGCGTGTCCGTGCCGTTTATTAAGGAGGTGGCGATTATCAGCAGTCGCTACCCGCGCGTGGACATCTGGTACGCGCCACTACCGCTGTACGACTACGGCTGGGCAGCGCAACGGTTCCGCGAGGTGGAGCTGACAGGCACGAAGTTCACCAGCATCCTGAAGGCAGAGCTGGTGATGCTGCCCGTCATCTTTTTGGCGAGCTTCATCTTCTGGGCGTTTTTCTGGAAGGCAAGCCCGATTCCGTCGCCGCTGTTCCCATTCGCCCAGAAGATGTGGCCCTACTACGCGCAAATGGAAGCCGTATGGAAGCAGATTAACCTGCCTCAGAGCGAGATTCGCGAGGTGGTGCTAAACGCGCTGAACATTCCGCGCATTATTGCAGGCTTTGTGTCGGGGCTGGGGCTGTTCTGGCTCTTTAGCGCGTTCAAATGGCCCCTGCTGCTGTTTTATGGGCTGGTGAGCGGGGTGGGGCAGCTGCCGCACTTCACGCTACCGAAGTTGCTGGGCGCATGGCTGGGGCATCGCTATTTCAAAAAACGCTACGGCGAGGAGAACTGGCTACGCTACGCGCCTGTGCTGCTGGCAGGCTTCCTATGCGGGATGGGGCTAATCGGCATGTTCGGCATCGCGCTCGCGCTGGTCGCTAAGTCGGTCTCTGTGCTGCCGTATTGAGTTTTCGCCCTCACCCCCAGCCCCTCTCCCACCCTGTGGGAGAGGGATGTAGGGGCGCACGGCGGTGCGCCCTACCGTTCCCCCTATCTCGCCTCGCGGGAGAGGGGGACAAAGGGGGTGAGGGCAACAGGGCGCACCTCCCGTCCAACCGCCGCGCCCTGATTTTAACCACCCCTTAAAATCGCGCGGGGTAGCATATTAACGCGGCTCAGAGAATCGAGCCGAAAGGAGGCAACTATGCGAGCTATTCTGGCTTTGGGCTTAACGAGTGTGTTTGTAGCGACGACCTGCGCCCAGGTGGTGCTGGGCAACAACAAGGGCAAAGTGCGCGCCGTCAACGCGCTGGCAGAGATTAGCGCTAGTGAGCAACCTCTACAGTGGAGCCGCCGCGACTTTCAGGACGGTACTAACTTCGAAACCTTCGGCTTTTGGCCCGCGTACACGATTCAAGTGGACGGGCTGCAGTTCGACGCGCTTGGCAACCAGGTTGGTCTCGGCGGCGCGACGACGCCCATTACCATCACCACTGTCGACTCTCTGCGAAGCGCACCGTTCAACTGGCCAACGAACTTCACCGTTCCCCAGTACCTGTTCCGTCAGGGCGGTGCGTACACGAACCGTTCCAACAACGGTGATCACGGCGTTGAAGGGACAGTGTGGATTAAGTACGAACTGGACGACAGCAACCCGAACGGCTGGAATGTGGTGAAGGTGCAGGTGTTCGCGTGGGATGTACGCGACTTGGTGCACAAATCCGCCCCCGCAAAAGTCCGCCCCTTCTCGGACACCGCCGCGCCGTTCCAGATCGATGTCTATGTCGCCCAGAACGACCCGAATCCCGCCAGCGACCCGCAGAGCGACTCCAACTGGAGGCGGGTCGGCACGCTGAGCAAGGCGAACGGCACGCTGCCGAATGTGTGCGAGTGGGATCCGAATACGGGCAACACTTTCGGTGAGTGCCCGCAGGCGACGCTGGACTACCTCAACGGGAACAACAGGCTCGGACTGAAGTTCTATCAAGACCCGACGAACGAAATCTGGTATTCCACGCTGAATGTGTCGGGTCAGAGCGGCGTCAAGTATGTCGCGCTGGTCATCCCGCAGGGCAACCAGTATGGGCAGGATCCGACGCTGAACGCCAGCAACCGCACCAGCAGTAGCCTGCGCTACACGAATATCACCGATGTGCGCGTGATTGCGCAGGTAGGTCCTGAGGGCGATGTGAACGGCGACGGCTGCGTGGACGACGCCGACCTGCTGATTGTGCTGTTCAACTTCGGCAACGCAGGCGGTCAGGGCGATGTGAACGGCGACAACATCGTCGACGACGCCGACCTGCTGATTGTGCTGTTCAACTTCGGCGCGGGGTGCTAATCGCCCGTGTTTAGGAGAATCACCTCCTGGTCGCGGTTCCCCCTGTGCGCAGGGGGAACCGCGTTCGTTTAGTTTCACAAACTCTTTGCACACCACCTCAATCCATCAAGGAGCAGTTTTTTTACCGAACGCAATCATCAGCCGAGAAACTAATAATACCAATCGCAAGGGCAGAGTTTGCAGTTGCCCCCCCTCCTGCGGTCCCCCCTTCGCGAGGGAATCGATCCCCTGGTTCCCCCTGCGTGCATGGGGAACCTTAAGGAGGGGGTCTTCAATCTCGCTGGTTTTCGTAAATTTTGCCTACGCGATTGGTATTAGTAGTTCGAAGTCTTGGAAGGTTCGCGCTTCCATACACCCCATGAGGCGCGGCAACAAACGCGCCCGTTGGCACCGTACAATTGCCCAGCAGTCTCTGAGAGGGGTACGCTGGTAGGCGGTATTCAACCCATTTGCCGTACTCGAAGAACAGGTATACTTTCGCGCCCATGCGTGTAGACCTGCGTTCCGACACAGTGACCCTGCCGACGCCTGAGATGCGCCGCGCGATGGCGAACGCCGAACTCGGCGACGATGTGTACGGCGAAGACCCGACGGTCAACTGCTTGCAGGCGCGGGTGGCGGAACTGCTGGGGCACGAAGCCGCGCTGTTCACCCCGTCGGGCACGATGGCGAACGAAATCGCCGTCAAGGTGTGGACGCAGCCTGGCGACGCCATCTTGGTGGATGCCGAAAGCCACATCCTGCACTACGAACTGGCGGCTCCCGCCGTGATTGCAGGCGTGCAGGTGGAGACCTATCCCATCGCCGACGGCGTGTTTCACCTTGCCGACATCGAGTCGCGCATTCGCGTCGCCGACGACCATACGCCGGGCACGCGCCTGCTGTGCATCGAGAACACGCACAACCGCTGCGGGGGCACGATTCTGCCCCCTGAGATGATGCCCGACCTGCGCGCACTGGCGGACAGGTATGGGCTGCGCCTGCACTTGGACGGCGCGCGGCTGTTCAACGCGAGCGTGGCGTTGGGCGTCTCGCCGCAGGCGTGGACGCGCTACGCCGACTCAGTGATGATTGCCTTCTCGAAGGGGCTGTGCTGTCCTGTGGGGTCGGTGCTGGCGGGGTCGGCGGCGTTCATTCGTGAGGCGCATCGCGTGCGCAAGATGCTGGGCGGCGGGATGCGTCAGGCGGGCGTGCTGGCGGCGGCGTGCCTGGTCGCGCTGGAGACGATGATTGACCGTCTTGCCGACGACCATGCCCGCGCCCGACGCCTCGCCGAAGCCATCGCCGAACTGCCTGGCTTTGCGGTGAACCTGCGCACGGTGCAGACGAACATGGTCTATGTGCAGACCGCCCGCCCCGCGCAGGAGGTCGAGCGTGCGCTGGCGGCGGAGGGCGTGCTGTGCATCGCGTTAGACCCGCACCGCCTGCGCCTGGTGACGCACAAAGACATCGACGACGCTGCCGTAGAGCATGCCCTTCGCGCGTTTCGGCGCGTTTCGGGTATCCTATCGTAGGAGGCACGAGCGATGGCTGGACATTCCAAGTGGCACAACATCCGCATTCGCAAGGGCAAGCAGGACGCGCTGCGCAGTAAGTTGTTTACGAAGCTGACGCGCGAGATTATGGTCGCGGCGCGACTGGGCGGGGGCAATCCCGATGCGAACCCGCGCCTGCGACTCGCCATCGAAAAAGCGCGTGAGAACCACATGCCCGCCGACAACATCAAACGCGCCATCCAGAAAGGCACAGGGGAGCTGGAAGGCGTGACCTACGAGGAAATCACCTACGAGGGCTACGGACCGGGCGGCGTCGCGATTATGGTGGAATGCCTGACCGACAACCGCAACCGCACCGTCGCCGAGTTGCGCCACCTGTTCTCCAAGCACGGGGGCAACCTCGGCGAGACGGGCAGCGTCGCATGGCAGTTCAAGCGGCAGGGCGTCATCACCATCCCCGCCGAAGCCATCGCCGAAGAGGAACTGCTGGAGCTTGCGCTGGAGGCGGGCGCGGACGATGTGACCCAAGAGGAGGAGTTCTACCGCGTGCTGACGGCGGTTGAGGAGTTCCACCGCGTGCGCGAGGCGTTGCAAGAGCGCGGGCTGCCCATCGCCGAAGCGCAACTGGAGCTGACGCCGACCACTACTGTGCGTGTGGAGGGCGAGACCGCGCAGAAACTGATGCGCCTCTTGGAAGCTCTCGAAGACCACGACGATGTGCAACACACCTACGCGAACTTCGACATCCCCGACGAGGCGTTCGCCAGCGTCTCATAAGGTCAGGTGAGGCGCGCATGCGCGTCCCGTTGCCCCTCGCGACCCTCGGCATGCTGGGGGTCAATACCGCGATTGTGGTCTGGTTGTCGTCCCGCGCCGAGTCGGTAGAGGCGTGGGGGTTTGTGCCTGCGCAGCCGTCGCTGCTGAGTGCGCTGACGAGCCTGTTTGTGCATGCGGGCTGGCTGCACTGGCTGAAAAACGCGCTGTTTCTGGGGCTGTTTGGGGTCTATGTGGAGCGTGCGCTGGGGGCGTGGCGGTGGCTGGCGCTTTACTTGGCGAGCGGGCTGGGCGCGATTGGCGTCCACTGGGCGATGAGCCTGACGATTCAGCCGTCGCTGTATCGCGAGGGGCTGGTGGGCGCCTCGGGCGCGATTTCGGGGCTGGTGGGCTACTTCGCGTTGCGGTTCTATCGGCGGCGGGTGCGCCTGGTGTGGGCGTCGCCGAGTCGGTGGGGGCTGTCCGTGCCGATGTGGGTCGGCGTGCTGGCGTGGGTGCTGTTGCAGGGCGCAGGGGCGATTCTGGAGGCGGGTCAGCCGACGCCGTCCGCGATTGGCTACTGGGCGCACTTAGGCGGCTTCGCGACGGGGCTGATGCTTGCGCTGCTGTGGGGTGCTGGGGCGCAGGGCGAGCGCGAGTACCTGGTGGAGCAGGCGGCGCGTGCGCTGCAGCAGGGCGCGGCAGGCGACGCGCTGCGCTACCTGCAGCAGTTGCCTGCGACCGATGTGCCGCGCGTGCGCTACCTGCAGGGCGCGGCGTGGGCGATGCTGGGCGACCTCGACGAAGCAAGCCCCCTGCTGCGCGAAGCGGTGCAAGGCGCGCTTGGGCATGGCGACTACGCACAGGCAGCCGACGCCACCGACCTGCTGAGCGAACTGGAGCAACTGCACACACTGGACGCGCCGACCTTGCAGACGCTGCTGCGCCATGCCGAACGCCATCAGGAGCGGGCGCGCGCCCTGCGCTGGCTGGAGACGCTCACGCGCCACCCCGACCTGCCCGACCGCCCTGAATGGCTGCTACTGCATGCTCGCCTGCTCCACCAGCAGGGGCAACCCGACGCCGCCAACGCCGTGCTGCAACGCCTCATCGCCGACCACCCCGACTCGCTCCAAGCCGCCCTCGCCCAACTGGAGAGCAGGCGGTAAACTGAGGATGCAACTTTTTGGATAGAACCTTCCTCTAACGAACATGGAACACTACACTGGAGGCGACGATGACCATCCTACAGGAGAAAGACCGACAAGTGCTACAGCAGCGGCTATCGGGGCTGCCGAACACAGTGAAGTTGGTCGTGTTCACCACGAGCCAGCAGCCCGAAACCAGCGAGCTGGTCTCACAGTTGATACAGGAGTTGGTAGGCATCAGCGGCGGCAAGCTGACGCTGGAGCAGCACGCGCTGGAAGCGGAGCCGACCGTCGCGCAGGAGTACGGCATCACGCACGCGCCTGCCATCGTGGTGCGCACGGAAGAAAAAGACTACGGCATCCGCTATCTGGGCGTGCCCGCAGGCTTCGAGTTCGCGTCGCTGGTCGGGGCAATCGAGGATGTCGGCAGGGGCGATCCTGGACTGTCGCCTGACAGCCGCCTAATGCTGGTGAACCTGCGCACCCCCGTGCATATTCGGGTGTTCGTGACCTACGGCTGTCCCTACTGCCCTGCGGCGGTGCGCTTGGCGCACAAGTTGGCGATGGCAAGCGACCTAATCACCGCCGAGGGCGTCAGCAGCGAGGATTTTCCTGAGCTGGCAAGCCGATACAGCGTGATGGCAGTACCGAAGACAGTGGTTAACGACCGCCACAGCTTTGAGGGCGCGCTGCCTGAGCCTGCATTTGTGCAGCAGGTGCTGCGTGGGGCGTCCAGCAGCGGGCTAATTATCGTCCCGTAGCGCTTCCTCTGTGGGCATCAGGTGTGCGCCGTGCGCCTGCATCTCCTGCAGGGCGCGTGCGCTGTCGTCGGGCTGCAGGTTCACCCCGCGAATCGCGTCGGTCAGCACGACGACCTCGTAGCCGTGCTGAAGCGCGTCCAGCACGGATGCCCGCACGCAGTAGTCGGTCGCCAGCCCGCCCACCACCAGCCGACGCACGCCGTGCGCCTGCAGCACTTCGTGAAGCGTCTTGCCGTCATCCGTGCGACCCTCGAACGCCGAGTAGCCGTCGTCTTCCGTGCTGGTTCCTTTGGAGACGATAACCGCGCCGTCGGGCAGTTTCAGGCCAGGGTGGAACGCTGCGCCATGCGTCTCTTGCACGCAGTGGACGGGCCATAAGCCGCCGAACGCTTTGAAGTGGCGCGTCGTGCGCGGATGCCAATCGCGCGAGGCGACCACCAGCCCACCCCGCTGGGCAATCGCTTCCGCGAGGCGATTCAGCGGGGCAATCACCTGGTCGCCTTCAGGCACAGCCAGCGCGCCCCCAGGACAGAAATCGTTCTGCACATCCACAATCAGCAGCGCAGTCGGGTGCATACTTGAAGTGTACCCTGCGTATGGTACAATCCTGCTATGCCCGACTACGCCCAAGTCGCCCAGCAGGTGTACGCGCTGTACCAAGCCGTGCTGCGGGACGAGTCGCGCCGCGAACACGCCGCCGAACTGCTGAACTACTACCCGCGCTTGGGCACACTGGCAGGCTGCCGCGAATACACCCGCTTCGTGTATGACCTGTGTGCGCTGGCACGATTCGACCCAACGGGCAAGCGCGTGCTGGATGTCGGCTGCGGGCTGGGACTGCAGTTAGTGATTTTGCACTTTATGGGTGTCGCCGAGGGGCACGGCTTTGACCCCTACGCCGACCGTCTCCAAGTGCTGCAGCGCGTGATCGCTGAGCATGGGCTGACCAATCTGTACGCGGCACAGGTAGGGCTGGAAGAGGCGGACTACCCGCACGGCGCATTCGACATGATTCTCTCCAACGAGGCGATATCGCACTACCCCAGTGTGGAGCGGTTCTTGGAGCGGGCGGCGCAGTGGCTGCGCAAAGGGGGCGTACTCATCATCGCCGACGGCAACAACGGCGCGAACCCCAAGTTGGCGCACAAAACGCGCCAAATCTGGGAGCGGTTCGAAAACGGACCTGCGGGCAAGTTCGAGGGGCACACTATTCTGCAGCCGTATCGCGAACTACGCGAAGCGATCATTCGCGAGTGCGCCCCCGACTTGGACGCGCAAACCATCGCCGAGTTGGCGCGGCGCACCAGCGGGATGACCCAGCCCGCGATTCTGGACGCCGTGCGCCACTACCGCGCCACAGGCGAGATGCCTAACGCACGCTTCACGGGCGAGACCTGCCCCGTGAACCCCTACTCAGGCGCAGTGATTGAACGGCTGTTCAACCCGCTCGAGTTGGCGCGTCAGATTGAGTCCTACGGCTTCCGCGCCCGCGCGTACGCCTACTTCGGGGGCGCGAAGGGCAGCCCGCTGGTGCGCGCGGCGAACGCAATTCTCATGGCGCTGACCCCGCTGAGCATCCGCTGGGCGAACTCGTTTCGGATCGTTGCGGTACGGGCATAGCTGTGAAACTCGCGCTGTTTACGGTAAGTCTGGAGGTCGGCGGTGCGGAGCGGGTGCTGGTCACGCTGGCGAACCGCTTCGCTGCGCTGGGGCACACCGTGCAGGTTGTGCTGATGAAGCCGCAGGGCGAACTGCGCAAGGAACTGTGCCCCGAAGTGCGCATCGTTGACCTCAACACCTACCGCGCTGTGCGCACAATCCTGCCGCTGGCGCGCTACCTACGACGGGAACGCCCCGACGCGCTGCTAAGTACGCTGAGCCAGCCGAACCTTGTGGCGATTGTGGCGCGGCGACTGGCGCGGGTTCCCACGCGCCTTGTCGTGCGGGAAGCCAGCACGCCCACCCGCGAGTTCGGCGTGGCGGTCAAGCCGAAAGACCGCATCGTGCCTGCGCTGATTGCCCGTATGTACCGTCAGGCGGACGCGATTGTCGCCGTGTCGCGCGGCGTGCAGCACGACCTGCTGCGCCTGACGGGACTGCCTGAAAACCGAATCCCGTGTATCTACAACCCTGTGATTACTGAGCGACTACGGCAGGCGCGCGACGAGCCACTATCGCACCCGTGGTTCGAGGCGGGCGCGCCGCCTGTCGTGCTGGCAGTCGGGCGGCTGACCGAAGCGAAGGACTACCCCACTCTGCTGCGCGCCTTTGCCCAAGTGCGCCAGAGCCACCCCGCGCGGCTGCTGATCCTCGGCGAGGGGGAACTGCACGCTGACCTGTGGCGACTGGTGCAGGCGCTGGGGTTGACCGACGCCGTTGCCATGCCTGGCTACGAGCCGAACCCATTTGCCTACATGCGTCGCGCGCGGGTGTTCGTGCTGTCGTCGCGTTACGAGGGGCTGCCCAACGCGCTGATTCAGGCGATGGCGTGCGGCTGCCCCGTGATCAGTACCGACTGCCCCAGCGGTCCACGCGAGATTCTGGACGACGGTCGCTACGGCGCGCTGGTTCCTGTGGGCGATGTGGACGCGCTGGCGGCGGCGATTGTGCGCGGGCTGGAAGGGCAATTGCCGACTGCGCCCGACGAGTGGCTGCAGCAGTTCGAGGAAGGACACATCGTCGGGCAGTACCTGCGCGTGCTGGAGGGCTGAATGCGCGTGCGCATCGCGATTGGGGGCGACATCATCTTCGGCAAGGGCGTCTCGCAAATCGCGCGGGCGCGCGGGCTGGGCTACTTTTTTGAGCCGATTGCGCCCCTACTGCGTGAGGCGGACTGGACGGTGCTGAACCTGGAGGGCTGCATCAGCACGCGCGGCGCGCCGCTGCCCAAAGAGTACACCTTCCGCGCCCCGCCCGAACTGGCGATGTATCTGCGCCTTGCAGGCGTCTCGATGGCCTCGCTGGGCAACAATCACTCGATGGACTACGGCGCGACCGCCCTGCTGGACACGATGGATTACCTTTGGCAGGCGGGCGTCTGGTGGGCAGGTGCGGGGGCAAACCGCGCAGCAGCCGCACAGCCCGTGTATGTGGACTTCGGTGGACTGCGGGCTGCATTCGTGTGCTTCACAGCGGTTGTGCCGCGCGGGTTTCCTGCAGGCGCGCGCACGCCAGGCGTGGCGACGCTGGACGCTGTGCTGCCCATCCTGCACGAGGCGCGCGCTAACGCCGACGCGCTGGTCGTCATCCCGCACTGGGGCGACGAGGGCACAACGCGCCCCAACGCGAAGCAGCGGCGCATCGCTCAACTGCTGGTGGAAGGGGGCGCGACGCTGATTGTCGGTCACCACCCACATGTCGTACAGGGCTACGAGCGAGTCGGCACGGCGCATGTGTTCTACAGCGTCGGCAACTTCATTCACACCCCACGCTCACGACTAACGCGGCAGGCGGTGCTGCTACAGGCGACGCTGGACAAGTCGGGCGTGCGCGAAGTGCAGTCAATCCCCCTGTGGCTGCAGGAAGGGCGCCCGATCCCGAAGCGACCATTAGGCAACCATTTTCCAACGCCCGTCCCAAAGGCTTCCCCCTGATAAGGGTACAACGGTTCGGCGCAGAATCTCTGAAGCGGGGGAGACTTTTCCCAGGGCGTGCGTGGGGAGAGGCACGGTTTTTTGCCATCACCCCCTGTGTCCTCCTTTCCCGCTCGCGGGAGAGGGGAGGGCGCACCGCCGTGCGCCCCTCTCCCACGCAGTGGGAGAGGGGCTGGGGGTGAGGGCTACAAAAATGCGCATACTCTACACGCAGCGAACTCAAGCAATGTACCCTTGTCAGCTGGGGGTGCGGGCAACCAACGCGACGCTCTGCCCACTCGAAATAGTGTCGTAAGGGCTATCGTGGAACAGGCTTCTCAAATCCATGACAGGTCGGGTATACTCTCATGGGCGGCGCGGAGAGGAAGAGTGGGATTGTGCCCACTCTTTGTCTTTAACAGCCGAGACGCCCCCGAAGGGGGTATGCGCAATGGTTTGCAACGAAATCGTGGAGATACTGAAGCAGTTGGAGCGCGAGCGTGGGATCCCCTACGCGGATTTGGTGGCGACTCTGGAAGGCGCGTTCGCGAACGCCTATCGCAAGCAGATGCACCTGCCCCAGAACGCGCGGGTGCGCGCCAAGTTCACGCCTGACCAGCCGAACTGTTTTCGAATCTTCGTGGAGAAGGAGGTGGTCGGCGTCGTGACCGACGAGAGTACACAGATTGCGTTAGAGGAGGCGCAAAAGCTGAACCCTGCGTTGGAAGTGGGCGACACGGTGCAGATGGAAGCCTCCATCGCGGAGTTCGGTCGGATTGCCGTGCAGAACGCCTTCCAGGTGCTGACGCAGCGTCTGCGCGAGTTGGAGCGCGAGCATGCGATGCGCGAGTTGAACGCCAGCGTCGGCGATGTGATTACCGCGCGTGTGGAGCGATTCATCGGTCCGAAGGTGCTGCTTTCCTACGGGCGCATCGAGGTGGTGCTGCCCGAAAAGCATCAAAGCCTGCGCGACACCTACGAGATCGGCGAGCCGCTGAAGGTGCTGGTACTGGAGGTCAAAGCCCCGCCGACCGAGCGTGGGCGTGAACCGCGCCTGCGCGACATGAAGGTCATCGCCTCGCGCACGGAACCGCAACTGGTGGCGCGCCTGCTGGCGCAAGAGGCGCCTGAAGTCGCCAGCGGCGATGTGGAAATCAAAGCCATCGCCCGCGAAGCAGGCGAGCGCACCAAAATCGCCGTCCACTCCAAAAACCCGCTCATCGACGCCGTCGGCGCATGCTTGGGACAGCGCGGCATGCGCATCCAAGCCATCAGCAACGAGCTGTTCGGCGAGCATATCGATGTCATCGAGTGGAGTAGCGACCCTGTGCAGTTCATCCGCGACGCGCTCAGCCCCGCCCGCGTGAACCGCGTGATTCTGGACAAGGCGAACAAAAGCGCGCTGGTGGTCGTGCCCAACAACCAGCTGCGTCAAGCGGTGGGGCGCGGCGGCGTGAATGTGCGCCTCGCCGAACAGCTCACGGGCTGGAGCCTGGAGGTGCGTTCGGAGGAAGAGATTGCCAAAGCGGAGAAAGAGAAGTCCGCATGAGCCGATTCGGCGGTGCGCCGCGTGTCGGCGCGCCGCCCCGAAACACGACCTGTTGCGCTTTGCACGCTGCCCCCAATCCCGACGAGTTGTCTTTGACCCCTATCAGCGCCTGCTGGGGCGCGGCGCGTACCTGTGCCCAAATGCCGAGTGCTTCCGCCTCGCTATAAAGCGCAAGAGCCTCGAACGCGCCCTAAAAACAAAGGTGGACGCAAGCCTGCTGGACGCCGCTCTGGCGTACCTGTCTCAAGGCATGCGGTGAAGACCTACCCAAGCCAATCTTTTGGCGCGCCCGGAGGGATTCGAACCCCCGACCCCCAGATCCGAAGTCTGGTGCTCTGATCCGCTGAGCTACGGGCGCACATGGTCGGGGCGCCCGGACTCGAACCGGGGACCTCTACCACCCCATGGTAGCGCGCTAACCATACTGCGCCACGCCCCGACGCTCTCCATTATACCCTATCGCGCTGTTGATGCAAGCCGTCTACTTGCGCCCAACGATGTTGGTCAGAATCACCGCGCCGCCCGCGTCGCCCTCCACATTCACCATCGTGCGGAACATGTCCAGAATCCGATCGACCGCCAGAATCAGCCCGATCCCCTCCAGCGGCAACCCCACCGATTGTAGCACAATCACCATCGTGAACAGCCCCGCGCTGGGGATGCCCGCCGCGCCAATCGCCGCCAGCGCCGCCGTAAACAGCACCACGATTTGCTGCGTGAACTCTAACTGCACTCCATATGCCTGCGCGATGAAAAGCGCGGCGACCGCTTCGTAAAGCGCCGTGCCGTCCATATTCACTGTCGCGCCGATGGGAATGCAGAATCGGCTGATATAGCCCGGCACCTTGAGTTCGCGCTCGACCGTGCGCATCGTCACAGGGAGCGTCGCCGCACTGGAGCTGGTGCTAAGCGCGGTCAGCATCGCATTCGAGATGCCTGGCAGGAACCGCCACGGCGGCACGCCTCCCAACACCCACACCAAAAGTGGCAGCACAATCAGCCCGTGGATTGCCAGCCCGCCCAGCACCGCGCCCATATACTTCGCCAGCGGCGCGAACACTTCCCAGCCCGCCTGACCAATCGCCCGCGCCAACAGCAACGCGACCCCCACAGGCAACAGATACAGCACCCAGCGCACGATGACCATCGAGAGTTCCAACACTTCGCTGACGAAGCTTTTGACCGCTTGCGCACGATCGCCCATGATGTTCAGCGCAACGCCCACAATCAGGCTGAAACTAATAATCTGGAGCATATCGGTGCGCGCGAGCGCGTCAATCGGGTTTGCAGGGATGAGGTTGCGCAGCAGGTCAGCGAAAGTCGGCGGCTCGCGTTCCAGTATCTCTTTGGGCGTCTGCGCGCCTTGCAACGCTGCCCCAACCCCAGGATCGACAAGGTTCACAATCACCAGCCCCAGCCCTGCTGCCAACAGAGTGGTCGCCGTGTAGTAGACGAGCGTGATGACGCCGAGCCGTCCCAGATAGCGCGTATCCAGCCCCGCCGCCGCCGTGATGAGCGAAGCGACGACCAACGGTACGATCACCATCCGCAGCAGGCGGATAAATAGGTCTGCGCCCAGCCCCACCACGCCAAACAACGGCGATTCCGCGCCACCCGCGCGGTTGAGCCACAAGCCCCCGACAATCCCTATCAGGATGCCTGCGACAACCCAGCGTATCGACACAAAGTCCCTGTCGCGTGCCATCGCGTCGGTAGTTCGCTCCTAAACCCAGAGTTCCTGTACCGCAGCCGTGCAGCCATCCTATCAGTTGAATACAATCAACCGCGCTAAAGTGAAGTAGAGCAGCAGCCCCGAGGCGTCTACGATTGTGGTGATAAACGGCGCGGACATCACGGCAGGGTCAATATTGAGCCGCTTGGCAATCAGGGGCAGGCACGCGCCCACCGTAGTCGCCAGCGTGATAATCCCGACCTGCGCCAGCCCGACCGTCAGCGCGATTCGGAGTTGGTCTTCCCACGCATAGCCTGCGCGAGTCCATACAAGCGCATTCAAGATGCCGATAGCGCCGACCAAACTGCCCAGCAGCAGCCCTGTGCGCAACTCGCGCCCCATCACGCGCAACACCTGCTGCCAGCGCACTTCGCCCAGCGCAATCGCGCGAGTGATGGTGGTGGTCGTCTGCGCCCCTGCGTTGCCGCCCGACCCAATCAAGAGCGGGATGAACCACGCCAGCGCAGTGACCTTCTGAATCGCGTCGTCGTAGGTGCGCAGCACCGCCCCCGAAAGGAGTTGCGCCACAAACAAAAACACAAGCCAGCGCACGCGCTTCTGCACCAGTTGCCACGGGGTTTGCCGAAAGTATGGCTCTTCGGTCGCCTCCACACCACCAAGTTTCAGCACATCTTCTGTGCTCTCGCTCACCAGAATATCGACCACATCGTCCACCGTCACGATGCCCAGCATGCGCCCCAAATCGTCTACGACGGGCACCGCCAGCAGGTCATACTTGGAGAGCAGGTTCGCGACCTCTTCCTGGTCGGTTTCGGGCTTGACAACGATGATGTCGGTCTCCATGATTTGTTCGATGCGCTTACTGGGGTCGCTAACGACCACATCGCGCAACGAGCAGACACCGATTAGCCGTTGTCGCGCGTCCACCACATAGAGGTAGTAAATCGTTTCGATTTCGCTGCCGACCTGCCGCAGGTAGTCGAGGGTCATCTCCACCGTCCAGTCGGGTCGCACGCGCACATACTGGCGCACCATCAGGCGTCCCGCGGTGTTTTCAGGGTACTCCAGCAGTTCACGCACCTCACGGGCTTCGGGCGGCGCCATCTGTTCAAGGAGCGCCTCCGCCTTTGCCTCGTCCAGCGCGTCGAGGATTTGCGCGGCGTCGTCGGCAGGGATGAGTTGCAACAGGCGCGCGGCTTTCTCCAGCGGGATATGCTCGAAAATCTCGTCGACCAGCGACGGCTCCAGATACTCCAAAATCTCGGAGGCGACCGCCTCGTCCATTTGCAGCAGCGCGTGCGCCTGCTCGGCGGGGCTATCCATCAGCGAGAGGGCTTCCGCCAAGTCTTGGGGCGCATATGCTTCCAGCATCTGCTGCAGCGCGCCGTTCGGCTGCTGCAACGCCATACGCAGTTCACTCAGCAACGCTTCCGTGCGGCTCTCCATCGTTTCCCTCCTTCCGAGCGTAAGGCGCGTGCGCGGCTACGCGCAGTGCAGTAGGTCGTACACCGCGAGCACCCAATCAGGGGCGAACAACGGTGCAAGTGTAGCCCCTGCAGCATAGACCTGCTGCTCTTGATACGAGTCGCCTGCAGGCGCCCGATAGACTTCCACCCGCCGCTCCGAGAGGTTCACAATCCAGTATTCTGGAACGCCTGCTCGCGCGTACAAGGGCAGTTTAAGCAAGCGGTCGCGCGGCAGAGAGCTGTGGGCAATCTCGATTATTAGCAGCGCTGTCTCGGGATGCCGCTCAAGGTAGTCGCTTGGACGACCGGGTACAATCGCGAGGTCGGGGATTACCTCGCTTTCACCCAAACGCAACGGTTTCTCGACTCGCACATGCCAGTCCTGACTACGACGCTCCATCAAGCGGTAGGCAAGCACAGTGCCCAGCGCAGCGTGTTCGGCTCCTTCGGGCGTCATAGGATAGATATCTCCTTCGATTAGCTCGTAGCGGGTCTCGTCGTCCAACAGCCCCAGTTCCCCCAGTCGGTGGAACATTTCGGGGGTAAAGCGCACGCGCTGCAGGGCGGGCGTGCGCGCTGCAGCGCTCTCGGTAGCCATCATTTGCGCTGTAGGGGACACCATCAGCAAGGAGTATACCTTAGACGAGGACCAGCTTCCGAGAGGATTTCTGACGGGTCGTCTTCGTTATCCTAACCGCAGAACGCGCACAGGATACGCCTCTACAAAAGCGCTACGCTGAACCGACCGTTGTCAGACCCTCTGCGTGGGACGCCCGCGCCTTGCCGAAAATCTCCTCCACCTTGCGACGGCGGTACTCGAAAATCTCCTCCAAGCGCGGACGCACCAGCAGTTTGTGAATGATGCCGTCAATCAGCGGCTGCTTGAGCGCGTAGTAGACCAAGTCCTCCATCCGCACGCCGCTCTCCACAGGCGTAAAGGTGTGCCGATGATGCCAGAAGCGGTAGGGTCCGAACCGTTGTTCGTCCACGAAAAAGCGCATCGGCTCGACATGCGTGATTTCGGTAACCCAGTGCATCGGGATATTGAACAGTGGGCGCACGGTGTAGGCGATAATCAGCCCCGCCTCCATCCTATCGGGCACAGGCGTCAAAATATCGAAGCCCATATAGGGCGGCGTAATCAGTTTCAGATTCACAGGGCTGGAGAAAAAGTCCCACACGGTTTCCAACGGCGCAGGGATGACCTGCTCGGTTTGTAAACGGAACAGTTTCATAGCGCGCCGAATTGTACCCGATTATAGGCGCGTGGCTTCCTTCGGTACAATTGGCGGTTGATGAAGCCATTTGAAGTGATTCCCGCAATCGACCTGCGCGGCGGCTACGCGGTGCGCTTGCTTCAGGGCGACTATACGCGGGAGACGCGGTACCACGACGACCCTGTCGCGCTTGCCCAGCACTGGGCGCAGCGGGGCGCGCCGCGCCTGCATGTCGTAGACCTGGACGGCGCACGCGCGGGCTACCCAGTTCAATTAGAACTCATTCGGCGCGTGATTGGCGGGGTCGCAATTCCTGTTCAGGTTGGGGGCGGTGTCCGCTCGGAAGAGGCGGTACGCGCTCTGCTGGACGCGGGCGCAGACCGCGTGATACTCGGCACGCTCGCCGTCGAGCAGCCCGAAGTCGCGGGCGCGCTGTTCGAAAAGTACGGTGAACGCATCGTCTGCGCGCTCGATGTGAAGTCGGGGCGCGCCGTCACCGCAGGCTGGGAGTCGCTGTCCGAGACGCACTACCTCCAAGTGGCGCAGGAGATGGCGCAACGCGGGGCACAACGCATCATCTTCACTCAGATTGAGCGCGATGGAACCTTGCAGGGGGTCGATTTTGAGCCGCTCATCGAGCTGCTCAAGACGGTCTCTGTGCCTGTGATTGCCTCGGGGGGCGTGCGTGATGCGAGCGACCTGACTATCCTGCGTGCGCTGGCGCAGTCCACCTCGTTGGAAGGCGTTATCGTCGGCAAGGCGCTTTACGAGGGCACGCTCGGCGACGACTGCTGGCAATAAAGCGGGTATACTCCCTACGATGACGGAGCAGGGCGAGGTTGTGGTGATGGACGCGGAGGACATGCGCCGCGCCATCACGCGCATCGCACACGAAATCTTAGAGCGCAATCGCGGCGCGAAAGACCTTGTAGTGATTGGCATCCAGCGTCGGGGCGCGCCCGTCGCCCGACGACTCGCGCTCGCCCTCTCGCAAATCGAAGGCGTCGGAATCCCGTGCGGCAGTGTGGACATTACCCCGTTCCGCGACGACATTGAACGCAAGCCAGGCACGCTTACCCGTAGCCAGACCGATGTGCCGTTCCCCATCACGGGCAAGCGCGTCATCTTGGTCGATGAGGTCATCCACACGGGGCGCACGGTGCGCGCCGCGATGGAGGCTATTATGCAGTTGGGGCGCCCCGCCTGTATCCAGTTGGCGACGCTGATTGACCGTGGGCATCGCGAGCTGCCCATCCGTCCCGACTATGTGGGCAAGAACCTGCCCACCAGCCGTAGCGAGTTCGTGTTGGTGGAGTTGATGGAGTTGGAAGGGCGCGACCGCGTGGTGCTGCGCAAGGCGGCTCCGCCCCTGCCATAGGAGGCGCCGATGCCCCATGTGCTGACCGCCGCTGACTTGCCCGTGTCGGAGATACTGAACCGCGCGGAGTCTTGGCGTACCCGCCTGCAGGCGAATCCCACACCGCCGATACAGCCCCGCGCCGCGCTAATCGCCCTGCTGTTTTACGAACCCAGCACGCGCACCCGCGCGGCGTTCGAGCAGGCGTGCGTGCTGCTGGGCTATCACCCGCTGGTCATCACGGCGGAAGCCAGCAGCGTCGCCAAAGGTGAGAGCCTGCAAGATACGGTGCGCACGCTCTGCGCGCAAGGCATCCGCGCGATTGTGATGCGCCACCCGCAGGCGGGCGCGCCCCAGACCGCCGCGCAGGTCGCCACTGTGCCCATCCTGAACGCGGGCGACGGCGCACACGAACACCCCACGCAGGCGATGCTTGATCTCTACACGCTGTGGCGCCACTACGGCATGCCCGACCCGACCACGCCGTGGCTGGCGGGGCGCAAAGTCGCCATCGTCGGCGACATTCGGCACAGCCGCGTCGCGCGGTCGAACCTGACGCTGCTCACGCAAGCGGGCGCGGAGGTGTGGCTCTGTGCGCCACCGTCGCTGCTGCCCGACGCGCCTCTAAAAGGCGCCACGCTTACTCACGACGCCGACGCCGCCATCAAAGACGCCGATGTCGTCATGGCGCTCCGCTTGCAGACCGAGCGGATGCAGCAAGGACTCCTGCCCAGCCTCAACGCCTACCGCCGCGACTACCAGATCCACGCCGAACGCCTGCGCCTTGCGAAGCCTGAGTGCGTCGTGATGCACCCTGGTCCCATCCAGCGCGGAGTCGAACTCAGCGACGAAGTTGCCGACGGCGCACAGTCGCTAATCTTAGAGCAGGTGCGCAACGGTGTCTATGTGCGTGTCGCGACGCTGGAGTACGCGCTGGCGGAGTAGCTGCGCCCGAACCCCATCAGGTATCCTTTCGTTTTGTGGAGGCACGCATGAGCAACGAAGCCGTGATTGTGGCAGCGGCGCGCACACCTATCGGCAAAGCCCCGCGCGGCAGCCTGCGCCATACCCGACCTGATGACCTTGCCGCGATAGCAATCCAAGCCGTTCTCGCCCGATGTCCCGCTGTAGACCCCAGCGAGATTGAAGATGTCATCTTCGGCTGCGCGACGCCCGAAGGCGAATCGGGGATGAATGTCGCCCGCGTTGCTGCCCTGCGTGCGGGGCTGCCTCCAAGCACGCCAGGCGCGACGGTGAACCGCTTCTGCGCGTCGGGGCTGGAAGCCGTCGCCATCGCCGCCGAGCGTATCCGTGCAGGCGACGCTGACATCATCCTCGCAGGGGGCGTGGAGAGCATGAGCCGCGTGCCGTTTCTGGACATCCGCACACACCCGAACCCGACTCTGTTCCGCGACGCGCCCAACACCTACCTGAACATGGGGCTGTCGGTGGAGCAACTTGCGCGTAAGTATGGCGTCACGCGCGAGCAGGCGGACGCCTTCGCCCTGCAGAGCCACCAGAAAGCCGTCCGCGCCCAAGACGAAGGGCTGTTCGACGCCGAAATCGCGCCCGTGCAGACCGAAGTGCAGACCGTCGACGCCTGCGGACGCCCCCAGCGCGAGGCGATTACCCTCACCCGTGACGAGGGACCCCGCCGCGACACGAGCATGGAGTCGCTGGCGAAACTCAAGCCCGCCTTTCGCGCCGACGGCATCATCACGGCGGGCAACGCCTCGCAGCGCAGCGACGGCGCAGCTGCCGTGCTGGTGATAAGCGCACGCAAGGCAGACGCGCTGGGCATCAAGCCCCTGCTGCGCTTCGTGGGCTACACAACCGCCGCGCTGACCCCCGAAGACTTCGGCGTCGCGCCCGCCTATGCCATCCCCAAACTCCTGCGGCGCACAGGGGTTGGCATCGACGCGATCGACCACATCGAGTTCAACGAGGCGTTCGCGGCGCAGGTGCTGGCGTCGAGCTGCATCTTTGAGATGCCGATGGCGCGGGTGAATCCGCTGGGCGGCGCGATTGCGCTGGGGCATCCGCTGGGTTGCACGGGTGCGCGGCAGGTCGTCACGCTGGCGTGCGCGCTGCAACGCACAGGCGGGCGCTACGGTCTCGTCACGATGTGCGCCGCGCTGGGCATGGGCGCGGCAGGGCTGTTTGAGCGCGTATGAGTACGATGCGTGCGATGGTGCTGGAGGCGGTCGGGCAGCCGCTGGTGTTGCGCGAGGCGCCCATCCCGCAGCCCGAGGCGCACCAAGTGCTGATTCGTGTGCAGGCGTGCGCCGTGTGCCGCACCGACCTGCATATTGTGGACGGCGAGCTGCCCAATCCGAAGCTGCCGCTGATTCTGGGGCACGAGATTGTCGGCGAGGTGGCGCAACTCGGCGCGGAGGTCGCTGCGCTGCAGGTCGGGCAGCGCGTCGGCGTGCCGTGGCTGGGCTGGACTTGCGGCACATGTCGGTACTGCGAGGCGGGGCGCGAGAACCTGTGCCCCTTCGCGAAGTTCACGGGCTACACGCTGGACGGCGGTTATGCCGAATACGCCGTCGCTGACGCCTGCTATGTGTTCCCCATCCCCGACGGCTACGACGCAGTGAGCGCAGCGCCGCTGTTGTGCGCAGGGCTGATTGGCTACCGCTCGTACCGTATTGCGCGGCGCGAGATGGTGGGCAATCGGCTGGGGCTGTACGGCTTCGGCGCGGCGGCGCATATCCTGATACAGATTGCCATCCGCGACGGGATGCGCGTGTTCGCCTTCACACGCCCCGGCGACCACGAGACTCAGGACTACGCGCGGGGGCTGGGTGCGTGGTGGGCGGGCAGTTCCGACCAAATCCCCCCAGAGCCGCTGGACGGGGCGATACTGTTCGCGCCTGCGGGCGAGTTAGTGCCTGCCGCGCTGCGGGCGGTGGACAAGGGCGGTGTCGTCGTGTGCGGCGGTATCCACATGAGCGACATCCCGTCGTTCCCGTATGCCATTTTGTGGGGCGAGCGGGTCGTGCGTTCGGTGGCGAACCTGACGCGCGAGGACGGTACGGCGTTTTTCGAGCGTATTCGTCCCTTCACTGTGCAGACGCACCCGACGCCGTTCCCGCTGGAGCAGGCGAACGAGGCGTTGCAGGCACTGCGTGAAGGCAAGATTCACGGCGCGGCGGTGCTGGTTCCGTAGCTATGACTCCAGCCTGCGTTTCAGCTCGTCCAGTTTCAGCAGGGCTTCGACGGGGCTGAGGGTGGCGATGTCCAGCGCGCGGAGGGCTTCCAGCACGGGATGCATCTCCGCCTCGAAAAGGGTCAGTTGCAGTTTTTTGGTGCGGACGGTCGGCGCGTCGCTGGTGGGCGGCTGAACCGCGCCTTGCACGCCGCGCCGTTCGAACTCGCGCAGGATTTGCTCGGCGCGCTGCACCACCTCTGGGGGCACGCCCGCCATCCGCGCCACATGCACGCCATAACTGCGATCCGTACCGCCAGGCAGCACCTTGTGCAGCCACACGATGCGGTCGCCTTGCTCCTTGACGGCGACACGGTAGTTGGCGACGCCCTCCAATCGGTTCGCCAAATCGTTGAGGTAGTGGTAGTGGGTCGCAAACAGCGTCTTGCAGCCAATCGCGTGTAGGTACTCGGCGACCGCCCACGCGATTGCCAGCCCGTCGTAGGTGCTGGTGCCGCGCCCGATTTCGTCCAAGATCACGAGGCTGCGCGGGGTCGCGTTGTTGAGGATGTTGGCGGTCTCGGTCATCTCCACCATGAAGGTGGACTGCCCTGTGGCGAGTTCGTCGCGTGCGCCGACGCGCGTGAAGATGCGGTCTACCAAGCCGACTTCGGCGCGTTCGGCGGGCACGAAACTACCGATGTGCGCCATCAGCACAATCAGCGCGTTTTGGCGAATGTAGGTGGAGTTGTGGCTAACGAAGCCCTGCGCGATGTAGTTATGGTCAGGCTCAATATTCAAGTCGTAGACGACAGCGCGACTGGGTTTAAGGCGGACGATGGGATCGTAGAAGTAGCCCTGCATCAGAAGCAACTCCAGCTCTTGGCAGTCGATATTGTTTTCCCGACAGTATTGAACTAATCGGTTCAGTGCGGCGTAGCTCGGGTTTCTGCCGTTTGGGATGTAAGTGTAAAACAGCGACTCGACCGCCTTGCAGGACTTTAGCGCACGGCATTTGGTGCGGGAGGATACGATGCGCTGGTGTATGTTGTTTAGGAGGGGTGCTAAATGAGGTATCCCGCCTTTGTTTGGACGGCGCACTTCGGAGGCGAGTAAGGCGCGTTGTTTCTTCCTTTCAAGGCGGAACCCTATCTGTTGGTGGAAACGGATTGCATCCTCCCCGTGAACGGCGATCTCGTAGTAAGTACCTTTTTTGATGGTCTTCTTGCGCAACGACGCTACAATCCCCAGGTTAAGTAGCAGCATCTGGGTCTCCAGCGCAAGCAGGCGCGAGGCGGTGGTGAGGAACACATTCCCGTACTTGCGCTCCACATAGCCGTCGGTATCGAACAGTCCTTGCAGATAGGCTACGACGCACTCGCGTGGGGCACAGAGGATGCACTGAGGCGTGCGCTTCGTCGCTGCAGTTGCATAATCCAATCCAATCTGGTGCAGCCACTGCCTCAAGTAAGCACTGGAGATGGAGTAGTCCTTGCCGTTTGCCTTGCGAGTGGGCGCGTAGCCGAACAGTCGCTCAGACAGTTCGCAGAACTGCTCTGCGAGGAACGGGTCTTTCGTGGAAAAGACGATGGCGTTGCGATAAGTTATCGTGCCGTCGCCGATGAGTAGCCCCAACCAGTAGGCAAGATCAGGCGTGAGATGGGTCGGAACTTTGCACTCCTGCTCGCGCGGGTGGATGAAGGTTTTTTGACCCCCTCCTTTAGGTTCCCCCTGCAAGCAGGGGGAACCACAGTCCCACTCGCGAAGCGCGGCAACCTTCACTCGCACGCGGTTCCCCTCGCGAAGCGGGGGGAACCTCAAGGAGGGGGGGTCAAAAGTGGGCAGTTCCGTCTGGTTGCCCCAGCATTCGAACCCGCGCGCGAGGGCGACCCAATCGCCTGGGCGCAAGTCGCCGAGGCGCGTCCAGCCCTCCGAACCATCTTCGCGGCGTGTCCACACCTTGTGGTCAGGCGTGCCCTCCAGCGTGAACCCCAGCCGCGTGGTCAGCCGAATCGTCGCTTGCTCCCCGCCAGAGTAGAACTGCGTTGCGCGCTGCACGCCGTCGCGCGTCCGCACGCGGGTATCTATCGGCGCAAAAGCGTTCAGCGGCGCGTCGGGCGGCGCAAGGTCGTGCAATCGCTGAATGCCCCGCTCTGTAAACACCAGCGTCTCGCCCGACAGGCACTTCCCGCTCATGTTGGGACCTGTCAGGATAATCAACCGCTGGGTGGGGTCTAAACGGCAGTCGTTGGGCGCAAACGGCTTCTCGCTGAATCGCTCCACGACGGGGTGGCGTCCGCCCACGATATGGATGCGGTCTTCAGCGTCCACCACGGGGCGCACATAGCGGTGGCGCACGGCGTTCTCGGCAAACGCACACAGCACATCCAGCTCGGCAATCGCCTTCGCCAGCGACTGCAGGTGTGGCGTGTGGCGGGCGACCTCGCCTCGCACGCGCGTGAACAGCTCGAACTCCAGCGCGTTAATGCGCTCCTCCGCGCCCAGCAGAATCGCCTCCTGCTCCTTGAGTTCAGGGGTGATGAAGCGTTCGGCGTTCGCCAGCGTCTGCTTACGGATGTAGTCGGCGGGCACTTTGCTCAGGTGCGGCTTGGAGACCTCCAAGTAGTAGCCGAAGACGGCGTTGTAGCCGACCTTGAGGCTGGGGATGCCCGTGCGCTGCCGCTCTTTGGCTTCCAGTTGGGCAATCCACTGTTTGCCGTCGGTGCGCACTTGGCGCAGGCGGTCTAATTCGGGGTCGTAGCCGTCGCGGATGACGCCGCCCGATTTGAGGTCAGCGGGTGGGTCGTCCACGAGGGCGCGTTCCAGCAGGGCGCAGAGGTCATTCAGGGGCGCAAGGCGCGGCGCAAGCGTCGCCAGCAGCGTCGGCGGCTGGGGCAGCTCGCGCAGCAGGGCGTCCGCTTCCGCATGCAAGGCGGGCAGCCGTTGCAGTGACTGGCGCAGGGCGACGAGGTCGCGGGCATTCGCTGTGCCCGTGCTGGCGCGTGCGGCAAGCCGCTCCAAGTCCGCCAGTGGGCGCAGCATCTGGCGCAGTGCGTCGCGGCGAATGCTCTGCTGCGCCAGCGCGTCTACAGCGTCCAACCGCGCAGCGATGGCGTCAGGCTCCAGCAGCGGCTCGTCGAGCCAGCGTTTCAGCAGTCGCGCGCCCATCGGCGTGCAGGTGCTGTCGATGCTCGCCAGCAGCGTGTAGCGGCGCGTGCCATCCATCAGGTTCTGCGTCAGCTCCAGATGTCGCCGCGCCGTCGCGTCAAGGTACATAAACCGCTCCACCGAGTAGGTCGCCAGCGTGCGGATATGCTCTAAGGCGGTCATCTGGTTCTGCTGCAGGTAGCGCAGGGCGAGTGCGGCGGCATCCAGCCCGCGCGTGAACTCCTCGCAGCCGAACCCGCGCAGCGACTCCACCCCAAAGTGGCGCAGCAAGATTTCGCGCGCCTCGCGCCCGACCCATTCCTGCAGCGGTACGGGTGTAATCGTCGCGCTTAGTTGCTCGCGCAAGGTCTGGATGAGTTCCTCTTGGTCTTCGGGCACCAGCACCTCGGCGGGTTGCAGGCGGAACAGTTCGTCAAGCAGTTTCTGCAGGCGTCCCTCGCCTGCGATTTCGGTCGCCAAAAATTCGCCTGTGGAGACATCGACGACGCCCAGTCCGTGAATCGGGTCGCCCAGCACGGCGGCGACGAGGTAGTTGTTCGCCCGCGCGTCGAGCATCGAGTCTTCCACGACGGTGCCTGGGGTCAGCACGCGCGTGACGCGGCGTTTGACCAGCCCTTTGGCGAGTTTGGGGTCTTCGATTTGGTCGCAGATGGCGACGCGGTAGCCTTTTTGGACGAGTTTGGCGAGGTAGCGTTCGTAGGCGTGGATGGGCACGCCCGCCATCGGGATGCGCCCGTTGCTGCCGTCCTCGCGCCCCGTCAGCACGATTTCCAGCTCGCGCGCGGCGATTTCGGCGTCTTCCCCGTAGAATTCATAGAAGTCGCCGACCTGCATCGCCAGCAGCACATCGGGGTACTCTGCCTTCAGGCGAAAATACTGCTGCAGCATCGGCGTCTGGGGTCGGAACTGCCCTTGCATCGGGTGGGATTATACCCCGCATACGGGAAGGCAGCCATAAGTGGGGCAACCACGAGGGTTGCCCCCTACAAAGGGTAAGGCTGTGTCTTGGGGAGCGCTTCGGGAGGTATACTTCCTTCCCGATGCGGGCGCATCTGGTGCTGGAAGACGGGAGCGTATTTGCGGGCGAGTCGCTGGGCGCGACGGGACGCGCCACAGGCGAACTGGTGTTCACCACCAGCATGACAGGCTACCAAGAAATCCTCACCGACCCCTCCTACGCAGGGCAAATCGTGCTGATGACCTACCCGCTGATTGGCAACTACGGCGTGAACGACGAAAGCGACGAGTCGCGTCGGGCGCAGGCGGCGGGCTTTGTGGTGCGCGAGGCGTGCGAGACGCCGTCCAACTGGCGAGCGCGCGCCGCGCTGCACGATTACCTCGCCGCGCGCGGGATAGTGGCGATTAGCGGCGTTGACACCCGCGCCGTCACGCTGCGCGTGCGCTATTATGGCGTGATGATGGCGACCATCACCACCGACGAGACGCCCGACGAAGCGTTCCACCGCCTGCAGACCGTCCCCCGCTACGACGAGGAAGACTTCGTGTACCGCGTCACGACACCTGAACCCTACAAGTGGGGCTACGACGGGATGGAACCCATCGACGCGCCCGACGACCACTACCGCAAGCGCGTGGTGATACTAGACTGCGGGGTGAAGTGGAACATCCCGCGCCGTTTAGCCAGTCTGGGGGTGCGCTCGATCATTCTGCCTGCGACGGCGACTGCCGAGCAGGTGCTGGCGTATCAGCCCGACGGGGTGTTGCTTTCGCCTGGTCCAGGCGACCCCGCGCGGTTGCAGCCTGTGATTGAGACTGTGCGTCAGTTGCTGGGTAAGGTTCCCGTTGCGGGCATCTGCTTGGGCAATCAGTTAGTGAGTCTGGCGTTGGGGGCGCGCACCTACAAGCTCAAGTTCGGGCATCGCGGGGGCAACCATCCTGTGAAGAACTTGCTCACGGGGCGCGTGGACATCACCGCGCAAAATCACGGCTACGCCGTAGATCGCGACAGTTTGGACGGCACGGGGCTGGAGCTGACGCACATCAACCTCAACGACGGCACGGTGGAGGGCGTGCGTCATCGCGACTTGAGGGTGATGACGCTCCAGTACCATCCTGAAGCCGCGCCTGGACCGTGGGACAGCCGCCCGTTTTTCAACGAGTTCCTCGCGCTGATGGACGGGCGCGGGGCTTGACGGGGATAGCCATGAGCCAATCTTCGCGAGACGACAAGGCGCAGATCGCGCTTGCCTTCGCCGCCGACTACATTGAGGTGCTGGCAACCGCGCGCTCAGCGCGCTTGCTGCCTGCACGGCGCTGCCTGGTTGCGCTGGTGCGCAAAACCGCCGCCGCCCGTGCGGGGGAGCCGAGCTATCAAGAGCCTGGCAATGTCTATGTAGTTGTCTTGGAGCCGCGCGCCGCTCAGCCGCCAAGGCGTCTCTGGGAGCAGCTCGTCGGGCACGGCAGTGGTGGCACACTGCTGGTGCGTGACCTGAACCGCGACGGCAGGGACGAAATCTTCTTCTGGGTGGACGGGCAGGCGTGTGCTGCGGGCGTTCTACAGATGATACGCCCCACCCAAGCGCGTTGGCTCTACCGAAGTGAGGGTCGCTTCCGCGCAGAAGCGCGCGATGTGAACCGAGACAGGCTCTGGGAGATTGTGGAGTCGTGGCTCACCATTCAGTTAGATGAGCCGCACTACTCGCAGATTGCCCGCCAGCGATGCTTATTCGCACGCAAGATATGGCAGTGGGACAAACACGCGGGCGCGTACCGCCTCTGGAAGGTGGAGCCAGATTGGGAAACTCAAAGGCGACTCTCGCGCGACGAACTGCAACGCACGCCTGGAGCGCGAGAGATTTTAGGGCTGTGAGGCAGTTTTGTCTTTGAGAGGCTTCGCTATGCGCTCGCGTCTTGTCCGTCGCGCGAGGCGTCCACTGCATGCAGGCGTTTGCCCAGCACGATGCGCGTAATCGCTGCCACTGTGTCGCCTGGCGCGAGGTCTATTAGTTTCACGCCTTGCGCGATGCGCCCCGTGATGCGCAGATCCGCCACGCGCAGCCGAATGCCCTTGCCGTTCGCGGTGACGAGGATGACCTTGTCGTCCTTCTCGACGACCTCCGCCGCGACCACGCTGCCCGTCTTGCGCGTGACATTCATCGTGAAGATGCCCTTGCCGCCGCGTGATTGCACGCGGTACTCCGTAAGCGGCGTGCATTTGCCGAAGCCGTTCTCGGAGACGACTAAGAGCAGCGCGTCGGGCTGCACGCGACACGCAGCAACGAGCGCGTCGTCCTTGCCGAGCCGAATCGCCTTCACGCCGCCTGCCGTGCGACCCCGCACGGGCACATCCGATTCGGGGAAGCGTATCGCCAGTCCCGCGCGCGTCGCCAGCAGCACATCGTCCTTGCCCGAAGTGTGCAGCACCCATCCCAGCGAGTCGCCGCTTTCGAGGTCAAACGCATTCAAGCCGTTGCTGCGCAGGTTCGCGAACTCGTTGAGCGCGGTGCGCTTAATCTCGCCCCCGCGCGTGATCATCGTCAGGTAGCCCTCGCTGGCGAAATCGCGCACCGAGACCGTCGCCGTCACCTTCTCGTCAGGCTGGATGTTGATATAATTAATCACTGCCGTGCCGCGCGCCTGACGCGAGGTTTCGGGAATCTCGTAGGCTTTGAGGCGGTACACGCGCCCGCGATCCGTGAAAAACAGGATGTAGTGGTGCGTGCTGACTTGGAACAGGTGTTCCACTTCGTCCTCTTCGCGGGCGGTGGTGGCAATCACGCCCTTGCCGCCGCGCTTTTGCGAGCGGTAGGCGTCCATCGACACGCGCTTGATGTACCCGTCGCGCGTAATCAGCACGAGCGTCTCCTCTTCGGGGATGAGTTCCTCTTCCGAGATGTCTTCCGCTTCGCGGGCGATGATGCGCGTGCGTCGCCCGTCGCCGTACTTCTCCTTGAGGGTGCGCAGGTCGTCCTTGATAATCTGCTCCACCTGCTTCGGGTCGGAGAGGATATGCTCCAACCGTGTGATTTCGCGCAACAGTCCGCGGTACTCCTCGGCGAGTTTCTCCTGCTCCAGCCGCGCGAGTTGGCGCAGTTGCGTGTTCAGAATTGCGTCCGCCTGCAGCACAGTGAGCGCGAATCGGCGAATCATCTCGCGGCGGGCGACCTCGGCGGTCTCCGACTGGCGGATGATGCGGATAATCTCGTCCAGGAAGTTGAGTGCGATTTGCAGCCCCTCCAAGATATGCGCCCGCGACTTGGCGCGGTAGAGTTCGTAGCGCGTGCGCCGCTCGATAACGGTGCGCCGATGCTCCAGATAGTGATCCAGCAAGTCCAGCAGGCTCATCACGCGCGGCACATTGTCCACCAGCGCGAGCAGAATCGCGCCGAAGGTGGTGCGCATCTGTGTGTGCTTGAGCAGACTGTTGAGCATGCGGTTCGGGTTCACATCACGGCGCAGTTCAATCACCACGCGCATGCCCGTGCGGTCGGAGTAGTCGGCGAGGTCGGTAATGCCATCCAGTTTGCCTGCCTTGACCAGCGCGGCGATTTGCTCGATCAGGCGCGCCTTGCTCACTTGGTAGGGCAGTTCGGTAATCACAATCGCGCTTTTGCCGCCATCCAGCGGTTCGATCTGCGTCTTGGCTTGCATCACGATGCTGCCGCGCCCTGTCTCGTAGGCTTGGCGGATGCCCTTCGTGCCCAAAATCAGCGCGCCCGTCGGGAAGTCGGGTCCAGGCAGCAGTTTCAGGATGGGTTCCAGCGTGCAGTTCGGGTGTTCCAGCCGATAGATGAGCGCGTCGACGATTTCGCTGAGGTTGTGCGGGGGGATGTTGGTCGCCATGCCGACGGCGATGCCGCTCCCGCCGTTGCACAGCAGGTTCGGGAATCGCGCGGGCAGCACGGTCGGCTCCTCCGCGCTCTGCAGATAGTTCGGCATCCAGTCGACGGTCTCCTTGTCGATATCGGCGAGCATCTCCATCGCGATGGGGGTGAGGCGTGCCTCGGTGTTGTGGTTAATGAACCCGTTCGCGACGAAGGAGTGGCAGTCGCTCGCCACGCGAATCGAGTAGACGCGCTGCGTGCCTGCGTCCTCGATGGCGACGATGGGGTCGAAGAAGTAGCGTCCTTCGGCGAGGGCACATAGGAACTCGGCGTCTTCAGGGGTGAGGGCTTCCAGCAAGCGGGGGAGCGCGTCGGCGAGCCGCTCTGGTCGGTCGAAGTTGTGCTTGCCCAGCCACTCGCGGTGGCGCGTTGCTGTTCGGCGCACATACGCGCTCAGGTACGGCACAAAGTCGGTCTTGGACAGCACGCGCCCCGTCGCATCATTCAAAACCGCCTCCAACGCCTTGCGTTTCGCTTCGGACACAAAGCCGATACTTGCGGCATAGCGCTGCAGGTTGCGTGCGCCTGTGAGGATGAGCCGCCAAGTCGTGCCGCGCGTGTCCTGCGTCAGCCGCGCCACAATCCCAAAGTGCAGCAGCATCACCTGCACCTGTTGTAGCAATCGCTTGCTGGCGGAGACGAGGCTTACGCGCATCAGGCTCCGCCCACTGCGCTCGACACCTCCGTCGCCTTCGAACAGCCCGCGCAGAAACGCCGCCTGTACCGCCTGCGGCGAGCGCAAAATCGCCTCGGGCACAACGCGCTCCGCCGAACGCCCGTGCAGCCCCAAGTTGCCGAGTAGCCGCACCACCTGCTGGCTGACGACCTGCATCTGCCAGAACGGGCGCTTGCCGAAACCGACAGGCGGGCGCAGCCACTGGTGCAGACGGCAGTCGGGGAAGACGCGCGCCCAGCAGCGCACAAACTCGTCGGCGAACTCGCCTGGCGTGCAGGTGAACTCGATGCGGTCGTCTGCCAGCGTGCCCTCAGCGACCAGCGCACCCATCAGGAACGCCAGCGGCTCGTCCAGTTGCGTCGGCAGCGCGTGGCGTCGCGTCGCAGGAGAGAGGTCTGGGTAGTACGGGGTGAGGTCTACAGGCGTTCCCGCTTGTGTTTCGATGCCCCGATCAATCACGAGGTAGTCGCCCACTTGCAGCGTGTCCAGCGTTTTCCACGCGAGGCGCGGCTTGCCCGTAGTGTCCGCAAGGCATACCAGCACGGGGTGGTTCGGCGTGCCTATGAGTTCGTAGCCGTAGCGTGTGCGCACGCGCAGAGTCGGATGCTCGCCGCAATCGAACCACCGTTCGGCGCGCTGGGTTCGCCCGCCTGCGGAGCGGACGGCAATATCAATCGCGACCTCCGCCCCTGCCTCCGCGCTCGCCAACTTGCTTATCGGAATTAGCCCCTCCGCTGTGCGCACCAGCGCGTCGCCTGTGAGGCAGTAGCGCATGGCAGCAGGCGGGTCGCCGTCCACGCTCCCAAAGTTCCCCTGACCGTCCACCAGCGGATAGCGCATGTTGAAGTCCTGCGCCATGCGCACCAGCGTGGGGTAGACCACCTCCTGCCCGTGCGGGTGGTAGTTGGCGGTGGTTTCGCCGCACACCTTCGCCGACTTGGTGTGTTGCGAGTCGGGGGTCAAGCCGAGTTCGCGCATCACATACAGAATCCGCCGCTGCACGGGCTTGAGTCCGTCGCGCACATCGGGCAGCGCGCGGGCGATAATCACGCTCATCGCGTAGTCGAGGTAGGAGCGTTTCATCTCCTCCTCGACGGGAACCTGCAACACCTCGCGACCAATCGGGCTGCTCATCACAAGCAATTGTACCCGACGGGCGGGGCGGTCAAAGATGTGGGTGTGTTCACTTCGGCAGTGGGTGGTAGTAGATTGTGTGTTCAAACGCCGCGCCGTCGTCCGCGTCGGCAGCAGGCTCGGTGGGCGGCGCGGAGCGGAAGTAAACGGGGTCGCCCTCCGTGATGAACCACGACTCGACGCGCTCGTTGGGCGCGGTGACGACTATCGCGTGGAGCGTGCCCGACGAGAGCGGGAAGGTCGGCACGAGTTGCCACTCCTTCTCGCCGAGCCGTTCCAAGCGCGTGCGCACGGGGTCAAAGTCGCCGCCTTGACGCTGGTACTTGAGCGAGACGCTGAACACGGCAGGCGGCTGGGCGTCGCCTCGCCACGCGATGCGCGGCTTGATGCGCGTGTCCACATCCCGCGCGCCGTTCGGGGGCGCAACCACCATTCCCTGCAGGCTCCCCTTGTAGTCCGTGATGATTTGATGGCTCGTCGCGCCGCCGCACCCTGCAAGCGCGGCAAGTATCGCAAGCCACATCCCAAGCATCATTATCCAAATCCATATCCACATCCATGTCTGCCCACGATGCATCGCTGTACCTCCTCCGCAGTGGGAGACGAGTCAGAGGCAGAGCGCGTTTCGTCTGCCATTCGTGTGCGTTGCTTGACACGCTGATACAACACTGAACTGTCAGCGTTCGCGGTAGCGTGGAATGTTGGGCAACTCTTGGTTGGGGCGCGGCTCCGTATGCCACTCCAACGCACTGCAGCGGATTTCTACCCATGCATCGGGCAGATTGAAACCAAGGAATTCCAATCGCAGTATCAGCGCCCCATCGGAGGCTAAGTCCAACTCGAAACGGTAGAGGTCAAACTCGTGGATTCGGCAGGATTGCGTCGTTTCTGCAATCTGCCGCAAGATTCGCCGATTGCGCGGTGACAGTTCCGCGTCGTGGAACTGCAAGACAAGGTCGTAGTACCCCATCTGCAGGTGTCCGCAGCGAAGCACCACCTTGAGAGTGCGTTCGGCGCGATTGTAGTCAGCTTCTACGAGAAGTCCATCGTCTACGCCCTCGAGTTTCAGGAGCGCAAGCGCGTGTTCGGGGACGCGCCCGCGCAGACTTTCGTGATGACGCTCGCACGCCCTGAGAAAGGCGCGCCATGCCGATTCGTCCTCAGGGTCCGTTGGCTTGGGTATCTTCATTGAGCTTCTCCACCTCCTTGAGTCTCGCCTCCAGCGTGCGCACATCCACAAGTTCAGCGCGCCGCTGGAAGATGTAGTAGGTTCTGCGTCGCGCGGGTGGCGCTTGCAACTCCAGCGTGTAGCCCTGCGTGTGGACAAGGTAGAGATGCATTGCTTGTTCCTCCTTGAACCTCTGTAGCAAACTCTCGATAGCGTACCGCTCCGCCTCTTTTTGCCACTGTTCAACTTCGCTGGGATCAAACCCAGAAGGAAGACGAATATTTTCTCTGCGAGGGATGTAGTAACGCAGTGCGAGTCCTATCTCATCTGGGATGTCGTAGCTCAACGGGTACTCGGTGTAATGCTTCAGCCGAAACGCCATCGTGTCTACAGGGGACAGCTCTGCGGTTCGCCTCTCTTCCGACCATCCCAACAGCGGAAACTGACGCGGATCCTCCCATCGGTACGGAAAATCGATTCTCAAGAGTTGCTCAGGCGGTGGAAAGCCGTCCTCAAGTGCCTCTCGGAATCGCTGTCGTTGAGGAAGCGTCAAGGTACTGACGGGTATCCAATCGCCGCTAAGCAACTGCCTGCGCTGAGTTGCACTCAGCGACGCTAAGAATCGCAGCCCGCGTAGGCTCTGGGTCAGGGTCTCCCAAGGAAAGCGCACAGTGAGCCAAATTGGGGATGTCCACGAGAGCGACACGCTATCGCGTTTGTAATAGTCTACCTGCACATCGGTCATGCGTCCCGCAAGGGCGACATAATCCTCTAAGTCCAGCCAGCGCTGCTGGGCAAAGCGTTGCTCCAGCGGGCGCAGCCAATCTTCGGGCAACTCCACCAGGCGCCACGCCCAATACAACTCCACACGCCGCAGCACATAGCCCGACTCGTCAACTCGCACCCACGCGCGTTCCGACAACTTCCGAAGCACATCACGAGGCGCTTTGAGATTCAACTCCCGAAGCCACGCCGAATCTGTTCGGAACGACTCGCTAATGACGGGTAGGCGCGTACTCCACGCGAACCATTCCAGTAGGTCGGCGCTGTTGACGAGGTTGTTCGAGTAATCTCGATCCAGAACATACGAAGGGGACTGCGGCTTGGCGCGGTCATTGCGCTCAGTGAGGGCGCGTTCGGGGATGCGCGGTTCCCACGCCTTCTGAGGAGTCGCCCACGCCCGCCACTGGGCAAGCCACGGATGGTCGCGCACATAGGGTACCGTGTAGAATAAAAACTGTTTCATCATGCGATTCAACTCCGGCTCAGAAGGCGAACGGTTCCCAGAAGAGTAGCGGTCGCGCGAGAACCAAACCATTTCATACTCCAAGTAGTTTCCACGCTTTGGAAGCCGAATCCAAAGCCCCCAGTACGGAGGGTTCTGCTGGACGGCACGGGTTTGATTTGTCGCCTCATCCCATTCGTAGCCGCGCATATAATTGGAGGCGATAATGCTTTCAGGCAGCGGATAGACCCCTGGCATAGGGCGCGTGCTAAACCCGACCAGTTGCCCATTCAGCAGGGCGCGTTCCGCCTGCGGCGGCATCTTCGCCAGCAACGCCAACAGCACTGCGTCTTCGAAGATCCACTCTGGGAAATTGCCTCGCTTTTGAGCATATTCGCGCGTTGCCTCCCAAGGACGATACCAATATGCCAACCACCGATTCCACTCTTCAGGCGGCGCGTCTTCACTTGGTTGCGGGAGATTCCAGAACGAATCGTCGTCCTCCGCTTCAGCAGGCGGATTGTTGACAGCCTCCCGCGCAAAGCGGATCACATCCTGCAACGCCCGCACACGCGCCTCGCGAGCCGCACGCAACACACCCTCCTCCTGCTGCCGCGTCTCGTCAGGCACATACAACACATACTCCCCCCCATCCCTGCGCCACGCATAGCGAAACAACGACGCTAACTGCGTCAGGATCTCCCCCGCAGGGCGGTTCTCCACGAAGATAGACACCTTGTGGTGCTGGATGGCGTCTTGGCAGCGCAGGGAGACGCCTGTTTGTTTGCTAACCGTGCGCAACACATCGCGCAGGGGTTCCATCTTCAGCCAGAGGGTGATGCGCGGTTGCAAGCGCGGGTCGTCAGCAAGCGTCACCTGGGCAAGCGCAGATTGCCCCGCCAGCGTAAGCCATACACACAGCCACAGCCACCGCATCGTGCGCCTCCGACGAGAAGTATACTCGAATACCAATCGCACGGGCAGAGTTTATCAATTGCCCCCCTCCTTTAGGTTCCCCCCGCTTCGCGAGGGGAACCAAGCCCATCGGTTCCCCCTGCGTGCAGGGGGAACCTTAAGGAGGGGGTCTTCAATCTCACTGGTTTTCGTAAATTTTGCCTATGCGATTGGTAGAAGACGCACGCCTCTGGCAGAGCGTTTCGCCCTACCAGAGGCGGGAGGGATTAGGGTAGGCGATTAAAGGTCAGTCGATTTTGCGTCCTGTGGCGGCGAAGAAGGGTTCAATTGCCGCGCCGACGGCAATCACGCCTGCGCGTTGCATGTGCGGCGTCTTCGGTCCACCGCTGAAGAGTGTAATGCCCCATGACACCAGCAGCGCGCCCGCCGTCTCGTACCACTTCTCCGCTTTGTTGCTTCCCGACGAGAAGTCGCGCACATCAACCACAATCTCGCGCTTTTTCACATCGACGATAATCACATTCACCGTGGCTTCCGCCTTCGTTTTGGGTCCCAGTCCAACCCAGACGGAGCGCACGCGCCACGAGACCGTGCCTGCGCACACATAGTCCGCGCCTAACGCCTCGCCGAACTCCAGCAATTTCTTCGGACTGGGCAGCTGGGGTAATTGCCCCGGCTCCTCGTAAGTGAGCGAAACATTATCGTTACCCAGTTGCAGCCACACAGAGCGGCATCGTCCTTCAGGGATAATTTCCAGCCCCGCGCGGTCTTCGAACGACCGACGCAACAGCTCTTGCACGGTACGCACGGCTTGCTCGTTCGTGCCGCGCTCGTTCTCGGCGAAACTCCACGGGTAAAGCGCAATTTTCTTAACCTCAATCTGAACTGGCGGCTTGGGGGCTTCCTGGGGCGTTTCCTGTGTCTGCCCCTGCGCGTACCCTAAGCAAACCGCCGCTGCCAGCAGACTCAAAATCGTCCAGACTCGCATTTCACACCTCCGTACCCTTAATTATGGCATTCCCTGCTTTTTCGTTAGGAGTTTTCTCGTGGGGAGCCTACCCGAACCACTCAAAATAGTCGGGGCTGAGGTCTACCTGCACATTTTTGACCTGCGTGTAGAGGTCGAGCAGGCAGTGCAAGCCGAGTTCGCGCCCGAAGCCGCTAAGTTTGTAGCCGCCGTAGGGCGCTTGCGGGGGAATCATGTTGTAGCAGTTGACCCACACCTTGCCCGCCTCAATCTGGTGGGCGACGCGCAACGCCTTGCCGATGTCCTGCGTCCAGACGCCCGCCGCCAGCCCGTAGTCGGTGCTGTTGGCAAGGCGCACCGCCTCTGCCTCGCCCTCGAACGGCATCAGCATCGCGACGGGTCCGAAAATCTCATCGCAGGCGACGCGCATGGTGGGCTGCACCTCTTCCAGCACGGTCGGCGCGAAGTAGAAGCCCTTGTCGAAGGGCGGCTCGGTGAGGCGTCTGCCGCCTGCAAGCAGTTTCGCGCCTTCCTCAAGCGCAGTGCGCACATAGAACTCGGTCTTCTCCAGTTGCTCGCGCTTGTGCAGGGTCGCAAACTCGGTGGTGGGGTCTGACGGGTCGCCAATCTGCAGGCGTTGGGCGCGGGCGACGAACGCATCGCGGAACCGCTCGTAGATTGGTCGCTCGACGAAGATGCGCGTAGCGGCGGTACACATCTGCCCCTGCGCGAAGTAGTTCGCCAGCAGGGCGTGGGCGAGGGCGCGGTCAAAATCGGCGTCGGCGAACACAATAAACGGCGACTTGCCGCCCAACTCCAGCGACACGGGGGCGATGTGCGTCGCGGCGTTTTGCATCACGCGCACGCCAACCGCCGTAGACCCCGTGAAGGAGATCTTGCGCACCTTCGGGTGGCGGGTCAGTAGGTCGCCAAGCGTGGCGGGCGTCGGGTCGGTCAGCACATTGAACACGCCTGCAGGGATGCCCGCTTGGTGCATCACTTCCGCCAGCATCAGCGCGGTAATCGGCGTGGTGGGCGCGGGCTTGAGAACCATCGTGTTGCCGACCGCCAGCGCGGGGGCAATCTTGATGGCTGCCAGCCACAGCGGGAAGTTCCACGGGGTGATTGCGCCGACGACGCCGTAGGGCTCGCGCCGCGTGTAGTTGAGGTACATGCCAGGAACGGGGATGGTCTCGCCGAGTGTAGCGGGGGCGACGCCTGCGAAATACTCGAACACGGCGATTGTGGCGGGGATGTCGTGCGCCATCGTTTCGCGCAGGCAGCGTCCTGTCTCTTGCGTTTCGGCGAGGGCGAACGCTTCGTAGCGTGCCTTGATGCCTTGCGCGACGGCGCGCAGCAGTTCGCCGCGCTCTTCGTAGGAACGGGCTGCCCAGTCGGGGAAGGCGCGTGCAGCGGCGTCTACGGCGGCGTTCAGTTCCGCCTCGCCTGCGACGGCGCACTCGGCAATCACCTCGCCGTTGGCGGGGTTGCGCACTTCGTAGCGCGTGCCTGTGTCTACCCATTCACCGTTGATGTAGAGTCTGTAGGTTTGCATCGTTGCCCTCCATAAGCGCGGGATTCGCGTCTCGCTGCGGAAGTCCTGCCGCGCCCCCACAAAAGCCTTCCTCGCAAGGGCTTGCAATTCCCTTGGCGCGCTGGGGTATACTACTCACGGCTGGCCCCATGGTCTAGTGGTCTAGGACGCCTGGTTTTCAGCCAGGAGGACGGGGGTTCGAATCCCCCTGGGGTCACCATTTCTATTTCTTGCCCCGCACGGTCTCGTCCAGCCACTTACGAATCACTTCCAGCGCGTTGGGGTTGAAGGTCTCCTCGATTTCCGTGTATTCGGTAATCAGCCCCGTCCTTGCCTTCTGGAACAGATGGTTGAGGTTGGGCAGGCGGCGTATGGTGATGCGCTTGTTGCCCCCCTCGCGCAGCGCGCGCTCGATGGCGGGCAGGTTCTGCTCAGGGTCTACCTGTAAGTCCAGTTCGCCGTTGAGGGCAAGCACGGGGCAGCGCACCTTGCGCAGGTAGGGCGCAGGATCCAGCGTGATGAAGGCGCGGAACCACGGGGAGATGTAGTTGGCGGCTTGCGCGCGGAGGGCAGCCTTCTGGTTTTCGGGCAGGTTCGCGCCCGCCCCCAGCGACTGGAGCATCGCCTCATAAATTGCGTCCTGCGCTTTGGCGTCGTCGCGCTCGCGTTTAAGGATCTCGAACACGCGCTGCTGTAGGGCGCGGTTGCGCTCGATCAGCGGCTCGGCAAGCCCCGCTTTGCGGCTCATCAGTTCCGCTTGGCGGTACAGAATCTGCTCGCCGGGCACGCCTGTGCCCGCCAGCATAATCAGGAAGGCGACCTCGCGCGGCGCTTTGGCGGCGGCAATGGCGCACACCAGCGCGCCCTCGCTGTGCCCCAGCAGCCCGATGCGCTTGCGGTCGATCTCCTTGCGCTTCTGCAGGTAGCGCACGCCCGACAGCGCGTCGTCTGCGAAATCGAGCGTGGTCGCCGTGCGCATGTCGCCGCCTGAACCGCCTACCCCGCGGTCGTCCATGCGCAGCGTTGCATAGCCCGCACGGGTTAGGTAGTCCGCCAGCACCAGAAACGGCTTGTGCCCGAACACCTCTTGGTCGCGGTTCTGCGCGCCCGACCCTGTGAAAAACACAATCGCGGGGAACGGCGGCTTGCCTTCGGGGATGGTCAACGTGCCCGCCAGTTCGAACCGCTCCTTGAGGTGGGGAATGCGCACTTCTTCCGTGCGGTAGGGGAAGGGCGGTTTGGGTTCTTGGGGGCGTTTGGGTGTGGGCGGTTCGCCGCGCGTTAGCGTCAGCGGCAACTCCTGCCCGCCCTGCTTCCAGACGCCTGCAACCTGCTTGCCGTCGTCCGAAAGTGTCCCGACGAACTCGCCCTGCACCGCGTCGGAACGGACGCGAATGGTGTTGCCCTCCACCGTGATTTCGCTGATTGGGATGCCCGTCGCGGCTTGGTCGAGGCTGTCAATCGTGCCGCGCAGTTGCCCGTCGGCGTCGCGTTGCAGGCGGAACACGACGCGCAGCCGCTGCGCGCCCGCCGTCAGCGTGCCCCACCAGACGCCTTCGAAGCCTTGTTGCCGCCTCACTCCTCGCCTCCTGTCCAATAGTTCGGCGGCTCGCGCGTGATGGAGACGCTATGCGGATGGCTCTCGCGCAGCCCTGAGTTGGTGATGCGGATGAACCGCGCCTTCTCGCGCAACTCCTGCAGGTTCCGCGCGCCGATATAGCCCATCCCCGACCGCAAGCCGCCCACCAGTTGGTGAATCGTCTCGGACAGGGGACCGCGATAGGGCACGCGCCCCTCGACGCCTTCGGGCACAATCTTGCGCGGGTCGGTCTGGTAGTAGCGGTCGCTGGAGCCTTGGCGCATTGCAGCGACCGACCCCATGCCGCGATAGACCTTGTAGGCGCGGTTGCGGAAGATTTCGATCTCGCCTGGCGACTCCTCGCAGCCTGCCAGCAGGTTGCCCAGCATCACGGCGTTTGCGCCCGCCGCCAACGCCTTCACGATGTCGCCCGAATAGCGGATGCCGCCGTCGGCGATCGTCGGCAGATTCCACTTCTGCGCTTCAGCGGCGCACTCCATGATGGCGTGCAGTTGCGGCACGCCGACGCCTGCCACCACGCGCGTGGTGCAGATCGAGCCTGCACCCAGCCCGACGCGAATCGCATCTGCCCCCGCCTCCGCCAGCGCGCGCACACCCTCGCGCGTGGCGACATTGCCCGCAATCACCAATAGGTCGGGCAGCGTGCGCTTAATCAGCCGCACGGCGTTCAATACCCCTTGCGAGTGCCCGTGCGCCGAGTCGATGACGATGAAGTCCACCCCTGCCTCCGCCAGCGCGCGCGCCCGCTCCACAGGCTGACGCATCGGTCCCACCGCCGCGCCGACCACCAGACGCCCCTTATCGTCTTTGGTGGCGTTCGGGTGCTGCCGAATCTTCAACAAGTCCTTGATGGTGATTAGCCCGCGCAGTTTACCTTGGTCGTCCACGATGGGCAGTTTCTCGATTTTGTGCTTCTGCAGGATTTTCTCGGCTTCCTCAAGGCTTGTGCCGACAGGCGCGGTAATCAGGTTCTCGCTGGTCATCACCTCGTGGATGGGGCGGTCGAAGTTGGTCTCGAATCGGATGTCGCGGTTGGTCAGGATGCCCACCAAGTAGCCCTCTTCGTTGGTGATGGGCACGCCTGAGATGTGGTAGCGCTCCATCAGTTCGAGCGCGTCGCGCACGGTGTGGTTCGGCGAGAGGTAAATCGGGTCCCAGATGACGCCGTGTTCGCTGCGCTTGACGCGATCGACTTCCAACGCCTGCTTCTCGATGGGCATATTGCGGTGAATCACGCCGACGCCCCCCTCCCGCGCCAGCGCAATCGCCATGCGCGCCTCGGTCACGGTGTCCATCGGCGAACTGACAATCGGAACACGCAAGCGAATGTCACCCACCAGCGTTGTGCTAACATCCACCTCGTCGGGCAGCACCTCGGAGTGGTTGGGCAGTAGCAGCACATCGTCAAAACTCAATGCTTCGGTCAACACCTGCATCCAGAACGCCTCCTGTGGCGTTCAATTGTACCTAATTAGCGCGCACCGAAACCGAACAGCACCTGCAGCAGGTCGGCGTCGTCCACCACGCGGTCGCCGTTGATGTCGGCGGGGTGGTTGCACCGCTGCACGCCGAAGGCGAATAGCACTTGTAGCAGGTCGGCGTCGTCCACGATGCCGTCGCAGTTCACATCGGCGGGGTGGTAGTCGCTGAGGATTTGCAGGTAGTCGAAGGCAGCGACGGGCGCGGGGCTGCCTCCGCCGCCGCCCAAGTCCACATACAGCCCAATCTGCCCGCCCGATTGCGCGACGGCTTGCAGCGCGGGGAAGTCGCTCAGCGGGCGCGGCGACCCCGCCAACTCGCGCCAGTGTGCGCCGTCCTCGCGGTCGTAAAAAAAGCGCACGCGCCCCGTGTCGGGTTCATACCGCATCATCAGGCGCAAAGTATCGCCCGCGCTGGGGCTCCACACCATGCCGCTCAGCCCTGCCCACTGGTAGACGCCCGCCCACTCGTGCCCGCCGCTGACCGACAGCCAGTGGTTCTGCTCTGGCAGGTACACCATGTGCAGGTTGAAGTAGTGGTCGGCGTCGCGGAAGGCGACCAGCCCTGCTTGGATGTAGCCGCCCGACGCGCCGCCCCGCGTCAGGCGCACGCGCGTTTCAAGCACCCACGCCCCGCGCAACGCAGGCACAGACACGCTCGGCAGGTTACGGATGCTGTTGACGCCCTGATACAGCGTTCCACTGCGCGCGGTGATCTGCAGTTGCTCGGCAGTGAAACTCACCCGTGCAGGGTCGTGCGTGTTCGCAGGCGCGTTGCCAGGCACGATCCAACTCCAGCCGTGCTGAGGGTCAAACCCGCCGAAAAAGTCGTCCATCAGCGGCTGGGCGTGAATCGCCACCGCTGCCGATGCCAACATTAGGCTCACAAGTCTTCTCATGGCACACTTACAAGGGCTGGAACTCAAATCGGCTTACGATTACCTCCACCTCGCGTCCGTTGATAGGCGGCTCACCGTTGAGTAGCCACAGGTTCATGCGCGGGTTCTCGTCGCCGGGCGGGGGTACGAAACCGCCCGTGTAAGTCCACTCGGCGACGATTGCGCTCGCGCTGGACGGCTGCGGGCGATGCCCACGCACACTGCGAAAATAGAGCCGCCCTGGCTCCCAGCGGAACCAGTGTACCGACTGACGCACGCCTGCAGGCCACATGAAGGTGTGCTGGGGGTGTCCCGGATCGTGCGGGCGGATGGTGTAGTAGCCGTTGGGTCCCGTCGCTCCTTGGAACCGCGCAAACTCGATGTCGATTTCGCGGTAGCCGAAGTCGCGCGTGTCGCTCCAAGTGAACAGCCCCAGCACGACCTTCGGGTCAAGGTCATGCACTTCGCTCTCGAGGTAGAAGCGGTAGGTTCCGTAGCCCAGCGAGCGGGTGCAGATGACCTCGGCGCACTCCCAGCGGTTGCCCGTGCGCGTGATTTTCAGGTGCAGTCGCCCGCGCGCATCTACCCACACATTGCACTCGGCGTCCGAGAAGAGGTTCGGTCCTGGACCGACGGGCGTCGTGTGGCGTTTGACGAGCCAAGTGTAGCCTGAAAACTGGATGCTGCGTGGATATTGCATAGTGTTCACCGAATGTTGGGGTTGTTCTCGTCGGGGTTGTCGCCGCCGAGTTGCCAGTGCCACGGGATCTTGATTGCCCCGCGCCGCATCGCCTTCACATGTCCGTCCGCCCACACCAGCACGGCGACCTTGCCGCCGTGGCGGTAGCGCACTTGGAACGCGGCGTTCAGATTTGCGCCCAGCCCGTTGAAGTCGCGGTCGATGGTGTCCCATTCGGCGTCGGTGCGCGCGGGCTGTCCGCCCCAACCGTTGAGCAAGCCAGGAGTCCACCAATACAACGCGCCGCAGTTGCCCGCCCACTGCTGGTTCTGCGTGCCGTCGCCGTACACGATGGTCTCGGCGGGGTGCGTAAACATCGCCAGCGAGGCAGGCAAGCAGGGGTTCAGGTTGTTGGAACACTGCCAGCGCACATTGTTCGCGCTGATGACCGTGCCATTGCCGCCGATGCGCTCGCTCATACTGTACGCCAGTGCGCTGCGGTAGGTCGCCGACGGGCAACTGCGCACCTGTGGGGCGGGGCGTTGGTTGTTCGCGCCGTCGGCGTAGGTCTCGAACTTGCCCTCGCCCATGTACGGCGAAATCAGGAAGTGCCAGATAATCTCGCGCCCCAGCGTGCTAAAAGCGTTCAGGTAGCCAATCGGGAAGGTCTCGTCGTAGTCCTGAAGGTACATATTCGTCGCCAGACCGACCTGTCGCGCGTTGGAGGCGCACTGCGTCTGCCGCGCCTTCTCACGCGCCTGCGCAAACACAGGGAACAGGATTGCCGCCAAAATCGCGATAATCGCGATCACGACCAAAAGTTCAATAAGCGTAAAGCCGTTGCGTCTCATCGTTAACCTCCTATGTATTGTCCCCCCTCCTGCAGGTTCCCCCCGCTTCGCGAGGGGAACCGCGTAGGGGTGCAGTTCCCTCCCGCTTCGCGAGAGGAACCGCGCAGGGGCACAGTTCCCTCCCGCCTCGCGAGGATGAACCCAGCTCCTTCGGTTCCCCCTGCTTACAGGGGGAACCTCAAGGAGGGGGTGAAAATTAGCCTCCTGCACCGAAGTTGAACAGCACCGCCAGCAGGTCAGCGTCGTCCACCGTGCCGTCAAGGTTCACATCCTCGTCCAAGCAGTCGCCCGACGAACCGAACGCAAACAGCACCGCCAGCAAGTCCGCGTCGTCCACGATGCCGTTGGCGTCCACATCGCCCACAGGCAGCAGGGGCAGGTTCGTCTCGAAGTAGTCGAACTCGAACGGTTGCGCCAGCCCGCAGCCGCAGGCGTTGTCGGTGTAGACGCCAATTCGCGCGCCCTGCGACAGCATGCTCATGATGTGCTGGTAGAAGGGGCTGTCGGGGTAGTAGCGTCCGCCGTTGAAACCGTCGTACTCCCTCCAACCGTTTGTGAGCGAGTGGCGGAACTTGAGGACGATATACGGCTCCTCGCCAGCCACGCGCTCAATCCGCACGCCCATCCACTGGTCGTCAGGCGTCCAGGTGTTCGTCACACGCGCGCCCCACGCAAAGTTGTCGTCCTGCTCCGAGTTGGTGGAGCCGTTCACGGTCTCGGTCTGCCCCGTCGCGTCGCGCGTAATCAGCACTTGGAAGTAGTTTCGTGCGCCTGTGGTGATTACGATACCCGCCTGCGTGTAAAACACGACGGGCACGGTACTCCAGTCGGTGCGGAAGACGGTCTCGATGTACCACTCTTCGGGAATGTCGCCACTGACGCGCAGGGTGGGCACATTTTTGTGGCTGTTGAACTGTTGAAACATCCCGCCGTCGCGCGTGGTAATCGTCATCGAGCTGCCGCCGAACGAGACGGCGTTGTCGAACAGGGTACAGAACGGGTCGTTGTCGGGGAGTTTCCAACTCCACTGTAGGCTAAAGCCGCCGTTGAACTCATCGCGCGTTTGCACATGCGCCGTGCTTAGCAGCGTAATCGCTGCGAGTAAGGAAACGAGTGTTCGCTTCATTATCTTGAACCTCCTTCGGTTGAGTATGTTGGCTGCGGAATCGTCGCCGATGCGAGAGCGTAGCCCATCGCCACGCTTTGGCGCACGACCAGTGTGCCGTTGATGAGGGTGCGTTGCGGGTGCGTATCGCCCGTTTCGATTTGGTGCAGCAGTTGCTGCGCGGCGAGGTAGCCGACTTGGTAGCGGTCGTGGTGGATGGTCGTGAGGGGGATTCCCATGCGCTGCGCCCAGAGCGAGTCGTCGAAGCCTGCGACGGAGATACGGTCGGGCACGGCGATTTCGTGCGTGCGACACTGTTGCAGGAAGCCCATCGCCATGTCGTCGTTTGCCGCCAGCACGACGGTCGGCAAGTCGGACTGGCGCAGGAGTTGCTCCGCTGCACGCACGCCCGATTCGGGGCTATAGTCGCCCTGTTGCACCCACTCTTCGCGGATGGGGAGGTTGTAGCGCGCCATCGTGCGTCGGAACGCCTGCTCGCGCTGGTGCGCGCTCCAGTGCAACGGGTGTCCCTTGATGAACCCAATCGCGCGGTGCCCTTGCTGAATCACCCATTCGGTCAGCATCGCCATCGTGGTCTCGTTGTCGATATCGATGCACGACATGCCGTACTCTTCGGGCAGGGTACTCCCGACCGCGACGACGGGCAACCGTGAGTAGTGACGCCATTCCAGCAGGGGCGACCCCATCACAGGCGCAATCAGCACCGCGCCGTCGACGGAACCGTTGTCGATCCGTCGCCACACGGCGGCGGGGTCGCTCGTGCGGGGGGTGATGAGGCGGATGTCGTAGTCGCGCGGCTCCAGAAACGCCAAGATGCCGTCCAGCACATCGTGGGCATAGAGGTTGTGCGTCAGGCGCGCGTGTTGCGGGTCTAAGACAACGCCGATTGTCGCCGTGCGTCGTCGGGCTAAACTCCGCGCGACCGAGTTCGGGCGGTAGCCCAACTCGTGCGCCGCGTGCAGCACCTGTGACACCATATCCTCGCGGTATAGGTGGCTGCGCCCTTGCAGAATGTTCGAAACAGTCGTTATCGAACAGCCTGCACGCGCTGCTACATCGCGTAGCGTCGGTTTGCCTCGCATCGTGATGACTCCATCACCTGCTATGGAAACGCTTCTAAAAACCGTCCCTGCGTAAGTTCAAGTCGCCATCGTTGGCTATGGAAACGCTTCCACGCGAGTCTATTATAGCACACCATTCGCGCGGATGTCAAGTGGATAGGGCGCATGCGCCGACACATCGTTCACACCCGACCCAGTCGCTGGGCGATAGCGAGCCGCAACCTGCCCTACGACCGTGATGCCAGGTTCAGCCTGTACGCCCAAGCCGGCATCCCCGACCACTGGGTGCTGGACTTGGAGAACCGTCTTGTTTAGAGGCGTGGGAGGGGATATAAAGATTCAGAGGAGGGCTGGCATCGTATAAACCGACAGGCGGGGTGCGCGAACACGCTTCCCCGCCTGCGTTCCTTTCCGAGCGTCGTCGAGGCTTACTTCCTGCGGCGGCGCAGCCCCAGCAGGCTGACCAGCCCCGTGCCGATAGCTATCAAGCTGCCTGGCTCAGGCGCGATAATCTTGCCTGAATCTCCACCTGGTTGGATGTTCTGTATATGCACCATCGCGCTGTTGTTCGCCCCGACAAAGTTGGCTGTAGAGACGCCGAACAGCTGGAAGGTGGAAGTGTTTCCAGGCAGCAGGCGTGCTGTGGGCGGAGCAACTTTGAAGCGCACCTCCACATTGAAGCTCAAGCCCGCGTCTATGTAGTTGCCCAGATTAATTGTCTGGACATAGGGGCCGCTTGCAAAGCCGGTGGGCAGTACATTGAACAGCAGGTTCAGCTCGCCAATAAACTGTCCCGAAGGGTTCGTCGCGCTGTTGGTCAGGCTAATCTGCACGCCACCGGTGATGTTGGTGATGGTCATCGTTGCCCAGGGCGCGGGTCCGCCAGGCGTTGCGCCTGAGTGAACCGTGTTGAAGGGAAATGTAATCGACGACGCTGACGCCTGCGCAAAGGCGGCAAGGCTCAGTACACTCATCAAAACCCATCGCTTCGCTGTGTTGCTCATATGGTTATACCTCCGTTGTTAATAGACTCGAAAATCCGCCAAAAGCGGACATCGCTACCCCGAGTGGAGCAATTCTTGTGCCAACCACCCTGTGCGTCCCCGTACTTAATGAAAGTTTTGGCGAAAATTCAGCGTCTGTTCAGGTGTTCTGCAGGTGCATCTCCCGATGCATGGTACACTCTCCCCCGATGACGCAACTTGGCACGGCTCGCCTTCGCAAGCGGGCGCAGCGCACTTGGCACACGCTGCCCCGACGCCTATTCACGCGCGAGGAATATTACCGCCTCGCCGAAATCGGCATCCTGCGCGAAGATGAGCGCGTCGAACTCATCGAAGGAGAGATTGTGCAGATGGCGCCCATCGGTCCTGAGCATGTTACGGCGACACACAGCCTCTACGACTGCTTGCGCCGTGTGTTCGGCAAGGGGTATGTGGTGCGGATGCAGTCGCCGTTGTCGCTGGGCGATAGCGAGCCGCAGCCCGATCTTGCCGTTGTCGCGGGCAGCCCCAGCGACTTCCAACACGCCCATCCCACACATGCCGTGTTGGTTATAGAGGTCGCCCAGAGCAGCCTGCCCTACGACCGCGAGGTCAAGTCCAGCCTCTACGCCCGCGCAGGCATCCCCGACTACTGGGTGCTGGACATCGAGAACCGCCGCTTAGAGGTCTACCGCGACCCTGCCGAGTCGCGCGACGCGCCGTTTGGATACGCCTACCGCACGCGCCTTGTACTGTCGCCCCGCGACACGATTGCCCCGCTTGCCCGCCCCGACCGCGCCCTGCGCGTTCGACGCCTGCTGGAGGAACCTTAGTGTTCTCCTACAGTTCCGATGGCAACCAAAGTTGGGCAGCGACGCTGGCGCGTCGTATTGGAGCAGAACCCCGAGACAGGCGAACGGGCAGCGTTGGCGCCCAGAGTTGCCTGGCTGCGCCTCTGCAAGCGAGACCGAAGCGGACGCGCTTGAGAACACCCGCGAAGCGATTGCGCTCTACCTGCAGCCTGACGAGATACCCTTTCCCCCAATAACCCCCACAACCGCTGTTGTGCTGGCAGGCGGCGCAATTGACAACGCACGAAGTCCATCCGCAAGTATACAACCCTGAAGCATGCCTCTGCTCAACGGCTTTCGGAAGTCCGAATGGTTTACGGGTTGGGCGCACGAATTCCTTCGGAATAGGGTATAATCCCCACAGAGGTACGCTACGATGAGCGAGACAGTCAAAACCCCGTCGCTTGCGGAGGTGGTGAGTAAGCGCGTGCGCTCGCTGCGGGAGCGCAGGGGCTGGAGCCTATCGGAACTGGCGCGTCGGGCAGGAATCGGCGTCTCCACCCTCTCGGAAATCGAGTCGGGTCAGAATGCGCCGCGTTTGGACACACTGGTCGCACTGGCGCACGCGCTGGGCGCGCCGCTGGAGACCTTCCTGCATGCTGACGAGAACCCGCTGGAAGCGCGCCTGCGCGCCATCGAGACTCCAGAAAATCTTCCCGCGCTTCAACTGTGGCTGGAGCGATGCCGACGCTACCTGGAGATTGAAGCGTTGGTCGGCAAGCAAGGCATACGCGCCCCAGTCTACACGCTTCAGCCATCGCGCTGTCTGCAGGACGAACTTGTGCAGATAGAAACCATCGCCGAGCAGGAGCGACACCGCCTGCAGTTGGGCATCGAGCCAATCGCTGACTTGGCGACGGTCGTAGAGGAGTCTGGGCTGCGTGTCGTTGGCGCGGACCTGCCTGAACACGATGTCGACGGCGCGGTTCTCTTCGTACCCGAGTATGAGTCAGCGGTAGCCCTCATCAACCGCGCAAAGCCATCCCTGCGCCAACGCTTCACGCTGGCGCACGAGTACGGGCACTTGCTACTCCATCGCAACCGCGCCGAAATCTGGGAGCGCGACCTCTTCCGTGCGAACACGCCCGAAGAGCGTCAGGCGAACGCCTTCGCCGCCGCGTTCCTGATGCCCAAGCCGCTGATTGAGCGGATGTACGATGAGTACGGCTTCTCGCGCAAGCGCAAGCAACTGCCGATGTACGGCTGGCTGGTGATGACACGACGGCTGCAGGTCAGCCCGCACGCGCTGGCGTGGCGACTGTACAATCTGGGCTACATTCACGAATCAGAGCGCGACTGGGCGTTGGGCGAAGGCGCGTCTTTGCTCAAGGAGATGGAGCGCGCCTTCTACGACGAGCCGCTGGAACCGCCGAAAGTGCCCACCCTGAGCGAACGCGCCCGCGCACTCGTGCTGCACGCCTACCGCGAGGAGCAGATGACTGCCTCGGCTGCCGCTGCTACGCTGGAGCGTACCCTCTACGCCGTTCAGGAATACCTCACGGCAGCCACGATGGACGCGCACAGGGCGACGGAGTTTTTTGAGCGCGTGAATGCGCTGTTGCACGGAGGCGAACCGCATGGGAGTGCTGTGGGTAGATAACGATGTCTTCAACTACCTATGCAAGGCGGGTTGCCTCCAAGAGGTTCTACAGAGCGTACCCTACACGCTTTGTACGACGGAACTTGTGCAGGGTGAAGCGGAAGCCGCAAGTTCCGTCTTACAGAGTGCTATCGATGCGATGATGCAGGGCGCAATTACGGTTCATCCGTTAGGTAAGCCGCCGCTCGATGTGCCCCTGCCGCGGGTTGGCGGGTTGAGTCCTGCCGACCACTCTCTCATAACATGCGCACACCATCTGGGCGGGCAGGTGCTGACGAATGACAAACGCCTCATCAGTCAGTGTACCGCTGAGGGTGTCGGCTGCAAGCCATTTCTGGAGTTCCTTGAGGAGTGTGAGCAAAACGGCTGGTTGAGCAGTCAAACCGTTGAAGGGCTCCGCCGCTTGTGTGGCGCGTAGCCAAGCAGGTACACTCTCCCCTGATGACCCCCACCACCGCTATTATCTTGGCAGGCGGCGCGATAGACGCCGAATGGCAACAGCGCACAGGCGCACGCACCCGCGCCGAAGTGCCCGTCGGCGACGCGCCGATGTACCTGCATGTGGTGCGCGCCCTGCGCCAGGTAGACGCCATCGGCGACATCCTGCTGATTGGCGACGCGCCCGCAGGCGAGGGCTACACCACCCTGCCCCCACGCGACAGCCTGCTGGAGAATGTGCGCCTCGGACTGGAGCGCTGCCCGACCGACTCCGCGCTGTTTGCGACCGTTGACCTGCCGTTCCTAACGCCTGAGAGCGTGCGCTTCTTCCTGCAGGAGAGCCTCGCCAGCGGCGCGGCGCTGACCTACGCTGTTGTGCCCGCCGACCTGTGCCGCGAGCGGTTCCCGCAACTGAAGCGCACCACTGTGCGCCTGCGCGAGGGCGAACTCACGGGCGGCAACTTGTTCTGGGCGCAGCGGGCGGTCGCCCTGCGCGAACTGCACCGCCTCGAATTGCTATATCGCGCCCGCAAGCAGCCTGTGCGCCTCGCGCTGCAGATTGGCGTCGGGCTACTCATCCGCTTCCTGCTGGCGCAGTACCTCTCGCCCCGCCTGCTGAGCGTCGAGCAGATTGAACGGCGCGTCGCCCACATCCTGCATGTGCCCGTCAAAGCCATCCTGACCCCCTACCCCGAAGTCGGCACGGACATCGACCGCCTCGAACACTGGCTGGCGGTGCAGTAAGGGCGAACAGCCGTTCGCCCTTACTAAACCTTTCGCCTGCCCGCGCCGATAATCCGTAAGCAGATTTTCGGGAGGCAGTGCGGTTCCCGCACCCTCAGGCGCAAACAGGATGTTTGCCATACTGGCACGGACGCGAGAGGAGCGAAGCGGAATGCGCATCAACGGGTATCGTACTTTTTGGGACACGCCGACCTTGCAGGCGAGCGAGCGAGCGATGAACCGCGCCACGACACGCCACAAACTGCTGGCGCACAACTTGGCGAACGCGAACACGCCGAACTTCGTGCGGCTGGACTTGCCTGAAGGCGAATGGACGCCCGCGCCAAGCGTGCAACGCGCCCTGCAAGCGGGCGTGCTGCCGCTGCGCACGACTGACCCGCGCCACATCAGCCTGCCGCCGACGGCGCAACCGCACGCCGCCACCCCGACGCCCCAGCCAACGCCCATGCGCACCGACGGCAACACGATTGACCCCGAATACGAACTGGCGCAACTCGCCGAGAACCAACTGCGCTACGCGATGCTGGCGCGGATTGCCAACAGCCAAATCCGCGGGCTTCAGACCGCCATCCGCGAGGGACGCGGGCAATAAGGAGGTGAACGATGGGACTGATTAGCACGCTTCGGGTAAGCGCAAGCGGACTGTCGGCGGAGCGACTGCGAATGGACTTGATTGCCGACAACCTCGCGAACGCGAACACCACCCGCACGCCCGACGGACAGCCCTACCGTCGCAAGGTCGCCATTTTCGCGCCGATAGCGCCGACGCCGCGCATGCCAGGCGGGGTGCGCGTGGTGCAAATTGCGCAAGACCCCAGCCCGCCGCGCATGGTCTACGACCCCAGCCACCCCGACGCCGACGCCAACGGGTATGTCGCCTACCCGAATGTGGACATCGTACACGAGATGGTGGACGTGATTACCGCCAGCCGCGCGTATGAGGCGAACATTCAGGCGTTCAACGCGGCGAAGGATATGTTTCTGCGCACGCTGGACATCGGGCGCGTGTGAGGTGAAGGCGTATGGAAATCAAGGGCATCGTGCGGGAGTTGCCGCGCATCCAGATTCGCGAGATTGAGCCGCCGAAGTGGCTACAGCCTGAGAGTACGCCGACAGAGGGCGCGCCTTATGCCGACTTCGGCGCGATGCTGCGCGAGATTATCGGGCAGGTCAACGAGGCGCAGCAGCGTTCGGCGGACTTGGCGCAACGCTTCGCCCGCGGCGAGCCTGTGGACGAGCAGACGCTGGTGCTGGCGATGGAGCGCGCCAGCCTCGCCTTCCAACTGACCCTGCAGGTGCGCAACAAGGTGCTGGAGGCGTATCAGGAGGTCATGCGGTTGCAGGTGTGATAGCCTATGCAGAACGCGCTGAACCGACTTCGGGAACGATGGGCGACTTTGCCCCGCACGACGCGAATCGCGCTGATTGGCGGCGTGCTGGGGCTGACGATGCTGTTCGTCGCGCTGGGCTTTTGGGCAAGCACGCCGACCTACACGACGCTGTATACGGGGCTGTCGCCTGCGGACTCGGCGGCGGTGGTGCAAGCCCTGCGCGAGAAGAATATCCCCGCCCGCACTTCAGGCGGCGGCAGCGTCATTGAAGTGCCCGAAGCGCGCGCCGAGGAAGCGCGACTGGAACTCGCGTCCAAAGGCTTGCCCAAAACGGGCGCGCCCGGCTACGCACGCCTCGAAAAAACCCCCTTCGGCATGACGCAATCGATGGAGCAGACCACCCTGCGCATCGCGCTGGAAGAGGAACTGGCGAACACTATTCGGCACCTGGAGCCTGTGGAGAGCGCGCGGGTGCATATCACGCCTGGCAACGACTCGCCGTTCGCCGACTCGCGCACGGAGCCGACCGCCAGCGTGGTGGTCGCCCTCAAGCCGAACGCGACGCTGACCCGCGAGCAGGTGCGCGGAATCGTGCATCTGGTGTGCCACAGCGTGGAGGGGCTGAAGCCCGAACAGGTAACGGTGGTGGACGCGGAGGCGCGCCCGCTGTGGCAAGGCGGCGACCAGTATGCAGTAGACAACGAACTGCTGCGCACGCGTCGCGAGGCAGAACGCGCCTACGCCGAAGAACTGCGCCGCCAACTCCAACAACACTTAGACCGCGTGCTGGGACCTAACAAATCCAGCGTGATGGTGCAAGTGGAACTGGACTTGGACAAAGAGGAGGTGCAGGCGCAGCGCGTGGAGCCGTTAGACCCGAACCGCGCCGCCGTGATTAGCGAGACGACCGCCACCGAGCGCCTCAGCGGCAACCCGCCTGTGGCAGGCGGCGCGGCAGGCATCGCAGGCAACCGCGCCGAGAACCCGATGTACCCCGCCGCGCCATTAGGTGGGGGCGGCGGCGAATACAACCGCGAAGACCGCGTGCGCAACTACGAAATCAACAAGCAGGTGGAGCATATCATCCGCGCGCCTGGGCGCATCGAGCGGCTGAGCGTGGCAACGTTGGTCGACGAGAGCGTGCCCGACGAGGCGTTGACCGCCGTGCGCAACTGGCTCGAAACCACCGTCGGCGTCGCGCCGAACCAGCCAAATCGCATCGTGACCGTGCAGCGCGTCAAGTTCGATACCTCGCTGGCAGACCAAGCCGCGAAAGAGCAACAGGCGCGCGAGGCTGCCCAACGGCAGGCGTTGCTGTGGCGACTGCTGCCCGTCATCCTGCTACTGATTGTGGCAATCTTCCTCGCGCGGGTGATTGGCAAGCAGATACGCAAGCCTGCGCCGCAGCCGAAGGCGTTGGCAGCCTTGCCGGGCGGCGGTGCAATCGGAGTGGAAGGTGTCGCCCCCGCAGGCGCGATTACCGACGGTTCCGAACACGCCCTGAACGCCGTCGTCGACGACGAGGGCGTCACGCTGGTCGAGGAGGTCGGTCCCGATGGCACAGTCATCGTGCGCCGACGGCGCGGACCGTCGGTGATCGAGGAGGAACTCGCCGAGCGCATCCGCGAGCGCACCCAGCCCGAGCTGCTGGAAATCCAGCGGTTCGCCGAAAATAAACCTGAACATCTGGCGGCGCTGCTGCGCAACTGGATGAAATCCTAAACCATGCTGAAACCAGGCGAGAAGAAACTGACAGGCAAGCAGAAGGCGGCGATTGTGTTGGTCGCGTTGGGCACAGAAATCGCCTCCAAAGTGCTGCCCCATCTGAACGACGCCGAAGTGGAGGAACTCAGCCTTGAAATCGCGCGGCTGGGCAGCGTCCCCGCCGAAGTGCGCCAGCAGGTCATTCAGGAGTTCTACGAGGTCTGCTTGGCGCAGAATCTCGCCTTAGAGGGTGGTTTAGACCACGCCCGCGAGATGCTCGAACGCGCCTACGGACCCGAACGCGCACAAGAGATTCTGGCGAAACTCACGCGCGCGATGCAGATGCTGCCGTTCGATTCTATCAAGCGCGTGCATCCCGCGCAGCTCAGCACCTTCCTGCAGGATGAGCATCCACAGACGATCGCGCTGGTGCTGGCGTACTTAGACCCGCAGGCAGCGGCGGCGGTATTGGGCAGCCTACCGCCTGAACTGCGTCCTGAAGTCGCCGAGCGGCTCGCCACGATGGGCAGCACGCCCCCCGAAGTCATCCGCCGCGTGGAAAATGTGCTGCAGCGCAAGCTCTCCAGCCTCGCCAGCCAAGAACTCACCGCCGCTGGCGGCGTCAAGTCGCTCGTGGAGGTCATCCAGTGGGTCGACCGCAACACCGAGCGTATGATTTTTGACTACCTGACCGACAATAACCCCGAACTCGCCGAAGAGGTGCGCAAACTCATGTTCACCTTCGAAGACCTGCTGCAACTGGACGACCGCGCCATCCAACAGATTCTGAAAGAGGTGGATATGAAGGAGCTTGCGCTCGCGCTCAAGGGCGCCAGCGACGCGCTCAAAGACAAAATCTTCCGCAACATGTCCGAGCGCGCGACGAACATGCTCAAAGAGGAGTTGGAGTTTATGGGACCTGTGCGCGTGCGCGATGTGGAGGAGGCGCAGCAGCGGATTGTCAGCATCGTGCGGCGCATGGAAGAGGCAGGCGAGATTGTCATCTCGCGCGGCGGCGAGGAGGAGATGCTTATCTAAAATGCGCTCGCCATTCCCGACCTTAGAAGATACTATGCAGCAGGCGGACGCTCCCATCTCAGCGGGGCTGACCGAGCTGCTTGCGCCCGCTGCTGTCCGCGCGCAGTCAAGCGACCGCCCAAGCCCGCACTCACCCTTCCCTGAATACACACTGCCGACGGGAGAACAAATGCCTGATTTGGACGCCGTCCGCGCCGAAGCAGAAGCCATTCGCCTCAAAGCCATCCAAGACGCCGAGCGCATCCGCGAACAGGCGCGCCGCGAGGGCTACCAACGCGGCTACGACGAAGGCTACCACGACGGCGCGCGCGAGGCGCATCAGCACGCCGACGCCGAACTCCAGCACACCATCGAAACGCTTCGCGCCCAGTTGCAGCGAGTTATTCAAGGCGTCCACGCGCAGCACGAGGCGTACCTGCAACACGCCGAATCGCAGATGCTCGACCTCGCGCTGGAGGTCGCCCGCAAGGTCGTGCGCGAGGAACTCAAGCTGCAGCCCGCGCATGTGCTGGCGATTGTGCGCGACGCGCTCCGCCGCGTGCAGGGCATCGGACGCCTGCGCATCCGCGCGAACCCCCTGGATGTAGACCTCCTGCGCCAGAATCGTCCCTCGCTACTACAGGTCGTTGAAGGCATCGAGAGCATCGAAATCGTAGAGGACAGGCGCGTGGATCAAGGCGGTTGCGTTATCGAGACCGAGCAGGGGGTCTACGACGCGCGTATCCGCACGCAACTGGGCGAGATTGAGCGCGCGCTGCGGGAAGCGGCATGAATCAAACCCACCGCTCTCCGTCGCCACTTCGGGCATCGCACGGCTGTCCGCAAGATACACCACCGCTTGGGGCATAGCAGGAGTATACCCAAGGTACCTCCCTACATCTGCGCCTGCCGCCGTGCCCACAACGCGCAGACGCCGACCGCCGCGCCGAGCGTTATAAGCGGCTGCGCGGGCAGCAGCGGGCGGCTCCCCCCCGCGTAGAGCAGTATCGTCAGCAGCGTCCAGCCCAGAAACAGCGCGGCGAGCAGAGCAAACGCGCGGCTCGCTTGCCGTAGCCGCCACAACCCGTAGCCTGCCAGCGCGAGGAAGAGCCAGTAGACGCCATCGGCGAGACGCAACGCCGCGGCGACCCCCCGATTTTCGGGGTTCTGCAGTCCGAACGCCGAGAGCGTCAGCGCGAGTTTGCGCCCCAGCAGCCACAGCCACTGCACGGGGTTCTCGCGTATCCACTGCAGCGCGAGGCGCATCGCTTGACGGTCGCGTTCGACAGGGTCGGTTGCACTTAGCCACTCGCGCACGAGCTTGGTCTCGCCGCCGAGGGTGAGCCTGCGCTCCAGAAAGTGCGGGTCGTAGCCGCCGTCGGCATGCGCGTTGTTCGCCCACAGCAGCACATACCCCCCGCGCCCAATGGGGATGAACGCGCCGTAACGCGCGGAGATGTAGGCGACATACGGCGCAACAGTCAACAGCGCAGTCGCCACGGTCAGCGCAGGCGCGTGCCAGTTCCGTTCGTGCCACAGTTGCCATGCGCCTGCGATCGCCACGAAGGGCAGGAGGTTCGCCCGCGTGAGCGCGAGCAGTCCCAACAGTGCGCCCGATGCCGCCCAGCCCCACCCGCTTCGCCAATACAGCAAGCCGTACACCGCCCACACCATCAGCGGTAGTGCGAGGTTCTCGGTATAGAGCCAGCCCGTAATCATCAGCAGGTGGGGGTGCAGCGCGCCGAGCAGCAGCGCGAGGTTCGCCGCGCGTTCGCCCGCCAGCCGATGGGTCAGCCGCCACAGCCCCCACAGCGCAAGCAGCCCCAGCAGCGCGTTCAGCAGGCGCACCGCCATCGGCGCGTGCCCCGCCAGCGCGTACACGCCCGCCATCAGGTAGATGTACGCAGGCGCGGTCATCAGCCCCTTGTCCAGCCGGTACTCACCTGTGCTAACGAGCCGCCATGCCATCTGGTCGTGCAGGATGGCGTCCCCGTGCAGCGGGTTCGCCCGCAGCAGGGGGTCAATCTGCGTCGCCAGCGGCGCGTAGGCAAGGCGCAGCGCGATTACTGTCAGCCACAGCCAAAGCGTGGCGCGACTCATCGCGTGAGAGTGTACCTGCACTTAGCGAATGGTCAGCACCTGCCCATCAGGGCTGAGGTTCCAGCGCACGAGCAATGTACCGCCTTCGCGCTCGGCGTTGTGGGGCAGCGGGTTGCCCAGCGTGTCGGTCAGGCTTGCGCGTCCTTGCAGCCCACGCAGGCTGAACCGTGCGACGCCGTTTATGCCCTCGGGTCCGCGCACAAGGTACGCTAACTGCCCACCTGCCTCGTGGCGCAGCAGCACCTGCGCGTTGGTGTGCAGCAGCCCCGCACTACGCAGGCGGTTGTCTACTTGCAGCAGCAGGCGTGGCATGCGCGGGTTCAGCGGCGGGTCGGTCAGGATGGGCAGGCGCGGATCCAGCGCGTCCAAGTAGGTTCCGCGCAGGGTGGTCGTGCGGTAAGTGCCGTAGGCAGCGACCCACTCGCCGCGCCGAGCGACGATGCGCGCCCGCTCGCGATAGCGCACGCCTGCCAGCCCGCACACATGCCGCACAGTCGCCCGCCAGTCCCGCGCGCCGCCGTAAGCGTTGCCGAACGCCCTGCCCGACACGCCCAGCAGCACAATCCCCCCGCGTCCCGCGCGCAGGCTCACCCCGACAGGCGCGCCGTCGTAAGTGTAGAACGGCTCGGCGTCAGGCGTCTGGTAGCGCGTGATTACCTCGTCGTCGCGCAGGCGAATGGCGGGCAAATCGGTGCGCGTCGGCGCGACCAGATGCTCACGGTACGGCGGCTGCGTGCTGATGTCCAGCCGCCACTCCTGCGCTAACTCCAGCCGTAGCGTAATCGCGCGCGCCTGCGGCAGCGGGAAGCGGTACACGAAAAAGGCGTCGCGGTCGGCGAACCGCTCGCCGTTGGCGTTCAGGCGGCTGCGGTGGTTCGTGTGCAGAAAGAGCGGCTCGGCGGGCGAGCCTGTGAAAAACGCTGCGAGCGTCCTGCCGTCTGCTTCCAAGCGCGCTTGACGCAGCAGCGCGCCCCAACCCGTGTCGGGGATGCTGTCGCTGAACCGCACGAACACCGTCTGCCCCCGATAGTCCGAGAGATCGATGTCCACCCAGCGGCGGTTGAAGACGCCTTGCGCAGGTTCTGTGCCGTGAACGCCGAGCGTGCGCCACGCTTCGGGCGGAGCAGGCTCGGGCAGGACGGTCTCCAGCGTCAGCGGTTTGCCGAGCATCTGCAGCAGCCAGTGGACGGGCGTCGGCTGCCCTGCCTGTTGCCACGGCATGTCGGGGATGGCGTCGTAGCCGTTCGCGCCGCCGACGACAAACAGCCAGCCGCCGCTTTGCACCCACTCGGCAAGGGCGCGCATTTCCGCCTCGCGCAGTGGCTTGACCGTTTCGGGCGTCCACAGCAAAAGGCGCAGGCTGCGCGGTAGGGCGCGTTCAGGCAGCCGCTGCATCGAGTGCATCGTCAGCGGGATGCCCGCGTTCACGAGCGGAACGCCCAGCGCGAGCATATCCTCCACAGGCGCAATTTCGGGCGCGCCACGCACCGCCGTCATCGAGTCGCTGAACAGCAGTCCGATGCCTTCCACCCCCGCGTCAATGGTTGCGCCCGATTGTTGGGCAATCGCCTCGCAGGCGCGAGTCGCGCTCAGAATCACCGTCGCATACTCGGCAGGCACATTCCAGAAGATGCGCTCAGGCCAGGGCAGTACCTCGTAGCCCGTCGCTTCGGGGAACATCAGCGATGCGACCAGCGTGTTGAAGTAGACCTGCCGATGCTCCTCCAGCGGGCGGTTGGGGGTGTCGGAGAGCGGGTCGCACAGGAACCAGAGCCGCTTGCCCGTGTCGCGCAGCAGCCCCGCGAGCGAGGCGTACTCCAAGTAGGCGGTCGCGAATGGCTCGGCTTGATACTCGCCGTCGGAGGGCAGCGGCGTGCGCACCGTGTCCGACCAGACCTGCCCGATGACTTCCTCAATCACCCCCTCCTTAAGGTTCCCCCTGCCTGCAGGGGGAACCGCACCTGCGCCTGCGTCGGCTTGGTTCCCCTCGCGAAGCGGGGGGAACCTGAAGGAGGGGGGTAAATCTGGAAAGCCATCCCCGAAAATGAGTGCATAGTGCGCGAGGCAAATCCGCCACAGGGCGTAGTTCAGCGGGCTATGCAGGGCGACCATGCGCTTGGCGTTGGGCTTGCGGGCGCGCGCGGCGTTCAGGATCGCATGCACCGCCTCGGTCATCAGCTGCGCCTTGAAGCGGTCTGCCGTCCAGCGGGCGGCGTGCGATGCATCGGGCGGCTGCCATGGGCGTCCCAAGCGCGCCGCGTAGAGTTGGCGGAACGCCGCTTCGTAGCCCGCGTCTGCCCAGTATTCTGGCTCTTCAGGGCAGACGGCGTCCGCGCCCGCGTCGAGCATCTGCAGGTACTGGCGAATAAGCGCCTCGATGCGTTCGGGCGTCGGCGTCAGGTAGAAGCTGCTCTCGGCGCTCATCGGCGCGCCATCGCGCGTGCGCTGCACGGCGTCGGGATTCGCCTCCGCATACGGCTGGTAGTCCCGAAAGCCGCCCATCAGGATTACAGGGTAGCCGCGCGCCTTCCAGTTCGCCAGTCGCGCGGGGTCAAAACTGTGCAGTATCACCGCGTCGGTCGCCAAGTCCAGTCGCGGGCTGTAGTCCGCGCCTGTCTGGTAGCCACTGCGCGGGGTAGCAGGGATGGTCGGGCGCAGCGCGTTCGCGGGCGCGCCCAGTAGCCGCTCAACGCCGTCGCCGATGCCGTCGCGATCCTCGTCGCGGTCGCTGGCGACCAGTTGCAGTTCGTAGACGCGCGCCTGCGTGCGCCGCTTGGTCTCCACCATCACCTGCAGTGTCTGCACGGGCGGGTTGAGAGGCGCGCGCGTGGTCAGGTTCAACTGCTGAATCCCGCCGCGAAACGCCCGCGCGAGTAGCCCGCCCGCCTGCGTGCGCACGCGCACCTGACCCTCGCCCGAAATGGTCAGCCGCAACGCGATGTCCATCCCGCCCAGGATACGGAAACTGTAGGTCGCCGACCCGCCGTTGCCAATCAGCCGCGCGTTGCCCTCCAGCCGCGAACGGCTCGCCTGCGTGAGGATTCCTGCTTCTGAGTCGGGGCGCACGCGCCATTCCATGCGGGAAACCAGACCGCCTACCTGCTGCACCTGCCGTCGCGCCATATCGGGAGCATATTGTACCGAAACATAGGAGGGTAGGGACGCACCGCCGTGCGCCCTACCGTATGGGGAACGAGACCTTCCTTCGTTCAACAGCCCGTAATTTGGACAGGGTGCGATGGATTCCTGCCAGACCGATTCAGAGATTCCAGTAAAGCACCTTGCCCGAAGTGTCGGCGCGGGCGTCGCTAAGGTAGACGCCCTTGACATCCACGAACACGCCCTGCGCCAGCGCGCTCATCAGGGTCAGGTAGTCGCTGTAGGCGCGCTCGCGGAAGACGCGGTGGGGCACCGCCAGCACCACCGCGTCGTAGTGTCCCCTGCGCGTGCAAAATGGGTCGTCCACAAACGGCGCGGGGATATACTTGCGGTCGGGCTCCAGCACCACAGGATCGCACACCTCTACGCGGCAGCCGAAGCTGTGCAGCTCCTCGACCAGCTCTTTGACGCGCGTGTCGCGCACATCGGGCACATTCTCCTTGAACGCCGCACCCAGCACCAGCACCTGCGCGTTGCGCACGGGGCGCCCCGCGTGAATCAGCAGCTTGACCGTCTCTTTGGCGACATAGATGCCCATCGTGTCGTTGGTGCGTCGCCCCGCGAGAATCACTTCGGCATGGAAGCCGACCTCTTGCGCCTTGTGCGTGAGGTAGTACGGGTCTACGGGAATGCAGTGCCCGCCGACCAGCCCTGGCTCAAACGGCAGGAAGTTCCATTTGGTGCGCGCCGCCGCCAGCACATCGCGCGTGTTCAGCCCCAGTGTGTGGAACAGCATCGCCAGTTCGTTCATCAGCGCGATGTTCAGGTCGCGCTGGGTGTTCTCGATGACCTTCGCGGCTTCGGCGGTGCGGATGTTGGGCGCTTTGTGGATGCCCGCTTTGACCACCAAGCCGTACAGTTGCGCCAGAATCTCGGTCGTCTCCTCGTCCTGCCCTGCTACGACCTTGACGATGGTCTCCAGTGTATGCTCTGTGTCGCCAGGGTTGATGCGCTCTGGGGAGTAGCCGAGTTTGAAGTCGACGCCTGCTTTCATCCCCGACGCCTGCTCCAGCACGGGGGCGCAGTCCTCTTCGGTGCAGCCGGGATAGACCGTCGATTCGTAGACCACGATGGCGCCGCGTTTCATGTGCTGTCCGACGGTCTGGCTCGCGCTGATAAGGTAGCGCAGGTCGGGGCGCTTCGCCTTGTCGATGGGCGTCGGTACGGTGATGATAATGACATCGGCGTCGCGCATCTGGGTCGGGTCAGTGGTCAGGGTTAGGTTCGGGTTGCGCAGGTCGGCTTCGGGCGTCTCGCCGTTGCGGTCGTAGCCTTCCTGCAGTTCCTTGACGCGCGTTTCGTTGACATCGAAGCCGATGGTGGGCAGGTGCTTCGCGAATCCGACCGCCAGCGGCAGCCCCACATAGCCCAGCCCGACGACGCACACTTGCTTTGGCGTCTGGCTCACGGCAAGACCACCTCCTTCGCCCAGTCGCGGTTGGCGAAATACCACTCCACGCTGCGGCGCAGCCCTTCCTCGATGCTCACTTGCGGCTCCCAGCCCAGCAGCGTGCGCGCTTTGGTGATGTCCGCCCAGGTCGCCTGCACATCGGCGGGGTGCATCGGCTGCGTCTGCCACACCGCCTGCTTGCCCACCAGTTGCTCGATGGTCTCGATGATCCACTTCAGCGACACGGGTCGGTCGCCGCCGAGATTGATGATTTCGTAGCCCAGTGGTCTGAGCGCAGCTATTGTGCCTCGCGCGATGTCATCGACATAGGTGAAGTCGCGCTCCTGCAGCCCATCGCCGAACACCTGAATCGGTTCGCCCTCCGCAATCCAGCGGATGAAGCGGAAGATGCTCATATCGGGTCGCCCTGCGGGACCGTACACGGTGAAGTAGCGCAATACGGTGATGTCCAGCCCGTACAGGTGGTGATAGGTGTAGCACATCGTCTCCGCGCCCTTTTTGGACGCAGCGTAGGGCGAAAGCGGGCGGTCGGTGGGCATATCTTCGCGGAAGGGTCGCTCGCTGTTGGCGTACAGGCTGGAGGTGGACGCCAACACATACTTGCGTATGCCGTGCTGGCGACACAGTTCCAGCAGGTTCAGCGCGCCTGTGGTGTTCGTGGCGACATAGACCCACGGGTTCTGCACGCTCTGGCGCACGCCCGCCCGCGCCGCTAAGTTCACCACCGCATCGTAGGGCATGTGCGCCTCAAAAACTTGGCGCGTCGGTTCCCACTCGCTGATGTCTACCTGCTGGAAGCGGAAATTGGGTTTGCCCTCCAGTTGGCTCAGTCGCCACCGCTTGAGGGTGGGGTCATAGGCGTCGTTGAGGTTGTCTACGCCAATCACCTCGTGTCCTTGTTCCAGCAACAGTTCGGCGGTCTTTGCGCCGATGAATCCCGCACAACCCGTCAGAAAGATTCGCATTCGATGCCTCCGTGTGCGCATGGAGATTGTACCACAGCAGGCGCGATGGGGTACAATTGTCGTATGCCCGTCCGCGCCCGTGCGCATGTGTACGACATGCAGCCCTACCGCCCTGGCAAGACGCCTGAACAGTTGATGCAGTCGCTGGGGCTAAGCGAGTTAATCAAACTCTCGGCGAACGAGAACCCGCTGGGTGCATCGCCTCGCGCAAAAGAAGCCCTCGTGAACGCGCTGGACATCATCCACCGCTACCCCGACGGTGCGTGCAGTGTGCTGCGCGACGCACTCAGCGAGTTCTATGGGCTGCCGCCCGACCACTTTGTTTTCGGCAACGGCTCGGACGAACTGATTCACCTGTTCGGCGTGGCGTACTTAGAGCCAGGCGACGGGCTGATGATGGGACAGCCGTCGTTCGTGCGCTATGAGGCGTCCGCCCAGCTCAATCAGGCGACCCTGCAGGCAATCCCGCTCACGCCCGACTTTCGGCACGACCTCGAAGCGATGGCAGATGCCATCACTGCGCGCACGAAACTGCTCTACATCGCGAACCCGAACAACCCGACAGGCACGATTGTCTCCCGCGCGGAACTGGAGCGGTTTCTGGAGCGCATCCCCGACCATGTGTTGGTGATTCTGGACGAAGCCTACTTTGAGTATGTAGACCACCCCGATTATCCGAACGGACTGGACTATGTGCGGGCGGGGCGGAATGTGGTGGTGTTCCGCACCTTCTCGAAGGCGTATGGGCTGGCGGGGCTGCGCATCGGCTACGCGATGGGCAGACCAGAGTTGTTAGACCCTGTGGAGCGCGTGCGCGAGCCGTTCAATGTGAACACACTGGCGCAGGTGGCTGCCGCTGCCGCGCTGAGCGACCAAGCGCATGTGGCGCGTACCCGCGCGCTGAACCGCGAGGGGTTGAACCTATTCAGCACAGCATGCGAGCGATTGGGGCTGCGCTATGTGTCCTCTTACGCTAACTTCCTGCTCATCGAGGGCGGCGAGCGGTGCGCCCAGGTGCATCAACGGCTGTTGGAACGCGGAATCTTAACGCGCACAGGCGAGGTGTTCGGCATGCCGACCTATTTGCGCGTGAACACGGGCACGCCCGAACAGAACGCGCGGTTTGTGGAGGCGTTGGCAGATGCGCTCCGCGAATGAGGCGCAAGGTGCGCGTCAGTACGCATCGAAACTGCTCGTGCTGGGGCTGTTCATATTGCCCATCGTGCTGACGGTGGCGGTGTTGGCGTCGCCGTGGTTTCGGCAAATTCGTGCGACGCAAATTGAGCGCAACGAGCGGCTGCTGCAAGCCGTCGAGTCGGGCGACATCGAGCAGGTACGGCGCGTGCTGACAGGTGGCGCGGTCGTGAACGCCCGCACACGCGCAGGGCTGACCGCGCTGAGCGTCGCCATCCTTCGCGGCTACGAGGACATCGCGCTGCTACTCATTGAAAAAGGTGCGAGCCTCGATGCCCGCGACAAGTCGGGCGACCGCGAGAACCAGCATCCTGGCAACTCGCCTGTGCATTACGCGGCGATTTACGGCAGGACGCGCGTGCTGGAGGCGATGCTCGATCGGGGTGTGTCGCCGAACCTACGCGACCGCAACGGGCGCACCCTGCTGATGCTCGCCACCGAGAACGGGCATCGCGACACGGTGCGCCTGCTACTCAAGCGCGGCGCCGACCCCAACGCCCGCAGCGCACTCGGCGAAACCGCGCTGGAGCTGGCAAAGCGCCGCGGCGACCCAGAAATCGTTCGGATGCTCCAAGGATACCAACTCCCGTAGTCTCCCTCGTGCGTGGCGGCAATCCTCCGTACCCCGCTAAAGAGCGCCCGAGTCGCCCAAGTGGAGGTGTCTGAGTGGGTGCAGGAAGCTGGTAGCGGGTAGAATTGCTATGTGGGTGTGAGGCGCCTGAGCGAGCCTGTGTGCAAGCAAAGTTAGGCGTAAACTGTCTACTGACCGCGTTTAGATTGCACCCAACACGCGCGGGGTACAATACTTCTTATGGAAACCCGTCAGAGAATCGCGACAGGCGTCATTGCTGTCGTCCTGCTCGTGATGCTGTTTGGGGGCACATTCGTCAACCTGTACACGGACTACTTGTGGTTTGTGCATGATGTGAAGTACCCCCAGATTTTCGGGCGCATTCTCGCGTTGCGCTGGGTGCTGTTTCTGGCGGCGGCGATTGGCTTTTTCCTGTTCGCGCTGGTGAACTTGGTGATTGCGAATCGTGTGGCAGGGGCGGCAGACGCGCCCGACTTGGCGGTGCGCGGCGGGCGCATCGTGCGCATCACACGCGCCGTGCGTCGGGGAACCTACTACCTGCTGATTCTGGGCGCGGGGGTGTTCGCGCTGTTCGTGGGTCTAAGCGCGAGCGCGTACTGGAACGACCTGATGCTGTTCCAAAACGCGCAATCGTTCGGCGTCAAGGACCCACTGTTCGGGCAGGATGTCGGCTTCTATGTGTTTCGGCTGCCGTTTTTGTCGTTCGTATCGGGGCTGGTGGTCTTCACGACGCTGGTTGCGCTGGTGGGCATAGGCGCGTTCTATTATTTCAATCGCGCGTTGGGCTGGCTGGGCGGGATGCCGACCTTTCTGCCGTCGGTGAAGCCGCACATGCTGATTCTGGCGACGCTGTTTCTGTTGTCGTTCGCGTGGTATCTGTGGCTGGCGCGGTACGACTTGGTGTTTTCGGAGCATGACCAGTTTTTTGGGGCGGGCTACACGGATGTGCATGCGCGGCTGCCGATTCTGACGATTACGGTGTTCGGGCTGCTGATTGCGGCGGTGTTGTGCCTGATTAGCCTGCGGCGTGGGGCGGGGCTGCTGCTGCCGATTGGCGGCTTCGCGGTCGTGCTGCTGTTTTGGATTGCGGCGACGCTGGTCTACCCGCCGCTGGTGCAGCGGTTCGTGGTTGTGCCGAACCAGTTGGAGCGCGAGACGGCGTATATCGAGCGGCACTTGACCTTCACCCGCCGCGCGTATAAGTTGGACACGATTCGCGTGCAGCCGATAGATGTGCGCGAGGATTTGACGGCTACCGACCTGCGCGGGGCGGAGGGCACGCTGGAGAACCTGCGCTTGTGGGACTTCCGCCCGCTGCGGCAGGTGTACAACGGGCTGCAAGCGCTGAAGCCCTACTACGCATTCGTGGACATCGATGTCGACCGCTATCGGGTGAACGGCACGCTGCGTCAGGTACTGCTGTCGGTGCGCGAATTGAACTTGGAGGGGCTGCCGCCCGCCGCAAAACGCTGGCAGAACTTGCACCTGCTGTATACGCACGGCTACGGTGTGGTGATGAACCCTGTAAACGAGGCGACTCCCGAGGGGCAGCCTGTGTTCTGGATACGCGATTTGCCTCCGCAGACCCGTGAGTTCATCACCCTGAAAAACCCCGCTATTTACTTCGGCGAGAACCTCGACCGCTACTCGATTGTGCGCACTCGGCTTAGGGAGTTCGACTATCCGCGCCCGACCAGCGAAGGGGGCGAGGAGAATGTCTACACGACTTACAGCGGCGATGGGGGCGTGCCGATTGGCGGCTGGCTGACGCGGATGTTGTTTGCAATACGGCTGTCGGATCAGAACATCCTGCTTTCGGGCGACCTGACCGCCGAGTCGCGCCTGCTGTTTCGGCGCAACATCCGCGAGCGCGTGCAGGCGATGCTGCCATTCGTGCGCTGGGATGAGGACGCCTACCCTGTGATTCACAACGGCGAGATTGTGTGGATTTACGACGGCTACACCCTTACGCGCAACTATCCGTACAGCCGCCCCTTCTTCTCGCGCGATCGGGGCGTGCGCCAGTTCAACTACCTGCGCAACTCGGTCAAGGCGACTATTCACGCCTACACGGGCGCGGTGAACTTCTACATCGCGGACGGGACCGACCCGATTATCCGCGCCTACGCGCGGGCGTACCTGGGCGTGTTCAAGCCGCTGAGTGAGATGCCTGCGGGCTTGCGCGAGCATGTGCGCTACCCAGTTGACCTATTCGAGGTGCAGGCGCAATTGCTGGAACTCTACAACACGACCGACGCCCGCGTGTTTTTCAACAAGGCGGATGCGTGGGCAATCGCCCGCGAAATACTGGAGAACAACGAGACCGTACCGATGACGCCCTACTATGTGATTATGCAGTTGCCCGGCGAGCAACAGCCGCGCTTCCTGCTGACCCTGCCGTTCACCCCGCAGCAGCGCAAAAACTTGGTGGCGTGGCTGGTGGCGCACTGCGACCCCGACCGCTACGGCGAACTGGTGCTGTATCGTTTTCCCAGTCAGCGTCTGGTGTACGGTCCCGAGCAGATCGATGCGCGGATTATCCAGAACCCTGACATCGCTCTGCAGGTCAATCTGTGGGATCAGCAAGGCTCGCAAGTGATTCGGGGCAGTCTGGTGGTCGTGCCGTTGGGGCAGTCGATGCTGTACCTCAAGCCGATTTATTTGCGGGCACGTTCGGAGGGCGCCATTCCAGAGCTGACGAAGGTGGTGCTTGCCAGCGGCGACCGCGTGGTGATGACGGACACGGTGGAGGAGGGACTGCAGTTGTTGCTTGCCGAGCGCGCGGGTCGCACGCCGCCGCGGGTCGCGCGAGACGGCGAGACCACCGCCCCGCCGACCGCGCCGACTGCGCCTGCTGACCTGCGCAGTCTGGCGCGGCAAGCGAATCGCCTCTACCGCGAGGCGCAGGACGCGCTCAAAAACGGCGACTGGGCAGCCTACGGCGAACGCATGCGTCGCTTGGAGGCAATCTTGAAACAGATGGAAGCGGGGCAGTAAGGCGCTGCAGCTTGAGGTACACTGTCCCTGTGGCAGCACGCTGGCTGTTGGATGAGATGGCAAAGTTGTGGGAGGTGCATCCCGAACGCATCTCCAAGATACTCCTGACCGCCCTGAAGTCTGACCCAGACTTGCACTGGGCGATTGTGGTCGGCGCGTACCTTGACGAGCATATTAGTTTAGCGAAGGCAGCAGAGCTGTTGGGAACCGACCAGTGGAGCCTTGCCGAAGAGTTTCAACAGCGGGGCGTTCCTATTCGTCGCGGTTCGGCAGATATAGAGGAGGTCAGGGCTGAGGTGGCTGCATGGAAGCGCCGAGCAGCGGAGACACCCTGATTCTGGACACAACAATACTGACCTTCATTCGTCGGGCGTGTATTCTAATTCCACCTCGCCAATCCGCACGGTGTCGCCCTCCTGTGCGCCCAGCTCGTGCAGGCGGCGGAAGATGCCCAGCCCCTTGAGCCGCTTCTGCATGCGCAACACGGCTTCATGGTTGCCGAAGTCGGTGCGCTGCACAATCTCCAGCGGCAGCGTGCCCTCCACGACAAACACCTCGCCGTCTTTGTAGACGCGCGTGGGCTGATGGGCTGGCTTAGCGACCTCTGGCGTCGGCTCCAGCAGCGGCTCAGGCGGGGGCAGCTCGGCGATGCGCTGCGCCAATCGCGCCAGCAGTGGTTCCATACCCTCGCCCGTGTACGCCGAAATCGGAAACACTTCGTAGCCTTGCGCCTCAATCGCGCCGCGCACGGCGTCTACCGCCGCGCGTTCGTCGGGAGCAAGCGTGTCGATTTTATTCAGCGCGACGAGGGCAGGCTTCTGCGCCAAGTCCGCGTTGTAGAGGCGCAGCTCGCACCGAAGCGTCTCGAACGCCTCCAGCGGCGGCGCGGTCGCAAACGGCGACACATCCAGCAGGTACAGCAGCAGCCGCGCGCGTTCCACATGGCGCAGGAACTGATGCCCTAACCCGACGCCCGCGTGCGCGCCCTCGATGAGCCCTGGTATATCGGCGACGACGAAGCTCTGGTCTTGGTAGCGCACGACGCCGAGGTTGGGCACAAGCGTTGTGAAGGGGTAGTCGGCGATTTTGGGCTTGGCGGCGGAGATGCGGCTTATCAGCGTGCTTTTGCCCGCGTTGGGCATGCCGACGATGCCCACATCGGCGAGCAGTTTCAGCTCCAGTCGCAGCGTGCGCCGTTCGCCAGGCAGCCCCTTTTCGGCGAAGCGGGGCGTCTGGCGCGTGGGGGTGACGAAGTGCGCGTTCCCGCGCCCGCCCTTACCTCCGCGCGCGGCGATGAACCGCATGCCAGGACGCGAGAGGTCGGCGAGCAGTTCGCCTGTGTCGGCGTCGTAGACCAGCGTGCCGACGGGCACACGCAGGGTGATGGACTTGCCGTTGCGCCCCTTGCAATTGCTGCCGCTGCCGTGTCCGCCGCTGCCCGCTTTGTAGCGACGCTTGTAGTGGAAGTCGAGCAGGGTGCTTAGGTGCGTGTCGGCGACCAATATAACGCTGCCGCCGTCGCCGCCGTCGCCGCCGTCGGGACCGCCGCGCGGCACATGCTTTTCCCGACGGAACGAGACGCACCCATCCCCGCCGCGCCCTGCCTCCACCTCAATCACCGCCTCGTCGATAAACACGAGGGATTATACCGCTTACGAACTTACAAGGGCTTTCGCGTGTCTAAGAGGGCATGGGGAGAAGCGACTGTGAAATTTGCACGCGGGTATGGAATACACCCCCTGCGGGCGGCGAAATCTCACGGAACGAGGTGGAACGACGATGAGCCAATGGAACTGGCAGAACCGCAACAAGCCGGTACGGCTGACGAAGAGCGAGATCGAGGTGTTGAGCCTCATCGCGCAGGGACGCTCCTCACAGGAAGTGGCGGACGCGCTCTTTCGGAGCAAGCGCACGGTGGATTTCCATCTGGACAACATTTATAAGAAGCTCAATGTGAAAAACCGTGTGCAGTTACTGCGACGCGCCTTGCAATTGGGGCTGATCCCTGTGGAAGCCTTCTTCGGCGAGACGGCAGACTGAGCTGGGGGGATACCCAAACCGTCAGCGGGGCAGGAAGGCGCACTTCCTGCCCCTGTGTTATTCTATCGGGCTAAACTTTTCGTAGAGTGCGCCGTTGAAGGCGGTTAGCGCAAGCGCCGCAAAAAAGTTCGTTAGGCATGCCAGCCCGACCATCAGCCACACGCTCCACTGCAGCGCGACGCTTAGCAGCCAAATCGCCGCACCAGGCGCGCCCGTCAGCAGCAGCGCAGGCACAATCAGCACGCCTGTCAGCAGCCGCTGCGTGTAGTCGGTCGGGTCGGGGTTGATGAGCGCAATCGCGAGCATCACCATCATCAGCACGGTCGCCCAAGTGGTCGCCACAATTCCGCTGCCCAGCCAGAATAGCCAGTTGCTGGGGAACCACAGGCTGATGACCAGCGCAGCGAGCAGCTGCGACGCCGCAAAAAAGACCACGCTGGGCAACGACTCTACCACCATCACTGTGCGGGGCGAGAACGGCAGCGGCTTTTGCCACTCCACGCGGCGGAGCATGTCGGTGAAGCCGTAGAACGCGCCGAACGAGATGAAGAAGGCGGTCAGTGCCTGCGCACTGGCGTAGACGATTTTCAACACGAGGCGTACATCGCGTTCAGGGGGCGCGGTGTAGTGAACCAGCAGCGCGAGTCCGACGGGTGCGGCTGCCATCAGCGCGATCATCAGTAGGTTCGCCCAGCCGCTGGCGCGCCAAGTAATCAGCAGGTCGCGCCATAACAACGCCCACACGCCGCGCGGTGTCCACCGTTCCAGCCAGCGCAGCGTGCGCAGCGGCTTGGCGGCGGCAAGTTCCGCCCTGCGCTGCAGGTAGGTTCCGAGCGGGTCGCGTTGCGAGGCGCGCGCGGCGGCGCCCCTACGCGCCAGCAACGCGCCCACCTCGTAGAGCGCGTTCTGATAGCGCACCAGCATCCGATTGGCGGTCAGCACGCCTACCAGCCAGAGCACGAAACTGACGCCCATCGCAGGCGTGAAGCCCTGATACAGCACGATTGCAGCGTCCGCCAACCCGCGCACAGGCAACAGCAGCACATACGCTGGCAGCCAGTCCACCGCTTTGCCGAGCGCGGTCAGAAACGCGAACTCGTCGGGCAGACGGCGCAGGTACACCAAGTAGCCCGCCGTCAGCGCGAAACTCATCGCTGCCCAACCGAGCAGCACTTGCGACACCCACCGCCGCACACTGCGTCCTGTAAGCTCCATCGCCTCCAACACGATGCTCCACAGCAACGCCGTGCTGAATACCAGCAGGTACATCATGGGGTAGCCGAGCAGCGCAATCGCAGGCGCGACTGGCTCTTGCACTGTCGCCAGCAGACGCAGCCGCGCGCCACCGAACAGCAGGAGATAGACCGCCAACAGCATCAGAAAAAACAGCGCGCCGAACAGCCCGCGAATGAGGATTATCCCGCGAAAGAGCGTCAGCGGCTTCAGCGGGGTGGTGAACAGGTAATGCACATCGCTCTCCTGCACCAGCGCATACGCAGGGCGAAACACGGACGGCAGCAGCGTGAACACCACATAGAACCAGTGGATGAGAACGACCAGCCCGATGGAGCGGAGCATCAGCTGCTGCGGCTGGAGCATATCGGGCTGGGCGCGTGCGGCGGGGTTTTCGGCAAGCGAGCCAATCAGCGCGCCGCCCCACCCGCACAGGAAAAACGCCAGCACAAATGTCGTCAGGATGGCGCGGAGCGGGTTGGCAAACGCGCGACGGATGCTGTTGACCACCACGCGCAGGGTGAGATACCCCAGCACCCGTGCGACGGTGTGCGTCATTGGGCGTCCATCACCTCAACCGTGATGTGGTCGTTGGTATAGATGCACAGCCGCGCGGCGATGCGCAGCGCCTCTTCGGCGATTTCGCGGGCGGTCAGCTGCGTGTGCTTCAGCAGCGCCTGCGCCGCCGCCTGCGCATACGCCCCGCCTGAGCCGATGCCGACTACGCCCTCGTCAGGCTCCAGCACATTCCCGTCGCCTGCGACCACCAGCAGCGTGTCGGCGTCGGCGACCACCATCAGCGCGTTCAGGTGGCGCAGCACGCGGTCGGTGCGCCAGTCTTTGGCGAACTCCACCGCCGCGCGGCGCAGGTTGCCCCCGACCGACTCCAGTTTCGACTCAAACCGATCCATCAGCGCCTGCGCGTCGGCGGCGGAGCCTGCAATCCCCGCCAGCACGCGGTTCTGGTAGAGCCAGCGCACTTTGCGCGCGGTGTGCTTCATCACCACCTCGCCGAAGGTCACCTGCCCATCGGCGGCGAAGGCGGTCTGTCCATCGCGACGAACTGCTAATACGGTTGTGGCGTGCATCGTTGGGTTCATTCGTCGTCCTCCAGCGTGAGGCTGGGCAGCGCGCGGCTTACGGTCTGGCGCAGCCTGTCCAGCGTCAGGTGCGTGTAAATCTGCGTGGTGGTCAGGCGTCGGTGTCCGAGCAGTTCCTGCACGGTGCGCAGGTCTGCCCCGCCGTCCAGCATATGGGTCGCGAACGAGTGGCGCAGCGCGTGCGGGCTGATGGCAACGCCGACCTGTGCGCCGTAGCGTTTCACGAGGCGGTGCATGCTGCGCGTGGTGAGCCTGCCGCCCTGCGCGTTCAGAAACAGCGCGCGGGTGGGCGTGCGGGGGTTCATCAGCTGCGGGCGGGCGCGTTGGAGGTACTCGGCAAGCGCCTCGTGCGCCGCCTGCCCGAACAGCACGATGCGCTCGCGTCCGCCCTTGCCGCGCACGCGCGCCGCCGACTGCGCCATATCCAGCGCGTCGATGTCCAGCCCCGCCAGCTCGCTGACGCGCACGCCCGTCGCGTACAGCATCTCCAAAATCGCGCGGTCGCGCAGGCGCAGAGGGTCGTAGTCGGGTTCAGGCGTTTGCATCAGCTGCTCCGCCTGCGCCTGGGTCAGCAAGCGCGGCAGGGGACGCTTCTGCACAGGCAGGGCGACGCCCGCGCTGGGGTCGTGGTCAATCCAGCCCATCGTGCGGCAATACTTGAAGAACGCCCGCAGGCAGTAGAGCTTGCGCTCGCGCGTGCGGCGGCTCGCGGCGCGAAACGAGTCGAGCCAGCTGCGCACGAGCCGCTCGTTCAGGTGCTGTACCTGCTCGATGCCCGTGCCTATGGCATACTCCGCAAACTGCGCGAGGTCGGTTCCGTAGGCTTTGACCGTGTGCGGCGCGCGCGTCGCGCTCAAGTGCGTCAGGAACCGTTCCACTGCCTCGTCCAAGTGCATCGCGGACAATTGTACCTGAGTTGCGCGGGCAGCCTGTGTCCTTGCCTGTTTCGTGGGCGCTGGGGTGGATAGCTCCGCGTGAGAGAGATCTGGAGGCAACCTACTGTGGCAAGGTGCAGCCATACTCCAAGCCTTTGGTACTCCCCCGTTGGCATCGGCTCAAATTCTCTCCCGACAGCCGCTTCCTGTGCGGCTACGGCTCCACTGACGACATAGAGAGATGTAATGATTGTGGTGGAGTGCGCTACAAGGCGCGTGCGTCGCTTGGCGACCTTGAGGTGTCCGATTGCAGGGACTGAGAGTACCTACTGCGTACATCGTTTTGGTTGGTATCCCGACAGTCGGCACATCTGGTATCAAGAGGACTTGCCAGAGCTTCGGCGTGGCTACCATCAGGTGGTGGCGTACAAGCAAGATGTGGTAAGCGGGCGTCGTCGGGTGTTGCGGGGGCGTGATTTGGACGCGGTCTACAACGACTGGGAGATGCTCAATCCTCGCTATCGTTACGGTGATTCTGGAATGGATGGCGACCGTGCCTTTGTGTATACTCCGTGTCAGCGGGTTCGGGTGCGGGTGGAGCCAATAAGCACCACAGAGCATCAGGAGGCAGGGCTTCAGCAGGTGTGGGTGGAGTGGCGGGACGGGCGCTCGCGGGTGGTGATAGAGCGTCGGCGGCACGAGTGGCACAGCATCCTGCCTTTGGATGTGACGGAGGATGGGCGTTGGGTGCTGCTTTCGGTGTTGCATATGCCGCGTTCTGAGGAGTTGCCCGTTGTCAGCGGGCAAGGCTTTGTGGGGGCACACTCTGAATTGTTAGCAGTGGACACTTTGACAGGGCGGAGGTATTGTTATGTGCGAAGGAGTCCTACTTACGGTCACATTGACGGCGGGATATATGAGACGCCTACTTACTCGTTTTTGCGGAGCGAGGGGAGGCGTTGAGAGAGAGTATCGTCAGGGATTCAGTCCCAGCTGGTCGGCAATCCCTTGCAGCGCGCGCACGACATGCTCCACATGCTCGTCGAACGGGATGCCCAACTCCTCCGCGCCTTGCAGCAGGTCGTCGCGATTGACTCCTCGTGCGAAGCCTTTCTCCTTCATGCGCTTGCGCACCGATTCGGGGGTGACTGCGCTCAGCGTGCGCCCTTTGACCAGCGCGACGGCAATCACGAAGCCCGAGATTTCGTCGCAGGCGAAGATAGCGCGCTCCAGCAGGCTCTCGCGCGGGATGCCCGTGTGGTTCGCGTGCGCGCCGACCGCGCGGATAATCACCTCTGGCGCGCCCCGCGCACGCAGAATCTCCATCCCGCGAAACGGATGCTCCTCCAGCGAGGGGTAGCGTTCGTAGTCGAAGTCGTGCAGCAGTCCGACGACGCCCCAGAGTTCTTCGTCCTCGCCGAAGATGCGGGCATAGTAGCGCATGCACGCCTCCACCGCCAGCGCGTGGCGGCGCAGGTTCTCCGACTGCGTGTATTCGCACAGCAGGCGCCAAGCCTCGTCGCGCGTCATGGTTGCGCCTCCGCCTCGTCTTGCTTGCGTGGTTCGGGTAGCGTCCAGGGCGATTCGAGTTTACCTTGCGGGTTGCGCTGTAGAATTAGCAAGCCGCGCATGCGTGTGCCCACATGTCCGTCTGCGTGCAGCACATTGACGCCCTTGCTGTGAAAGCTGCGCAGGTTGTCGGGCGTCCAGTTGCCGTCCTCGCGTCGTCGCCAGACCGCCAAGCGCGTGATGAAGCGCGAGTCATCGGTCGGCTTGAGCAGCGCGTCGTTGTAGCCCAGCACGAAGCCGTCGTTGCCGCCCAGCAGCGGGTTCGGGTTCAGCGAGCCGAGCTGACCCCCTGCAAGGCTGTCGGCAATCAGCACGCTGATGCTGGGGTTGGGCAGGTCTTCGAGGCGCGCGCCCGACAAGGGCGCGTAGAAGCCGTAGGAGAGGCGCAGGGTCTTGCTAGCGTCGCGCGGGTGGGTGATGACTGTGCTGCCACCTGTAGGGTCAGCGGGGCAGCGAAGCACACGCTGCAGGTCGCGGCGCAAGTAGCTGCTGATGCACAGCACCCAAGTGAGCGGGCGTCCCGCCGCGTCGGTCTGCGGCGAGCCGTCGGGGTTCGCGTAGTACGCCAGCGGCAGCGTGTTGCTGTAGTCCAGCTGGTACAGGTTAATCGCCGTCGCAATGTCTTTTAGGTTCGACAAGCAGTCCGCCGTGCGCTTGAGGTCTACCAGTTGGCGGTAGAGCGGAATGAGAATCGCAACGACCACAATTACAGCAACGGCAATCGCGAGCTTTTCCAGTTGCGTCAGTCCAGACTGTCTCATCGGGCGTAGGAGTAGGTGTCGGTGTCCCAGAAGCCGAGTTCGCGAATGAGCTGGGTCGCTTCCTCGCGCTTGACGATGAGGCTTGTGCCTGCGCCGTCGCGCACGGGCAGCGTCTCGGTACGGATTTGCTCGTCGCTGAGTTGGCGGGCGAAGAGCGCGAGCGCGAGCAGCTGCTCGAACTCCATCGTGGTGCGCGTGTGGCGCAGCCCTGCCGCCAGCACCTGCGGCGCGCGCATCCACACACTGGGGTCTTTGAGCCGCTCTTTGACCGCGCGCATGAACTTCTGCTGCCGCTCGATGCGGTGGAAGTCGCTGTCGGTGTGTCGGAACCGCACATAGCCCAGCGCTTGCTTGCCGTTCAACCGCTGCACGCCAGGCTGCAGGTCTATATGCAGGTCGCCCCAGTTATCGTGGTAACGCATACGCTTCTCCACCTCGATAGTGACCCCGCCGAGCGCGTCGATGGCTTCCTCGAAGGCTTTGTAGCTGACGATGACCACTTCGTCGATCTGCAGGTTGCCCAGCAGGGTGCTGACGGTCTCCACCAGCAAGCGGGGACCGCCGAGCGCGTGCGCGGAGTTGATTTTGCCCCAGCCGTGGCGGGGGATGCGCACGAGCGTATCGCGCGGGATGGAGAGCGCATTAATGCGCTGGTTAACAAAATCCACCTGCGCGACGAGGATGGTGTCGGTGCGCGCCATCGTGTCCACCACACGCTTGCGGTGATCGCGGTTCTCGTCCGCGCCGACCACAAGGATGGTGAGCTTGCGCTTGCCGGGGAAGGCGTTTTCGGGCTTGGTCTCGCCCGTGATGTAGGCGACGACGGCGCGGCTGACGGTTCCCTCGCTAGCGAAATGGAGATAGCCCAGCGCGGTTCCCAGCACCAGCCCGCCTGTCCAAAACATGAGCCAGAAGAGTGCCCAGAATACTCGCCTCATCCGAGAGGCTCGCCGTTTCGGCGTCGCCGTCCCTTGCCTGCTAATCGTGCGCATTGTTCGGGTAGATTGTACCCTGCGGGGCTACTCAGCAGGCTCCGCTTCTGGCAATTCCTCTTCGGTCGGTTCGGGCGCAAAGAGGGCTTCTGGGCGACTGAGCCGCTTAGCGAGCGTCTCTTGCGTCAGCGCGGACAGCACTATCTGCCCGCTGCTTAGGAACACCACACAGCGGGTGCGCCGTCCTTGCGTGGCGTCAATCAGGCGCGTTCCCTCCCGACGCAACTGCTGCACCAACCGCTTCACAGGCGCAGAATCGATGCGCACCAGCGCGACAATCTTGTCCGTCAGCACGAAGTTATAAAAGCCCACATTCAATAGCGGGGGCAGCGACGATACTCGTTCGTCCTGTATCATGGCAGGGAAGTGATTCGGTGGGAATGGCGCGACTCCTGCCACTTGAATCCTGCGCTTACGGCATGGTATAATATACGCTGCCGTGGGGCGGTAGCTCAGCTGGGAGAGCGCTAGAATCGCACTCTAGAGGTCGGGGGTTCGAATCCCCTCCGCTCCACCACCATTCCCTTGTACACTTGGAACGCCAATCGGCTACGGGTGGGGTGTTGCCTGTGCGATTCCGATACGAGTCTAGCGTTCTATTCCGCATAGACAGTGTGTTCCACAAAATCTCATTTTTCTCCAAACGCTTGCAGGAATCTCCCCTGTGTTTTCCGTAATTATTCGCAGGAGGCAGAAACGATGTCCCACATCACGCGGATTCGGACGCAGATGGTGGAGCAGGAGTACCTGACGAAGGCGTTGGACGACCTCGGCTACACCTACGAGGTGGAGCGGGGCGATCAGGTGCGCGTCGAGCTGCCAGGGTTCCTGCGACGGCGAGTGCATTTCAGCAAGCGCGGCGACGCCTACGAGTTGGTGGGCGACTTCTGGGGCATGGGCAACAAGCCACAAGAGATGCTCAAGCAGCTCACCCCGCGATACGCCTACCATGCGACGATGGCGAAGCTTAGCGAGCAGGGGTTCACTCTGGCGTCGGAGGAGCGCGAACCGAACGGGCGCGTGCGCCTGCTGCTGCGGCGCGTCGGCTAATAAGGAGGACGACTATGCGCGTAGAAGAGGTTGAGGTGATTATCCACCCTGACGGGCGCGTCGAGATTCAGGTCTTCGGCGCGGAGGGCGCGAAGTGCTTGGACATCACGCGCGACTTGGAGGCAGCGCTGGGCAACCAGATTGAGTCGCGCACGATGACCACCGACGCCGTTTCAACCGTGCAGGAGGAAGTTGCGGCACGCGAGACCGCGCACACGGGCAGGGGGTAGCCTCGATGGCGGCTGAGGGGGCGCGCCGTTCGCGTCGCCTGCGCCTGCATGCGTTCATCCCGCACAGTCGCGCGAACGGACCTGGCTGCCGCGCCGTCGTGTGGGTGCAGGGCTGCACGCTCGGCTGCCCTGGCTGCTTTAACCCCGAAACGCACGACTTTCGCGGCGGGCAGTGGGTAGGCGTTGACGAGCTGTTCGAGTGCATCCGTGCGCTGCAGGGCACGATTGAGGGCATCACGGTCAGCGGCGGCGAGCCGTTCCAGCAACGCCCCGCCTTGCTCGCCCTGCTGCAGCGCGTCCGCGCGGAGACCGACCTCAGCGTGCTGGTCTTCACGGGCTACACTTGGGACGAAATCCAGCGGTTCCGCGAGACCGCCGCGCTGCTGTCGTGCATCGATGTGCTGATTGCGGGGCGGTACGACGAGCGGCTGCGCTTGGCGCGCGATTTGCGCGGCTCGGCGAACAAGACCGTCCACCTGCTCACCCCCCGCTACGGGCTGCACGACCTACAGCTCACGCCCGTCAGCGAGGTGATTATCGAACCCGACGGCACGGTCGTGATTAGCGGGATTGACCCGCTTCGGTGGCAATAACAATGAAACGGGGGTCGCACGATGCTAACCAACGAGCTGGAACTCTACATTCGGGCGCGGTTTACGCTGATTGTGCTGACGACGGTTGAAGAGGAGCGCGCGCTGGAGCTGATGCGCCAACTGTGCGAGCGGATGCGTCGCCCGTGCATCAGCTGGGATGTGGCGGATGGCTTCCAAGCGGTGGCGAATGTGCAGGGCGCGCTGCCCAGCGCCCGCGACCCGCTCACCGCGCTGGAGCAAATCGACAAGTGGGACGGCAGCGCGCTGTTTGTGCTGAAAGACTTCCACGAGGCGTGGGCGAACCCGCAGGTCAAACGCAAGTTGCGCAATGTCGCCCAGCGGCTCAAATACACGCACAAGAGTATTGTTGTCACCACGCCGACGGCGCAGATTCCGCCTGAGTTGCGCGACGAAGCCGTGCCGCTGGAGCTGCCGCTGCCCAGCGCACAGGAGCTGGACGCCGTGCTGGAGCGGCTGCTGCAGACGCCTGGCGTGAAGTCGCAGTTGACCCCGCTGGGACGCGAGAAACTGCTGCAAGCCGCGCTGGGGCTCACGGCAGCGCAGGCGCAGCGCGTGTTCGCCAAAGCCATCGTCGCCGACGGCGCACTGGACGACCGCGATATTGCGCTCATCACCGAAGAGAAAAAGCAGGTGATTCGCGAGAGCGAGGCGCTGGAGTTCTACTCGGTCTCCGAGACGATTGAGGATGTCGGCGGGCTGGGCGTGCTGAAGCAGTGGCTGCGGTTGCGCGAGCGGGCGTTCACGCAGCAGGCGCGCGAGTACGGGCTGCCTGCCCCCAAAGGCGTCGCGCTGATTGGCATCCCTGGCACGGGCAAGAGCCTCGTCGCCAAGACCATCGGCGGGCTGTGGCGGCTGCCACTGCTGCGCCTCGATGTCGGCGCGCTGTTCGGCAGCCTCGTGGGCGAATCGGAGGAGCGCACGCGACGCGCCCTACGCCTCGCTGAAACCATCGCTCCCTGCCTGCTGTGGATCGACGAGATGGAGAAGGCGCTCGCGCACGGCGGGCTGGACAGCGGCACCAGCACGCGCGTGTTCGGTACCATCCTAACTTGGATGCAGGAGAAGACCGCGCCCGTGTTCGTGGTCGCCACCGCCAACAACATCCAGAGCCTGCCTCCAGAACTGCTGCGCAAAGGACGCTTCGACGAGGTGTTTTTCCTGGATCTGCCGACCTTTGAGGAGCGCAAGGAGATTTTCGCGGTGCATCTGCGCAAGCGCGGGCGCATCCCCAGCGACTACGACCTGGACGCGCTCGCCCGCAAGTCGCAAGGCTATGTCGGCGCGGAGATTGAGCAGGCGGTTATCGACGCGATGTATCTGGGCTTCAGCGAGAACCGCGAGTTCACCACCGACGACATCCTGCAGAGCCTCAAGCGGCAAGTGCCCTTGTCGGTTGCCCAGCGCGAGGTGATTGAGTCGCTGCGCCAGTGGCTGCGCGAGGGCAGGGCGCAATCCGCCTCGTTCCAAGAACTCAAGGAGGCAGAAAAGCAGTTCGTGCCCCTGCAACTGGAGGGGATTATCTGAATGCGTCGGGAAGACGAGCGCTGGTACCGCGCGCGGCTGCTGGGCGACTACCGCACGCTCGGCGAACAGGGAGGGAAGCAACTTGGCGATGACTGTGGACCGGTTGCTGGACTTCTCGCGATGGTTGCCACAGGGATTTTAGTCGCGTCGGGCGGTTCGCCGTTCTGGTATGTGATGGGTTGTCTGAGCGTGCCGACGCTGGGGGTGGTGGTACTTGCGGTGACCTATCTCCTTGTACGCGGCGCGTTTCGGGTCGGTGGGATGCTGATTGGTTCGCTGATTGACCTCTTTTTGCGGGATACGCTCCGCGCACGCCTCTTGCAGCGACTACGCCCGCTGGTGGAGGCAGGGGACACCGACGCTGTTGCCATCCTCGCGGAGTATGCGGCGACCGAGCAGAAGCCTGACCTTGCACAAACCGCGCTGCAGAGCCTGCGCAGCGTGCGACACCAGCGCGCCATCCACCAAATCTGCCAAGTGTGGCTGGACTTTCGGAAACGCAGCGAGGCATACCCCACCCAAGTGCTGGAGAACCTTATTCGCGAGCAGCGCTGGGTGGCGTCCCAGCCGACAGACCTGCGCGTCTATACCGCGCTGCTGAACGAGGTGGACGATGCCGTGAACCTTGCACGCCCCGAAGTCGTGCGCATCCTGCTCCAAATCTGCCATGCGGATGACCCTGTGCTGTCGCCACGCGCGATGAAACTGCTGGGACGCTTGCGCGAGCCTGCCGCCATCGACGCGCTCTGCGACGCTTTTATCGAGCGCGACGACGCGCTGGCGCGGTCGCTCATCCTGCGGCACGATTACCTGCCCAGCGACGCCACGCGCCAAGCGCTGGTGCTGTTCCTCACGGAGCAGTTCGACCGCTACGAGGCGTTAGACCCCGATCATGCGCTGCTGTCGGCGGCGTATCTGGCGGCTCCGCCGACGCTGCAGCAGCGGCTGCTGGAACACGCGCGGCGCACGGGACGCGCCGACCTGATGCGCCTGCTGACAGGCGGCGACCTGCGCAAGCGCGCTCGCGACCTGACCGAGCGTGAGTGGCACACCGTGCTGGAGATGCTTACGCGCCAGCAGCGCTGGAGCGACCTGTGGCGGCTCGCGCTCCACGCGCCCCCGCGCTGGGCGTGGCAACTGCTGCAACGGCTCGCCGTCGTGCGATGGGACGCCCGCGCGCTCCCCGAAGAGGAGCAGCGACTCTTCGAGACGCTGGCGACCTATGCGATGCGCCTCAAGCCCCCAACCCAACTGCCGCTGCACGCCGACATGCTGACCGAATGGCGCACGCTTGCGTTGCAGGGCGAGGCGCAGGTTCGCGCCATCGACTTCAGCCACGACGGGAAGTGGCTGATCGTGGGACGCTCGAACCGCATCGAGGTCTACGAACTCAACTCAGGACGGTGCGTGCGCATCGCCAAGATACCCGACCGCCTGCGTAGCCTGTGCGCGAACCCCGTCCATCCGCTGCTGGTCGCGGCGTATGCGAAGCACCTACACTTTTTCACGCTGCCCGAACTGCACCTTCGGCAGCGCGCGGAGGCGGTCGCCGTGAACGACCTGCGCTTCCATCCGCAGGGGCATCGCCTGCTGTGCCGTCGGCACCAGCGCGTGCTGGAGGTGTGGGAACTGGCGGGGCGGTGGCAGCGGGTCAGCGAAATCCGCCCGCGCCTTGTCTACGATTGCGCCCTCGGCACAGGCAGCCGAGTGCTGGTGGCGCTGGACGGGGGCGTTGCCGCATGGTCGTCGCGCGGTTCCTTCACAGGTGTTGAGGTGCTGAGCGACTCTGGCGAGCGTATTGCTGTTGTCGGCGTGAAAGTCGGCGAGTACGAGCGATACATCCTCCACAATCGGTACGCACAAGCGTTGGCGGTTGCCGAAAGCCCCGATGGGGGATTCTGCGTAGCGGTTGGGTTCCGAGACGGCGCGGTGCAACTCCATACCTTTCAGGGCAACCTGAGGCGCGTTGGCAAGGAGGTTAGGCTTCAGCCGCTGGAGGGTGCGGTGCTGCACCTCCAGTGGGCGGCGGGCGGGCGGGTGCTGCTGGGCGCAAGCGCAGGCGAGATTGCCCTGTGGCGACCGCCTGAACCAGCCCCTGTGCAGCGCGTAAACTTCGATGCACACGGAGCGATTGCCCCCCTCCTAACCTCCCCCGTACACGGGGGAGGAGCCGAGCCTCCCTCCCCGCATGCGGGGAGGGTTGGGGTGGGGGCTGAGGCTCCCTCCCCGCGTGCGGGGAGGGTTGGGGTGGGGGCTGCTCCACGCCTTGCCCCCAGCGGCGATGTGCTGGGAATCGCCATGCCCAACATCGTGCGCCTGTGGGCGACCCCACTGCGACGCTTGCTGGAAACGCCCACCGCCCACCTCGCAGGGCGCGACCTCGAATGGCTGGAAGACCAACCCCGCAACGACGGCGACCTCGGTGCGTGGGTAGAATTCATCCGCCTGCTGACGCAGCACCACATCCGCTACGACATCGACTTGGAGTTCGACCTGCCCGTGTTTAGCGTCGGCGAGTACGACATCGAAATCGAAGTCGAGGCGCCCTGAGATGGCACTGCGAACCCTGTGGCGACGCTTATTCGGCAAAGGCGACTCGGCGACGCCCGACGCCGCGCGCGAGGTTGCCCACCTGCGCCTGCGCATTCAGGAACTGGAGGCGCAACTGGAGCAGGCGCGCCGCCACGCCGAGTACGCCCGCCAGACCGAACACGCCCGCGCCACCGCCGCCGCAGACGCCACGCTGGAGACGCTGCTGACGGAACTGGCGACGCCGCTGAGCCACCTGCACGCGCAACTGCACCTCGCTGAGCAGGGCGCACTGCCCCCTGACGCGCCCCTCAAGACCGCACGCCACCTCTTCCGCGCCCTCGAAGCGTGGCAGGTGCACATGGAAGGAACCGTCGGCGCGGTGGAGCCTTACGACCCCGAACGGCACATGCCGCTCCGCGCCGACGCGGAGCCGCACGCAGGGCAACTCGTCATCGTGCGCCTCGCGGGCGTCGTCTACAAGGGCAAGCGGCTGCGCAAAGCAGGCGTGGAGGCACACGATGGCGGGACGCATCGGGCTTGACTTCGGCACAAGCAACACGGTCGTCGCTGTGTGGAACGGCTTTGCCGCCGAGCCGCTTTTCGTGCCCGACTACGGACGGATGGCGACCCCCGCGCCCGCAATCGAGCCGACGCCCAGCATCCCGTCGCTGATTCACTACGACGCGCAACGCCAGTGGATTGGCAACCAAGTGCTACAGCGCAACCTCTACGACTCGCCGCGCACCTTCCGCTGGATGAAGCGCTACATCGCGCAGCGCAGCCCACGCACAGTTACCATCGATGGGCAGCCCATCAGCGCGCAGCAGGCGGGACGCGACTTCCTGACGGCGGTCATCCTCAGCGTTCGCGCCGAACTGGGGCTGTCTGACGACGAGGAAATCGCCTGCACGACGCCTGTGGAGGCATACGAGCATTACGAGAACTGGCTGCTCGATGTGGCGCAGGCGGCGGGGTTCGTGCGCCTGCGCCTGATTGACGAGCCGTCCGCCGCCGCGCTGGGCTACGGGGTAGACCTGCACCCGCACGATGTCTACCTCGTGTTCGACTTCGGCGGGGGCACGCTGGATGTCGCCGTGCTGCTGGTGGAAGAGGCAGCGCACGCCGCGCAGGGGCGACGCTGCCGCGTGCTGGGCAAGGCAGGCGCGGAACTCGGCGGCGCAACCCTCGATGCGTGGCTGTATCAGGAAGTGCTGCGACGCAACGGACGCGGCGACCACGAGGAGCCTATTCGCGACATCAGCCGACTGCTGCTGACCGAGTGCGAGCGCGTTAAAGAGGCGTTGTCGTTCCGCGAGCGGGCGTCGCTAAGCGTCATGCACCCGCGCACGGGCGAAGTGTTGGACGCCGAGTTCACCCGCGCCGAGTTCGAGGCGCTGCTGGAACAGCACGACGCGTATACGCACATCCACCGCACGCTGCAACGCGCCCTCACCGACGCCCACGAGCGCGGCTACCCCGAATCGGCGATTCGCGCCGTGCTGATGGTCGGCGGCAGCAGCCTCATCCCGTCGGTGCAGCAGATGGTGCGCCGAATCTTCGGGAGCGAGCGCGTGCGTCTGAACCGCCCGCTGGACGCCGTCGCGCGTGGGGCAGCCGCCTTCGTCGCAGGGATTGACCTCTACGACTACATCCAGCACGACTACGCCCTGCGCTACCGCAACATGCGCACAGGCGAGTACGAGTACCACATCCTCGTGCCGCGCGGCACGCCCTACCCCACGCGCGAACCCATCCGCCGCGTGGTCGTCAAAGCCACCTACACAGGGCAAACGCAGATGGGCATCGACATCTTCGAGATGGGCGAGCCGCGCACGGCGGCAACCGCGCTGGAGTTGGTGTTCGACCCGTCAGGCGCGGCGCGGGTGGTCGCCCTCTCGGAGGATCAGCAGCGCGAGCGCACGCGGTTCTGGATGAACGAACACGCGCCCACCTTCCTGACAGTGAACCCGCCTGCCCAGCGCGGCGAGCCGTGCTTCGAAGTGCTGTTTGCCATCGACGCCAACAAGCGACTGCTAATCACCGTGCGCGACCTGCGCACCATGCGCCTCGTGCTGGAGGACTACCCCGTGGTCAGGTTGACTTGAGTTCGGCTTGGCTGCGCCCTCACCGCCAACCCTCTCTCACGCAGCAGGCGGGGGAACCTGTCTCGACCAACTGGGGGTGGTGAATCTCCGTAAGGCACGGGTATACTGCCTACGATGACGCCATTTTTTTACGACGCGGTTATCGAGCAGTACCAGTTCAGCGAGTCGCACCCGCTGAAACCGCAGCGGCTGATGTTGCTACGCGCCTTGATGGAGGCGTACGGGCTGACCGCGCACTTGGACCGGCAGACGCCGCCCGCCATCGACGAATCGGAACTGCGCCGCGTCCACACGCCTGAGTATATCGAGGTGGTGCGCCAGCTGAGTGCAGGCGCGCCGATTCTGGACGCGCACCGCTGGGGCTTCTCGCCCTACGGCGACAACCCGCCGTTTGTAGGCATGTGGGAGGCGGCGCTGGCATACACCCGTGCGACGGTCGCCGCCGCTTATGCCGTGCGCGACGGCGTGCCGCTTGCCATCAACATCACGGGCGGGCTGCACCATGCGTTGCCCAACCGTGCCAGCGGCTTCTGCGTCTTCAACGACCCAGCGATTGCCGTCCACATCCTGCGCGAACGGTTCGAGCGCGTGGCGTACTTGGACATCGACCTGCATCACGGCGACGGCGTGCAGTGGATTTTCTACCACGACGCCAGCGTGCTGACCGTTTCGATTCACGAAGGGGGCAGGTGGCTCTTTCCTGGCACAGGCGAGGCGAACGAGTTGGGCGAGGGCGCGGCGGAGGGCACATCGGTCAACATCCCGCTCGCGCCCTACACCGATGACGCGCTCTGGTGGCAGGCGTTCGAGGCGGTTGTGCCCCGCGCGTTTGAACGGTTCCAGCCCGACGCGCTCGTGCTGCAGATGGGCTGCGACCCGCACTACTTAGATCCGCTGGGGCATTTGTGCTTGACGGCGCAGGGCTGGTTGCGTGGGGTGCAGTGGGCGAAGTCGCTGGGCATCCCCATCGTTGCGCTGGGCGGCGGGGGCTACAACCTGACCACCGTACCGCGCATGTGGACGCTCGCGATTGCGACGCTCGTGGGGGTAGACCTGCCCGACGAAACGCCCGAATCGTTCATCTGGCACGACCGCATTCCGACACTGACTGACCACGAGCCACCTGCGATTGACCCCGCCGACCTGCACTTTGCCCGCCGCTACGCCGAAACGCAAATCACTTTCTGGCAGCGGTACTGGAGACTACTCTGACGACGCTACCCACTTCCCCAGAACCGCCTGTCGATGCTTCGATACTGCACCGCCTCGGCGATGTGGGAGAGTTGAATCGACTCCGAACCCTCCAGGTCGGCGATGGTGCGGGCGATTTTGAGGATGCGGTCATAGGCGCGTGCGCTCAGTCCCAGCCGCTGTACCGCCATGCGCAAGTAACCCCGCGCGTCTTCCCCAATCGGGCACTGCTCGCGCACCAGCTTGGAACTCATCTGCGCGTTGCACACAAGCCCATACGGGCGCAGTCGCTCCAGTTGCCGCTCGCGGGCGCGCACGACTCGCTCGCGAATCGCCGCCGACGGCTCGCCCGGCTGCAAAGTAAGCAACTCGTCTTGCTTGAGGCGCGGCACCTCCAAGTGGATGTCGATGCGGTCTAAAAGCGGTCCCGAAATGCGCTGCAGGTACTTGCGTATCATCGTGGGGCTGCACTGGCAGGTCTGGTGCGTGTCGCCGTAGAACCCGCAGGGGCACGGATTCATCGCGGCGACAAGCATGCAGCGGGCAGGGAACTGCACCGCCGCCTGCACGCGCGAGACCGACACAACACCGTCTTCCAGCGGCTGGCGCATCGCCTCCAGCACATCGCGTTTGAACTCAGGCAACTCGTCGAGAAACAGCACGCCGTTGTGCGCTAGCGAGATTTCGCCTGGGCGTGGGATACTGCCGCCGCCCACCAGCGCGGCGTAGGAGGTCGTGTGGTGGGGCGAGCGGAACGGGCGCGTGGTCATCAGCCCTGTTTTCGGGGGCAGCAGCCCCGCCGCGCTATACACGCGCGTCGTCTGCAACGCCTCCTCCAGCGTCAAGGGCGGCAGAATCGTCGGCAGCCGCCGCGCCAGCATCGTCTTGCCCGACCCTGGCGGACCAATCAGCAGCACATTATGCCCGCCTGCGGCGGCAATCTCCAGCGCGCGCTTCGCCTGCTCCTGCCCGCGAATCTCCGAGAAGTCCACCTCGTACTCGGCGGGCTGGCGCAGCAGCGCGTCCACATCCACGCGCGTGGGCGACTTGTGCTTGGAGTTAATCAGCAACTGCACGGCGTCCAGCAGCGTCTCCACGCCGTACACCTCGATGCCGCCGACGACCGCCGCCTCCGCCGCGTTCGCTTGCGGCACAATCAGCCGCCGTTTGCCCGACTCGCGCGCGTGCAGGGCAATCGATAGCACGCCGTTCACAGGGCGCACGCCGCCATCCAGCGACAACTCGCCGACAATCAGCGTGCCCTCCAGCGCGTCTAACGGAACCTGCTCGGAGACCGCCAAGATGCCGATTGCCATCGGCAGGTCGTAGGCGGGACCCTCCTTGCGCACATCGGCGGGCGCAAGGTTCACCGTGAGTTTCAGCAGCGGGAAGTATAGCCCCGAATTGCGTATCGCGGTGCGCACGCGGTCGCGCGACTCCTGAACTGCCGTGTCAGGCAGCCCGACCAGTGTCCAAAATGGCGTGCCCTGCTGTAGGTCGACTTCAATCTGCACGGTGAAGGCGTCGATACCGTGCAGCGCCGCGCTTTCGACCCGAGCGAACATCGTAGCGCATCGATTCGGCAAGGAGGCAGCCTCTCCTGCAGACGCCGCCTCCCGACACCATCAGTTGCGCAGCGGCTTGCCCGTTTCGAGCATATGGCGCATGCGCTCCCAAGTCTTGGGCTGCTGCGCCAGATAGCCGACGACCTGAATCTCCAGCTGGTAGAAGTACGACAGCGGCATCTCGACGGGCTGGCTCAAATCGCCCCCCGCCAGCACATAGGCAATCTGCGAGGCGACCGTGAAGTCATGCTCGGTGATGAAGTTGCCGCGTTTCAGGTTGTGCAGCTCGACCAGCAGGCGGGTCAGCACTTGATTGCCATACGCCATCACCTTCGGCTCTTCGGGCGGGGTGTAGCCCTGCGCGGCGAGGTGTTGCACCTCTTGCTTCGCCAGCCAGAGGATGCGGTCGGGGTTGACCGAGATGGTGTCTACGCCCTGTCGCAGGAAGCCGTATTGCACGCCCTCCAGCGCACTGGTGGCGACCTTGCCGAAGCCGAGCGTCTCCATCACGCGGCGGATGGCAGGGTACGGGTCAGCGTTCGGGGGCAGGCTGTTCAGCGCGCGATACAGCATCGTCGAGGTGCCGCCGCCTGCAGGGATAATCCCGACGCCCACTTCGGGCAGTCCGATGTAGGTCTCCGCGCTGGCGACCACGCGGTCGCAGTGCATCGCCAACTCGCATCCGCCGCCCAGCGTGTACCCGAAAGTCGCCGCCACAACAGGAACCTTCGCATGGCGCAGGCGCAGCAGCGAGTCTTGGAACGCCTTGCCGCCCATTAGCAGCTCGTCGAAGTCGCCCGTGCCAATCATCATCAGAAACAGCTGCAGGTTGAACCCGACAGAGAAGTGTTCGCCGATGCCCGTGACCACCAGCCCGACGCCCTCGCGCTCGGCGCGCTCCGCGCCCTTGTAGAGCATCTCCATCACGCCCGGACCCAGCACATTCATCTTGCTGTGGATGCCGACACAGAACACGCCGTCGCCGAGGTCGTAGACGGAGGCGTCGGCGTTGCGCTCCACTTCGGGGCAGTGGCGCGCCATATTGGTCGGCGTGAGGAACTCTGGGTCAGGTCGGTACGGGGCGACTTGCCCTGCGCCCAGCCACACATAGACGGTCGTGTCGCCCGTGTCGGCGGTGTCGTAGAAGCGCGTTCTGCCGAAGCGCAGGAGGTCTTGTACCACCTGCGGCACGGCGATTCCCTCGCGCTCCATGCGTTCGGCGGTCTCGCGTATGCCCAGTGCGTCCCAGGTCTGGAACGGACCCAGTTCGCGATTGAAGCCCCACTTGATAGCGTGGTCGATGGCGATGGGGTCGTCGGCGAGGTCGGGTGCGCACTGCGCGGCATAGCGCAGCGTCTCCGCGTGCAAGCGCCACAGGAAGCGTCCCTCACGGCTGTCGTGGTTCACCAGCGTGCGCAGTCGCTCCTCCAGCGGCAGTTTCTCGAACGGCTCCAGATGGGGGAACTTCGCCTTTTGGCGCGGGCGGTACTCGTAGGTGTTCAGGTCTAACGCCTCGATGGTGCCGTCCTTCTGGCGGCGGTAGAAGCCTGCGCCCGTCTTCTCGCCCAGTCGCCCATCGGCAATCAGCCGTTGCACCACTTCGGGCAGCGTAAACACGCGCTTTTCCGCTTCCGTCGCCAGTCGCTCGTGCAGGTTGCCCGCCACGCTCGCCATCACATCGAGCCCCACGATGTCCGCCAGGCGGAAGGTCGCGCTGCGCGGGTTGCCAATCAGCGGACCCGTCAGCGCGTCCACCTCCTCGATGGTCATCCCGAACTCCTGCATCAGCGGGAAGACGACCATCATCGAATGGACGCCGAGTCGGTTCGCGATAAAGCCGGGCGTGTCGCGGGCGATGACCACGCGCTTGCCCAGCACGCGCTCGGCGAAGCGCGCGACGCCCTCCAGAATGTCGGGGTCGGTCTCGCGGCGGGGGATAAGCTCCAGCAATTTCAGGTAGCGCGGCGGGTTGAAAAAGTGCGTGCCCAGGAAGCGTCGCTTGATGTCGTCGCGGCAGGCGTCGCTCATTTCGTGAATCGACAGCCCGCTTGTGTTGGTGGACAGCACGGCGTGCGGGGCGACATAGTCTTGCACGCGCGTCCACAACGCGCGTTTGATGTCGGGCTTCTCGACAACGGCTTCAATCACCCAGTCTGCCTCTTTCAGACGGGGGAAATCGGTCTCAAAGCTTCCTAATTCGATGCGGCTTGCCAGCTCTGGTAAATAAAATGGCGCGGGCTTGAGTTTGCTCACGCGCTCCAGCCCCTGCTTGGCGAGGTCGTGCGTCAGGTCTAACAGCAACACCCGCCAGCCGACATTGGCTAAATGCGCGGCGATTTGCGCGCCCATCGTGCCCGCGCCCAATACGGCTGCCTTGCCCGTGGTTGAATGTTCGTTCAGCATCGATAACGCCTCCTTCTAACGCGCCGAGTTTTCGACTCAGCGTTCGAAACTCCTGCAGGGGGATTATACCTGCTTGGGATAGGAGGGCTTGTGAGGAGCCTATTCGCCGCCTGAACCTATCAGGCGGAGGAACTGACGCGCGGCGGCGGCGGGGTCAGGCGCGCCGACAATCGCCGACACGATGCAGATGCCGTCTGCGCCCGCTTCCAGCACGGCAGGCGCGTTCTCCAGTGTGATTCCGCCGATGCCGAACACAGGGATGTGAACCGCCTGCTTGATGGCGCGGAGGCGTTCGGGACCAACGGGCGCGCCTGCGTCAGGCTTGGTGGATGTGGCGAACATCGGTCCCACGCCGAGATAGTCCGCGCCCGCCGACTCCGCCTCCATCGCTTCTGCTACTGTCTCCGCCGAGACGCCAATAAGCAACCGCTCGCCTGCAATCCGTCGCGCGAGCAACACAGGCAAATCGTCTTGCCCCAAGTGGACGCCGTCCGCTTCGATTGCCAACGCGACATCGAGTCGGTCGTTCACAATCAAGCGCGCTCCATACTGGCGCGTCAGCGCACGCAATTCTTGCCCCACACGCACAAGTTCGCGCGTGGTCGCCGTCTTGTCGCGCAGTTGCAGCAATCGCACGCCCGCCATCAGAACCTGATGCGCTGTCTCAATCGGATCGCGCAGCGCAGGCTCAGTAATCACATACAGCCCCGAAAGACGCCTCATAGAGATATTATAGTCACCGAGGGAGGCGTTTTGCCACGCCACGAGGAACAACGATACTCACTCCCCAGGAGCGGCGCTTACGAGGGTGAGCGCCGAGGGGGCGAGCCGACGCACAATCCAGGGGGTGCGGTGATTGCCGTGCTGCTGCAGCGTGTGTGCGAGCCGCTCGCGCCACACCGCGGCGTCTGCATAGCATCCGCACCCTTCCAGCGCGCATATCCACACGCTGGTTTCGTTGATGCGTTGCTGGATGCTGTCGTCAGGATCCCACGCCAGTTCGGGCGTCGTGGTAAGAATGTGCAACGCTTGTTCGGGTTGCCCCAAGTTGACCTGTACCAGCGCGTTGGAGAGCGCGACGCTTGGGTCTTCTGAGCGCCACGGCTGGCTCCGTTGCTGAGCGAAACAGCGGGCGGCTTCCGCGTCGGCGCGGTAGCGCGAGAAACTCAGGTACTCGGCGATGTCGCGCAGGAACCACGCCTCGTATTCGGGAGCGCATTGTTCCGCCTGTGGGAGCCAGCGTCTTAGCACGGCGACGCCCTCTAACGGGGAGGGGCGACTGCCCAGCTCCGCCGCGCCCTTCGCCAGCGCGTGCAACACGCCGAACCAGTGCGGACGCAGGGTGCCTGCATACCCGAACAGGCGCATTCAACGGCAATGTCGGCATCAATACGGGGAACCCGTGGTACCGCCTACATGTGGGCGGCGACGGCTACTTTACGCAGCGACTGATGGTCGGCAGAGACAGCTCAGCAGGGCAACTTCATGTTACTACCAGCAGTCCGTATGGGATTTATGCTGTGAATGAGCGTGCTGACGCTAATAGCCGTCGCCTCGGCACAATCGGGCGGCGGGTATGACCTGAGCTGGTGGACAATCGACGGCGGCGGCATTACCTTCGCCGCGGGGGGAACCTTCAACCTCGGCGGCACGGTGGGGCAGCCCGACGCCAGCAACCCGCTCACAGGCGGCGCGTTCAGCCTCACGGGCGGCTTCTGGTTCACGCCCTGCATCGTCTCCAACGGCGATGTGGACGGCAACGGGTGCATCGACGACGCCGACCTGCTGCAGGTGCTGTTCGCCTTCGGGGCGACGGGTTTGAACCCCGCCGACCTGAACTGCGACGGCACGGTGGACGACGCGGACTTGCTGACCGTGCTGTTCAACTTCGGGAGTGGGTGTTGAATCCTCCCTCACCCCAGCCCTCTCCCCCCTTGACAAAGGGGGAGAGGGTGCAGGAGTGGTGGGATTCGACCTGCTGGGCATACTTCAGAACGGCGCGCGTGTTTCGTGGCGCCCCTACTCCCACTCAATCGTGGCAGGCGGTTTGGAACTGAGGTCATACAGCACGCGGTTGACGCCTGCAACCTCGTTGCTAATGCGATTAGCGATGCGCAGCAGCAAGTCCCACGGCAACTCGGCAGGCTCGGCGGTCATCGCGTCCTCGCTATGCACGACGCGCAGCACAATCGGGTACTGGTAGGTGCGCTGGTCGCCCATCACGCCGACCGAGCGCACTTCGGGCAGTACGGCGAACGCCTGCCATATGCGCTGTGCCCAACCCGTGCGCGTCAACTCCTCGTTCAGGATGGCGTCCGCCGCGCGCACAAGGGCTAACTTCTCCGCTGTCACCTCGCCCAGCACGCGCACCGCCAGCCCTGGACCAGGGAACGGCTGCCGCCACACGATTTCGGGGGGCAGTCCCAACTCTTGCGCGACGCGGCGTACCTCGTCCTTGAACAGGTAGCGCAGGGGCTCGATGAGTTCCATACGCATCCAGTCGGGCAGCCCGCCGACATTGTGGTGCGTTTTGATTTTCGCTGCCAGGCGCGTGCCGCTCTCAATCACATCGGGGTACAGCGTGCCCTGCGCCAGGTAGCGACACTGCCCAATCGCGTCGGCATGCTCCTCGAATACGCGCACGAACTCCTCGCCGATGACCTTGCGCTTCTGTTCGGGGTCAACGACGCCTTGCAGGCGCTTTAGGAACCGCTCGCGCGCGTCCACGAAAATCAGGCGGCTGGGGAAGTGCCGCGTGAACAGCATTTGCACCTGCTCCGCCTCGCCTGCACGCATCAGCCCGTGGTCGACGAAGATGCAGGTCAGCTGCTCGCCAATCGCGCGCTGCACCAGCGCGGCGACGGTGCAGGAGTCGACCCCTCCGCTGACGGCGCACAGCACGCGCTCGCTGCCGACTTGCTCGCGGATACGGGCGATGCTCTCTTCGATGAAGTTGCGCATCGTCCAGTCGCCTTTGCAACCGCACACTGCGTACAGGAACTGGCGCAGCAGGTGCATGCCGAACGGCGTGTGCGCGACTTCGGGGTGGAACTGCACGCCATACAGGTGGCGCATCAGGTCGCCCATCGCGGCGACGGGGGTGTTCTCGGTCTCCGCCAGCACGATAAAGCCTGGCGGGGGCGTCTGCACCATGTCGCCGTGGCTCATCCAGCAGCTCAGGTGGAAGTCCAGCTGCTCGAACAGCGGCTCGGCATGCACGACGGTCAGCAGCGTGCGCCCGTACTCGCGCTGCGCCGCAGGCTGCACGACACCCCCCAGCATGTGCGCCATCAACTGATGCCCGTAGCAGATGCCCAGCACGGGGACGCCCAGCATAAACAGTTCAGGGTCTACGCGCGGGGCGTTCGGCTCATACACGCTTGCGGGACCGCCCGACAGGATGATGCCTTTCGGCGGGCGGGCGCGCAACTCGGGCAGGGGCGTATCGTAGGGCAGAATCTCGCAGAACACACTGCACTCGCGCACGCGCCGCGCAATCAACTGCGTGTATTGCCCGCCGAAGTCCAAGATTGCGACCTGCTCGTGCGCGCCGATTGGGGTCTCCATCGGACTATAGGATACCCTGCACGGGTTCCGAGAAAGGTTTGGTAGACTCCTGTACCCGTGCGAGTAGGTGTTGGGCTGTTTGCTGAAGCGCGGGCACAGTTCCCTGCAGGCGCGCGCGGAGCGCGTCGCGCGGAAACGCCGCCCACGCTTCCACAAGCCCTGCCTGAAGCGCCCTGAGCGGCACGGTCGGCGCGCCGAGCTGCGCGGCGAGCGCGTCCACTTTCGGGTCATAACTGACGCATAGCACGGGCACGCCCGCTGATGCCGCGAAAATCGCCCCATGCAGGCGCACGGCGATTACCGCTTCTAGTTGCGCCATCACGCCGAGCAGCTGCGCAGGATGATGCGGCGGCGGGAGCGGGTGTGCGCCCGACTCGGCGGCTATCGCCTCGCACAGCGCACGGTCTTGCGACTCCTGCATCGGGATGAGCAGCGCACGGTAGCCATCTGCGTGTAGGTGGCGGCACAGGTCGGCGAACGCCTGCTTGACGGGCGCGTCGCCCCACGGGCGTGGTGCAAGCCCCACCCAACGCGCTCCTGCATCCAACGCTACATGCGCAGGCTGCGGCGCAAGCGCCCAGGTCAGGTCGGCGTCTACCGTCGCGCCTGAAACGCCGAGGCTCTCCAGCAGGTGCGCGGAGTCGGCATCGCGCACGCTGAGGAAAGGAACCTGCCGCAACAGGCGCGCGACGAGCTTGCGCCCGACACACCGCCGCAAGGGTCCCACACCCTGACCCACCAGTAGCACCCTACCGTGCGCCCGAAGCCCCCATCGGATGAGCGCGAGGTAATATAGCAGCGAACGCAGGCTGGTTATGTCCTGCAGCAGGCTGCCTCCGCCCAGAATCAGCGCGTCCGACTCGCGCACGGCACGGCGCACCGCGCGAATCTCCATGCGGGGCAGGGCGCGAATCCCATAGGTCGCCTCCGTGAACGCGGGGTCGCCTGACAGTGCGCACACCGATTCGCGCGGCAGCACTTGCAGCAGGGTCGCCAGCGAGCCTTCGTCGCCCCAGTTGCGGTAGCCGTAGTAGCCCGCAATCAGGATGCCCATCGGCGAGACTCTACCCGATAGCGGGCGCGGAACTCATGGTACATTGCGTCATAGAGGCGCACGCGGGCGGGGTCGGGCGCGAACCGCGCCTGCACAGGCGTACAGCGTTCCAGCGACTGCCAGTCTGTCCAGCCCAGCGCGATGGCGGCGAGCATCCCTGCGCCGCGCACGGTCGCCATCTGCGGCTGTGCCATCTGCCACAACTCGCGCTGCAGCACATCCGCCAGAATCTGCGCCCAGACCGTCGAACGCGCCCCGCCGCCCACCAGCCGTATCGGTTCCAGTCGCCTGCCTGCGAGCCGCTCCACGGCGTCCAGCAGCCAGCGGGCGTTCAACGCGACGCCCTCCAGCACGGCGCGCGCCAGCTCCGCCCGCCCGTGCTGCAGGCTCAGTCGGCAGAAGCCCCCGCGCACATGTGGGTTCTCCACAGGCGTGCGCTCGCCGACCAGCCACGGCAGGAAGCGCAACCCACCTGCGCCTGCGTCCGCCTGCGCCGCCCAAGCGTCCATCTGCGCAAAGGCGTCGGGCGGCGGCGATGCGCCCCAAATCACCTCGCGCAGCCAGTTCAGACACGCGCCCGCCGACTCCTGCTCGTTCGCGATAAAGTAGCGACCTGGGATGCCCGCAGGCAGCGTCGCGAGGTTGCGGAAGATGTCCGTGCGCTTGAAAGGCACATGGCAGCTAATCCATGCGGAGGTGCTAAGCGTCATATGCGCTTGAAAGTCGTCCAGCCCGCCTGAGCCGATTGCCGTTGCGTGCAGGTCGGGCGTGCCTGCGACCACCTGCGTCTCGCGCGGCAACCCCCACTCGTCTGCCACCGTCGGTAGCACCGCGCCCAGGATCGCCGTGCTGGGATACAGGTCGGGGAACTGCTCGCGGCGCAGCCCCGCGTAGCGCAGCAGCGTCGGGTGGTACTCAATCCGCCGAATGTCGCGGTTATCAGTAATCCAGTGCAGCGCGAGCGTCTCGTAAGAACTGGCGATGCGTCCCGTCAGGCGCAGGTTCAGGTAGTCTTTCGGTTCCAGAAACTTATGCGCAGCGCGGTAGCACTCAGGCTGCGCGTGCTTGAGATACAGGATGTGCGCGAGCGGGTCTTTGCCTGAGCGTGCGGGCGCGCCGCCCGTCAGGCGCAGCCAAGTGCGCAACTTGAACAAGTTGTAACCCATCACGCGGGGGAAGCCGTCGATGAGGTCGGCGATGTAGGGCGCGCCGCGCGTGTCCATCCAAAGTATCGCGTTGCCGAGAGGCTCGCCTGCGGCGTCCACCGCAACCGTGCCCGACCACTGCGCCGTGCAGCACACTGCGCGGATGGCGTCGCGATGTTTGGGCGCGTTGGCAAGCAGGCGTTGCACAAGGCGCGTGAGCGTCGCCCACCAGATGCGCGGGTCTTGCTCCACCCCGCCGTCGGGCGTGAAGAGAAGCGGCTGCGGCTCGCAATCCCACGCCAGCAGTTCGCCCTGCGCGGAGACCACCGCCGCCTTGACCGCCGTCGTGCCCAAGTCAAGCGCGAGTACCATCTTCAGTTTGCGAATACGCCTTCTTCGGTCTCCTGCAGCACCTGATAATGGCGGGCGCGGCACTGATTCATCAACTGCAGGCGCGTCTCGTTCTCCACGCCCAGCAAGCGCATGATGCGCCCCGCAATCTCGATGTAGGTCTCGAACTCTTCGGGGATGACATCGGTGGCGCCTGCGGCGTAGAGGGGTTCAATCTCGGCGACATAGCGCGTGCGCGCGACGATGTAGACAGTGGGGTTCAACTCGCGCACGGCGCGCACGGTGTAGCGCGTGCTAATCGGATCGGAGACGGCAATCACGACGGCGCGGGCGTGTTCCACCCCCGCCGCCTGCAGGATTTCTGGATGCGCCGCGTCGCCGTAGATAACAGGGATGCCCTGCTTCTGCGCCTCGCGCACCAGCGCGCCGTTCATCTCTACCACCACAAACGGCTGCCCCAAGTCGCGCAGCAGGTTCGCCAAATTGCGCCCGTTCAGCCCGAAGCCGACGATAATCACATGGTCGCGCAGTTCGGGATGGCTCTCGTGCGCTGCGCGCAGGCGCGAGAGCCAGTGCGCCCGCTTGGTCGCCCGCGCCAGCAACCGATACGCCCCCGCCAACAACAGCGGCGTGAGCAGAATGCTCAGCGAAGTGCCGACCACCAAGCCGTTCACCAAATCGGGCGGAAGCAAATTCGCACTGCGCGATTGCTCCATCAGCACGAACGAGAACTCGCCAATATTCGCCAGCGCCATCCCCGCCAGCAGACCTACCCGTAGCGGACGCCGAATCGCAAGCCCAATCCCCACCACGATAAGGCTCTTCAGCGCCATCAGCGAGAGCGTCCACGCGATGACCGTGCCCCAATTCGCTTGCAGATAGGGCAGATCCACCAGCATACCAACCGAGATGAAAAACAGTGCAAGGAAACTGTCGCGGAACGGCGTGATGTTCGCCGTGATTTGGTGGCTGTAGGGCGTCTCGGAGATGATGATGCCCGCGATGAACGCGCCCAACGCCGCGGACATCCCCAGCGACTGCGTGATATAACTCATCAGCAGCGCGATAAACAGCGACCCCAGCACAGGAATCTCGCGCGTATCCGAGACCACGATCCAGCGCAACACCACTGGTACGACCACCCGCGCCAGCAGATAGACGACCGCAATCCCCACCACTGTGAAGACCAGCTTGGAACCCGCCACGATAAGCCCGCGCTCTTGGAGTTGGGGCAGGAAGGGTAAAATTGCCATAAACACGGGCGCCATAATATCTTGAAACAGCAGCACGCCGACCGCGAACCGCCCGTGCGTGCTGTCCAACTCTTCGCGCTGCTTGAGAATCTTCACACCGACCGCCGTGCTGCTGAGACTGATAATCATGCCCAGCGCGAGCGACTGCGCCAGCGTGTAGCCCAACAGCCCCGCGCCTATCGCGCAAATCAGTACCGTCAGCCCGACCTGCGCAATCCCTGCCCGCAACACATAGTGGCGCAACTGGTAAAGCTTGTCGATGGAGAACTCCACTCCCAGCGAGAACAGCAACAGCACCACGCCCAACTCGGCAAGCAGCTGAATCGCTTCCACTTCGTCGACCCAGCCCAGCCCGTAAGGACCGATGAGCGCGCCCGTGAGGATGAAGCCCGCCACGGCAGGCAGGCGCAAGCGCGTAAACAGCGCCACGATTATAATACTGACGCCAATCACCAACAGGATGCTCGTACTCAGGGAGTGGGCGTGGGTCTCTGGCATAGCGGGGGAATTGTACCTAAGAGGTAAAGTAAAATCGGCTCGCTGTTCCGCGACTTGTCGGAGATAGACCAGTTGGCGGCGCAGGTATGGGGCTTGACCGCGCAGGAGTTGGAGGCGATTCGGCAAAGCCTGTCGCAGGAGGTGGACGATGATACGGCGGATAGCACTGAGGGAACATACGATGTGGATTAGGCAGTTGGGGGAGTGCGGCTGAGTGGCTACTCAGTGAGTCGGGTATCCTCTTCTCCAGGAGGTGGTCAAGATGGCGACTGCGCGCATCGATGAGGAGCAGCTTTTGGCGCGAATCACGACCGACCCCGCTATTTTCGGCGGGAAACCCATCATTCGCGGGCGACGGTTGGCGGTGGAGCATGTGCTGGCGATGCTGGCAGCGGGCGATAGCCCCGAGACCATCTTGCAGGGCTACCCGTGGCTGGAAATGGACGATATTCGCGCATGCTTGGTGTACGCACGCCGCCTTGTCGGACGCGAGCGTATCGAACCGTTTTTGGTGGAGCCTCACAGTGAGGGTACTACTTGATACCTGCGTATGGGGTGGAATGAAGGGATTTTTGTAGCCATATTCTGAAAACCTATCGATCGGAGCTGGCGTAGAGCGCACTGATTACAGTAGAGCCAGACAGAGTAAGGGTACGCTACTCGGAGTGACTGAGCAAGTACCCCCGTTTTCGGTATAATCTCGGCGTATGGCAGCGCACACCGAACGGAGGCGGCGTCGCGCTCTCGGGGAACATCTCACGCCCCAGCAACTGATGCGCGACTACATCCTGCCCGAAATCGCGCCCATGCTCACGCAATACCGATGGGTAGACCTATTTGCAGGTAAGGGCGACCTGATTTTCCCGATTCTGGAACGGATTCCGCCCGCCGACCGCGCCGAATTCTTCGCCGAGCATATCCGCCTCTACGACATCCAGCCGCAAATGGTCGCCCACTGCATCCAGCGTGCGGTCGCGCTTGGCGTGCCCGAACCGCTCGCGCGGGAACACATCCGCCAACGGGACACGCTCGCCGACTATCCCGACGAAATCCTGCGCTCGCCGCTGCCTGTGTACCATGTCACCAACCCGCCGTACCTCTACTTGGGCTACATCCCGAAGCATCCCGAGACGCGCCCGTACCTGCGCTACTTCACAGGGCGCAACGAAGGCTATCAAGACCTCTACCAGATTGCCCTTATCAACGACCTGCGCCATGCCGTGCCAAAGATGGCGTACATCATTCCTTCCAACTTCCTGTTCGGGGACGCGATTTCCAACAAGATTCGCGACGACCTGCTGGACGCCTACACGATTCGCAAGGCGTACCTGTTCGAGCAGACTCTGTTCGAACATACGGGCGTGCATGTGATGATTGCTTTTTTTGAGCGCAAGCCGTATGCCTGCCGTGAAGTGCAGGTGTTCGAGGCGGTGAAGGTGAACCACGCTGCCGAAACGCGCTGCTATCGCCTCTCTCCCAAGTGGCATTATCGCGCGGGCAGCGAGTTCGAAGAGTTCGTCACGCTTCACCGCGCCGCGCGCCCGCTGAAAGTGCGCTACTACCTGCACTGGGAGACCGTGCAGCAGCACGCGGGCGCGTACCCGCTCAGGCTGGTGGACGCGAACGACTTTTCGGGCAAGGGCTATCGCGTGCTGGAGGTGGGCGTAGACGCCGCGCTCTACGAACATGTGAAGGCGAACCCGCTCTTTGTGCGCACGCTGGACACGGGCAGCGCAGACGGACGCGCGGGGCTATACTTCATCCCCGAAGTGTTCGGCGCGGATGGGATTGTCGTCACGAAGGCGACCTACCGCACGCACCCAATACAGGTGTTTCTCGAGCCGCGCCTGCCGCTGGACGACCTGCGTCTCCTGCGGGACTACTTCAACCTGCTGTTGGAACACCTCCGCGCCCTGACCGACAGCGAGTTCATGACCACCTATAAGTATTCCGCAAGCGCGTACACGCGCAAGTATCTCGGCTTATCGCAAGCGAAGGCGTTGATTGAGACTTTCCCGTATCTGGAGATGTCCGATGAAGAGCGTGAGAGGCTACGGGCGTTAGTGCAGGCGGGGGATACGGAAGAGGTGATAGAATTCCTCACCGCCCAAACACCCACCCCTGCGCCTTGCGCAGGCGTTGTAGCACGCGCGGCTTGCCTAAAGCCTCAATCATCTCGAACAGGCTCGGTCCTGTCGTGCGTCCGCTGAGCGCGACGCGCGTGGGGTGGATGACCTCGCCGCCTTTGACGCCCAGCCAGGCAATCACCTCGCGCGTGACGCGCTCGATCTCGGGCGCAGTGAACGGCTCCAGCGCCTCATAGCGGCGAATCAGCTCCTCCAGCATCTGTGGGATGTGCGGCTCGCCGTACCATTTGCGCACCGCCGCCTCGTCGATGGGGTAGTCGTCTTTGAAGAAGAAGTCCAGCAGGCGCGGCGCGTCGCTAAGCAGCTTCATCTTCTCCTGCTCCAGCGGCACGACACGCTCCACATAGGCGCGGGTCGCCTCGTCCAGCGTCTGGGGCACCAGCCCCGCCTCCTGCAAATACGGCAGGCACAGCTCCACCAGCCGCTCCTTCGGCAATTGGCGGATGTAGTAGCCGTTCATCCACAAAAGCTTATCGTGGTGGAACACGAACGGGTTGTCCGAGATACGCTCGATGGCGAACAGCTGGATAATCTCCTCACGGCTGAGAATCTCTCGGTCGTCGCCAGGGTTCCAGCCGCAGATGGCTAAAAAGTTGAACATCGCTTCGGGCAGGTAGCCCTGTCGGATAAAGTCAGTGAACTCCACTGCACCGTGCCGCTTGGAGAGTTTCTGCCTGTCGGGTCCCAGCAGCAGGGGCAGGTGCGCAAACTGCGGCGGCTCCCAGCCCAGCGCCTTGTAGAGGTTCAGGTGGCGCGGCATGCTGGCGACCCACTCGTCCCCGCGCATCACATGGGTGACCTCCATCAGGTGGTCGTCCACCACATTCGCGAGGTGGTAGGTTGGGAAGCCGTCCGATTTCAGCATCACGAAGTCGTCGGTGAGTTTGTTTTGGAACACCGTGCGCCCGTGAATCAGGTCGTCGTACTCCACCGTGCCTTCCAGCGGCATTTTGAAGCGGATGACATAGGGCAGTCCCGCGTCCTCGCGCGCCTTGACTTCGGCGGGGGTGAGCTTACGGCAGCGGCGGTCGTACATCGTGGCGGCGGCGCCTTGCGCCCGCTGCTGCGCCCGCATCTGCTCCAGCTCTTCAGGCGTGCAGAAGCACTTGTACGCCTTGCCTTCCTCCACCAGCTGGTGCGCGATGCGCTGGTAAATCTCCAGCCGTTGCGACTGGTAGTAGGGCGCATAGGGACCGCCGACTTCGGGGCCCTCGTCCCAGTCCAGCCCCAGCCAGCACAGGGAGTGCAAAATCGCCTGCTCGGAGCCTTCTACAAAGCGCGCGCGGTCGGTATCTTCGATTCGCACGATGAATTGTCCCCCGTGACGGCGGGCGAAGACCCAGTTGAACAGCGCGGTGCGAATGTTGCCCACATGGGGCATGCCTGTCGGGCTGGGCGCGTAGCGTACCCGAACCATCAAGCCAAGCCTCCTGCATTCCGAAGCTGCATAGCGGAATTGTACCTCACTACTTTTGGCTCTCGCGCAGGCGCGCGGCGACCGACGGGATGACCTGCGCCCGCAGGTGGATGCCTTCTTCGTGGTAGTCTACTGACAGCACGCGCCCGAACTCGTAGCACTCGGCAAGCAGCGCGGTCGCCTCATACGGCAGCCACACATCGACGCTGACCAGCATCCCCTGAACCGTCGCCACGATGCGATCCATCAGGTGTGGGATGCCCTGCGCAAAGCGGGCGGAGATGTAGACCGAGTTGGGCGTTTCGGCGACCAGTTGGCGCAGCAGCGCCGTGTCGCGCACACAATCCGCCTTGTTGAACACGGTTATCGTCGGCTTCTGGTCTGCCTGCAGTTCGACCAGCGTGGTTTCGACGGCGTCGCGTTGCAGTTCCCAGTGCGGGCTGGAGATGTCAATTACATGAATCAGGAAATCCGCCTCGCGCACCTCCTCAAGCGTGGCGTAGAAGGCTTCCAGCAGCATCGGGGGCAGGTTCTCTACAAAGCCGACGGTATCGGTCAGCAGCACCGACCAGCCGTCGGGCAGCACCACTCGGCGCGTGGTGGGATCCAGCGTGGCGAACACGCGGTTGTCCACATAGGTCTGCGCCCCTGATAGCACATTCAGCAGGGTGGACTTGCCCGCGTTGGTGTAGCCCACAATCGCGCCGCTGGGGAAGGGCAGCTTGCGCCTCGAGCTGCGCTGGTGGACACGCTGGCGGCGGAGTTCTTCGATTTCGTGGCGCAGGTGGGCAATCCGTTCGCGGATGCGTCGCTTGTCGATCTCCAGCTTCGTTTCGCCTGGACCGCGCGTGCCGATTCCGCCGCCCAAGCGCGAGAGCGTGACGCCCTTACCTGATAGGCGCGGCATCAGGTACAGCAGTTGCGCCAGTTCCACTTGCAGCGCGCCCTCGCGCGAGCGCGCCCGCTGCGCGAAGATGTCCAGAATCAGCTGCGTGCGGTCTACTACGCGCGTCTGGGTGATTTGTTCCAAGTTGCGCTGCTGCACGGGGTTGAGTTCCACATCGAACAGGATGACATCGGCTTCGTGTTCGCGGGCGAGTTGGAACAGCATCTCCGCCTTGCCCTTGCCGATGTAGGTGGCGACATCGGGGAGAGGGCGTTTCTGCCGCGCTTCGGCGACGATTCGGACGCCTGCGGAGTGCGCTAAGGCGCGCATCTCGTCGTTCCAGTAGGCTTCCTCGTGCCCCTCGTGATGGCAGAAGACCAAGATGGCTCGCTCAGCCTGCCTGATGTCGGTTAGTCGGTGCGGGATTGCGTTTCACCTCCTGCGAGTTCGAGTTTCTGTACGCGGCGTTGGTGGCGGTCTTCCGCGCTGAAGCCCGTGCGCAGGAACGCCTCCACGGTTGCGCGTGCGAGTTCGGGTCCAACCACGCGCGCGCCCAAGCAGAGAATGTTCGCGTTGTTGTGCTCACGCGCCAGCGCGGCGGAGACGGGTTCGCTGGCGTTCGCGGCGCGCACGCCCGGACGCTTGTTCGCCGCGATGCTCATGCCAATCCCCGTGCCGCAGATGAGGATGCCCAGCGCGGGGCGCGTCTCGTTCACCAGCCGCGCGGTCAGCGTATGCGCCACATCGGGATAGTCCGCTGCCTCTTCCGAGTGGACGCCCACATCGACGATTTCGTAGCCCTGTTGCGACAAGTGGTTCTTCAGAAACTCTTTGAGTGAATAACCAGCGTGGTCTGCGCCCATGAAGAGGATCATCGGCTCACCTCCGCTTCGGACTGCGCGCGCAGCACGCTGTTGCCCTCTTTGGAGGCGTTGAGTCGCTCGCGCAGCACCTCCAGCGCTTTCTGGAGTTGCTTGTCGCGCGCCTTGTCCTCTTCGGTCATGCGCCAATCTTCGGGGTTTTTGACCTCGATGTCGGGCTTGAGACCCCCAACGCGCTTGCCGTCCACGATTTTCGCGTTCAGGTCGGTGCCGTTCGGCGTGAGGTACTTGGCGGTGGTGATGGCGACGGCGGTGTTTGGCGAGGTCGGGATGACCGTCTGCACCAGCCCTTTGCCAAACGAGTCTTCGCCGATGAGCAAGGCGACTTTGTGGTCGCGCAGTGCGCCCGCAACAATCTCCGACGCGCTCGCGCTGCCGCCGTTCATCAGCACGACCATCGGTACATCCAAGTTCGCGTACCGTCCGCGCAGGGTGCTTTTCCGATCCAGCAGTCCGTGCCTGCCGACGACGCTCACGACGACCTTATCGCCCGGGATGAAGCGGCTGGCGACCTCGACAGACGAATCGAGCAGCCCGCCAGGGTTCGCCCGCAGGTCTAAGATTATCGCGCGCCCGCCCTCGCGCTTGATTTGGTTGAGGGCGCGATCCAGCAACGCGGGGGCTTTCTCGCTGAAGTTCTGCAGCCAGATGCGGTAGATCTTATTCTCGTCGTCCTCCAGATAGACATCGACGGTGGGGCTTTCGACGAGGTCGCGCTTGATGGTCACAGTGAACGGCTCTTGGTCGCCGCGGCGGATGGTGAGTTTGACTTCGGTAAAGCGCGGTCCGCGAATCATGCGCACGGCTTCGTCTAAGGCGATTCGCTCCAGGCTCTTGCCGTCTACGGCGATGATGATGTCGCCGGGCTGTAGCCCTGCGCGTTGGGCGGGGCTATTCGGCAAGGGGCGCACGATGCGCGCGCCGCCTGGCGCGTCCTCCAGCAGCGCGCCGATGCCCGTGAAGCTGCCCGTCGTGTCTTCCTGCATGCGGCGGAAGGCGTCGGGATCCATAAAGCGCGTGTAGGGGTCACCCAACGCGCTCAGCATGCCGTCGATACTGGCATAGGTCAGTTTGTCGACGGCGGGCGGCTTGCCGTAGTAGTGCGCCTCCACTTCGGCGAGTGCGCTTTGAAAGGCGTCCGTCGGCTCCAGCGCCTCGCGGCGCGTAAGGTCGCGCAGCGTTGCGCTCACCAGCAACGGCGAGGCGTGCGTCAGCAGGGCATACGCCTCTGACCCCACAAACCCACCTACAAACAGTAGCGGCATTAACGCCAGCGTATAGACCCAAGCGCGTCCGCGTTCTCTCATGACCGTTTCTCCTGCGATTGTAGCCAGCTCAGTGCACGCTCCAGCGCGGGGTCGCCGCCCATCTGTCCGCGCATGCGCGGCTCAGCAGCGATGCGCACATCGGGTTGCACACCTTTCTGATGGAACTTCGCGCCGTCCAGTCCCATATACCGCCCGACAGTGAGGGTGAAGCCCGACCCGTCCTTGAGTCGGTACAGGTTCGTCTGCGAGGCGTCCCCGAAAGTTGGCATGCCGAAGATTCGGGCGTTCGCGGTTTGGCGAATCGACAGCGCCATCAACTCCGCCACATTGTAAGTGCCCCGATCGACCAGCACAGCGACGGGCAGTTTGGCGGGCTGGGGCGACTTGGGCAAGCTAAGCGGGCGCGTGAGGTAGCGATTCCCGTCGCGGTATTCCACGCGGGCGACCTGCCGCTTTGTGGCGATGAGGCTAAGCATCTGCAGGGCAGGCTCCTGTTGTCCGATAGCGACGCCGCGCAGGTCGATGACCAACCCTTTCGCGCCGCCTTGCTTGAGCGTGCGCATTGCGCTGGCGAACTCGCGGCTGGCGGCGGCATTCAGCAGGTTCGGGCGCAGGTAGCCCCAGCGCCCCTGTAGCATGCGGTACTCCAGCGGGCGCACGCGCGTCGTTGTACGGGCAACCTCTAACTCCAGCGTCTGCCCCCCGCGCTTGACCGTTAGCCTAAGCGGCTTGGACTCTTTCGGGTCGGTCGGAGTCTGGCTCAAGCGGCGAATGGCGTCGCTGATGGAGATGCTATTTTCCAGTCGCTTGCGGGCGCGTTCGCTCGCTTGGCGGATCTGCTCACGCGGGCTGTGCATCCGCTGCAGTTGCACAATCTCGGCGAACGGGTCTTCCGAAAGCACCCACTGTCCGTCGATTGCGTCAATGAAGTCGCCTTGCTTCAGCCCTGCTTTCTCGGCGGGCGAGTGGGGCGCGACGGCGACCACCTGCAGCAGATTCTGCTCCAGCGGGGCGGTCTCGTTGCCGACGCGCAGCGTCGTTTTGCGCTGTGTGACGGTCAACACCGCGCCGATGCCCTGAATCTCGCCGTTCAGGGCGCGCGTGAACTGCTCGCGCTGTTCAGGGCGCAGGAACTGCGAGCGCGGGTCGTTCAGCGAGGCGAACAAAGCGTCCAACGAGCCGTAGGTCAGCTTCTCCGTCGCGACAGGCTCGACATACTCGTCGCGCACGAGTCGGAACACATTCGCATAGAGCCTGACCATCGACGGCTCCGAGACTTTCGGGTTGGGCGTGGGGGTACGCGCGTCCGCCAGCGCAGGCGCAAAATCGCGTTGCACCACCACAGCCGCACCGCTTTGCGTCGAGCGGCTCACTAAGATGTTGCGGGTTAGCCAGCCACTGGCGAACACAAGCGTAAACGCCAGCATGCCAATCCCCCCGCGAAGCCATTTCGTTCTCACGCGCTGCTGTCCTCCACTATCGTAATTGTATCCCATGGCGGCGTAGAAAGTTCCCCCCGCCTACAGAATATATCGGCTCAAGTCGGTGTCTTTCACTATGTCGGCGAGCTTGGCTTGCACATAGGCACGGTCGATGACGATGCGCTCGCCTGCGTGGTCGGGCGCGTCAAACGAGAGGTCTTCCATCAGCCGCTCCATCACCGTGTGCAGGCGTCGTGCGCCGATGTTCTCGGTGCGAGTGTTCACCTCGCCTGCAATGCGCGCGATCTCCACGATAGCGTCGTCAGTGAACTCCAGTTGCACGCCCTCGGTCGCCATCAGTTGCTGGTACTGCTTGGTGAGCGCGTTTTTGGGTTCCGTGAGGATTCGGCGGAAGTCCTCCGCGCCCAATGGCTCCAGCTCCACGCGAATTGGCAGTCGCCCCTGCAGCTCGGGAATCAGGTCTGACGGTTTGGCGGTGTGGAACGCGCCCGCCGCGATGAACAGGATATGATCCGTGCGCACGGGTCCGAACTTGGTAGTGACGGTGGAGCCTTCAATGATGGGTAGCAGGTCGCGCTGCACGCCCTCGCGGCTCACATCGGGACCCACGGCGCGCCCAGAACCCGCGATTTTGTCGATTTCGTCCAGGAAGATGATGCCTGTCTGCTCCACGCGCTGGATGGCTTCGCTGACCACAGCGGAGCGGTCGATCATTTTGCGGGCTTCCTGCTGGGTGAAGATGTCGAGCGCTTCGGCGACGGTCACCACGCGCTTGCGGCGGCTGCGCGGTCCGAACGGCGGCAACAGGTCGGCGTCCAGCCCCATCTCCTCGATGCCCTGCGGCGAGAAAACCTGCACGAAGGGGGTCAGGCTCTCTTCAACTTCGATTTCGATGGTCTCTTTATCGCGCGCGCCCGACTTGAGTTGCTCCATGATTTGGCGTCGGCGGGTGCGGCGGTCGGCTTTTTCGCCTGGCGTCTCCTCCGCCAGAGTCGGCGGCTCTTCCTCGTCCTCATCGTCTTGGCTGAGGATTTGGAAGAGCATTTCGAGGGGCGAGATTTCGCGTCGGCGTCCGCGCTTGGGACGCTCGCTCTGATTGAGTAAGAGGGTCGCCAGCTTTTCGTAGGCGCGTCGCTGCGCTTTGGGGCGTACCTCCTGAATCTTCTCCTGCTCCACCATGCGCACGGCGATATTGGTCAGGTCGCGCACCATCGAATCGACATCGCGCCCGACATACCCCACCTCAGTGAACTTGGTCGCTTCGACCTTCACGAAGGGCGCACGCACCAGCATCGCCAGCCGACGCGCGATTTCTGTTTTGCCGACGCCCGTGGGACCAATCATCAGGATGTTTTTGGGCAGGATTTCGTCGCGCAGTTCGGGCGGCAGTTGCTGGCGACGGTAGCGGTTGCGAAGGGCAATCGCGACGGCGCGTTTGGCTTTGGTCTGTCCAACGATATACTTATCCAGCTCCGCCACTATCTGGCGCGGCGTGAGCGACTCAATCGGAATGATGGTCTCGATTCTCACAGCTTAAGTGTACCCCGTGTGAAAAAAAATGGTGGGCCGTGCAGGACTCGAACCTGCGACCCGCTGATTAAGAGTCAGCTGCTCTACCAACTGAGCTAACGGCCCCTCTGGGGGGACCGATGGGACTCGAACCCACGACCTCCTGAGCCACAGTCAGGCGCTCTAACCGGCTGAGCTACGATCCCCGCAAGCGCATTCAATTATACCCTTCGCACGCGCCGTGATTCAAGGGGGCGCGCCATTCTGGGGCAGGAACCTTGCCCCAGCCGTCGAAAGTTCGAGACGGTGAACGGTGATGGAGCAGATGACACGGCGAGCGTTTCTGGAGCAGTCGGGGCGCGCAGTGATGGGCGCAGCGGCGGGCCTAACCGTGCTTCGAGCGTGGAGCCATAGCCCGAACGACACGATTGGCGTGGCGGTTATCGGGCTAAACGGGCAGGGCAAGGCGCATGTTCGCCAATTCTCCGAAATTGAAGGTGTGCGCCTCGTCGCCCTGTGCGATGTGGACGAGCGCGTGCTGCAGCAAGCAGGCGCGATGGTCGAGCAGCGCACTGGCACACGCCCCAAACTCTATACCGACCTGCGTCAGTTGCTGGAAGACAAGGCGGTCGACGCCGTCTCAACCGCCACTCCGAACCACTGGCACGCCCTACTAACTATCTGGGCGTGTCAGGCGGGCAAGGATGTCTATGTGGAGAAGCCTGCCTGCTGGAGCTTCGAAGAGGGCGAGAAGATGATCGAGGCGGCGCGGAAGTATAACCGCATCGTGCAAGTCGGGCATCAGACGCGCTCCGACCCCGTGACGCGCCTTGCCGTGCAGCGCGCATGGGCAGGCGAAATCGGCAAGATTTACATGTCGCGCGGGCTGTGCTACAAACCGCGCGGACCCATCGGCTTCCAGAAAGATACTGACCCACCCCCATGGCTCCACTGGGAACTGTGGCAAGGACCCGCCACCCGACGCCCGTTTAACCCGAACTATGTGCATTACAACTGGCACTGGTTCTGGAACTACGGCAACGGCGACATCGGCAATCAGGGCGTGCATCAAGTGGACATCGCGCGGTGGTTCCTGAACAAGCGCTATCCAGTCAAGGTGCATTCAGTCGGCGGACGCTACGGCTACGAAGACCAAGGCGAGACGCCCAACACCCAAATCGCCACCTTCGAGTACGAAGACGGCACGCTGCTGGTGTTCGAGGTGCGCGGGCTGTTCACCAACGACGAGCAGGGGGCGAAAATCGGCAACTTGGTGTACGGCTCGTTGGGCTATATGTCGTCGGGCGACGGCTACAAGCCGCGCCGCAGCCCACAAGAGGCGCTGCCCGAAAGAGAAAACCTGCAGCGACCCGAACTTGGCGGCACAGGCGAGCCGAACCACTATCGCAACTTTATTCAGGCGGTGCGCTCCCGCCGCGTCAGCGACCTCCACTGCGATGTGGAGGAGGGCGTCATCTCGGCACAGCTGGTGCATCTGGCGAACATTTCCTATCGACTGGGACGCGCGCTGCGCTTCGACCCCGTCCGCAAGCAGTTTATCGGCGACCGCGAGGCAAACGCCATGCTCCGCCGCCAAGATCAACCGAAGGGATTTGAAATTCCTGTGAGGGTATAGATATTACCGTAACGCCACATAGAACACGCGGTCGCTCTGTCGGTCGGGCGGGTGCAGCGTGTAGGCGTCAAACAGATGCACTTCGGGGAAGCCCGCTGCGCGCAGCATTTCGCGCACCTCGCTTTCTGAATAGGCGCGCTGGGTATGAATCTCGGTAAAATACCGCTCCTGCTCGCCCTCGCGCACCCAAAACTCCATCTGCACTGTGCAAAGGCGCGATTCCTTATCGTACTGGCTACGCCAGCAGTAGCGCAACGGCGCGCTCGGCTCCAGTTGCTTCTGGTCAAACATCTTACGCACGAAGGCATACTCGGTGTTCAGGTCGAAGATGAGTATGCCGCAGGGGGTAAGATGCCTATAGGCGCGGCGCATCGCTTCGGCAAACCGTTCAGGCTCAACGATGTTGTTTAGGCTGTCGAACAGGCTCACGATGGCGTCGAAGGTCTCGCCCAAGTCCAGCTCGGCGGCGTCCTGCACATAGTAGCGCACGCCCGACTGGTGCTGCTGCGCCTTGCGTACCGCCTGCTCGATCATCGCCGCCGAGCGGTCGGCGCCGACCACTTCGTAGCCGCTGAGCGCGAACAGCTCGCTCAGGTTGCCCGTACCGCAACACAGGTCGAGGATTTTGTGCGCGGGGCGGTCAAAGTAGTCCAACAGCGTCTCCACATAGTGCATCCACCACAGGTAGGGGATGCTCTGCATCAGCTGGTCGTAATAGGGGGCGACCGCCGAGAAGGGTTCAGACGCTGAAGAGTTGGTCATCCAAGCCTTGATTGACGCGAATATTCGTGTTGACCGTGCGCCCGCCGAAGCGCTGGTCGACATTATAGACCTCCACCTTGCTGGGGATCCAGATGCCTGGCGCGGCTTGCACGGGGTCTTTGTACTCGAATCGGGCGCGGTAGCGTCCTGTACGGCTGTACCATACGCGCCGCGCGGAGTAGCGCTTGTCGGGGTCGATCCACACGATGTGCCGTGCGTCGTCGTCGCCGTAGTTCCACTGCAGCTCGAACACCAGGTACAGCACGCCGTTCTCGCGCTCCTCGCGCAGGAACTTCACCTCGAACTGGCGCGCGACCGACGGGGTGAAAAAGCCGAAGTCCATCGGCGTCTGCTGCTTGCCGGGCGAGTTGCGCACATCCTCGCGCACGCGCTGACGCGGTGCAATCACCAGCTTCTGACCTGCGTTCAGAATATAGACAATCCGCTGCGACTGCACCTCCGATTCCAAGCGCAACTTGAGCGGTTCCTTGTAGTAGACGGTCATCCGTCGAAATCGGTAGGCGTTGGCGAAGTCCTTGTTGATTTTGCGCAGTTCACCGAGCCGCACGCCTTCCGCGCGCGCCTCCATCTGCAAATCGCGCAACTTGTCCTGCGCCAACGCCAGAAATTCCCTGCTCATAGCCAGCTCACCTCCGCGAGAGTATACCGCATGGTACAATTCCGCCGCTATGCGACAGGCGTTTATTCCGTCCGCAGCGGTCGCCACGAATGTGGAGCGCACCGAAGAGGGCACGATGATTATCAACATGGGTCCCCAGCACCCCAGCACGCACGGCGTGCTGCGCGTCGTGTGCGAGCTGGAAGGGGAACGCATCGTCAAGGCGGAGTGCGTGATTGGCTACCTGCACACGGGCATGGAGAAGGAAGCCGAGTACCTCACCTATCACAAGGCGCTCCCGATGACCGACCGCATGGACTACCTGTCGGCGAACAACAATAACCTCGCGTTTTCGCTCTCTATCGAGAAGATTCTGGGCGTGGAAATCCCCCCGCGTGGGCAGTACCTGCGCGTGATTTTGGCGGAGCTGTCGCGTCTGGCGAGCCACCTGGTGTGGATTGGCACGCACGCGATGGACTTGGGCGCGATGACCATCTTCTTCTACGCCTTCCGCGAACGCGAGAAGATACTGGACTTGTTTGAGATGATGTCGGGCGTGCGAATGATGCCCAGCTGGATTTGCCCAGGCGGGTTGCGCGGCGACATGCCCGATGGGTTTGAAGACCGCCTGCGTCAACTGCTCAAGGAGTTACCCCGCGCGATTGACGACATCGAAGGCATGCTGACCCAGAACCCGATCTGGCGCGAGCGCACGATGGGCATCGGCGCGCTGACCACCGAAGAGTGCTTCGCGCTGGGTGTGAGCGGTCCCAACATTCGCGCCACAGGCTTCGCATGGGACATCCGCAAGTCGAACCCCTACAGCGGCTACGAGCAGTTCGAATTCAACATCCCCGTCGGCGCGCGCGGCGATGTGTACGACCGCTACCTCGTGCGCATGGCGGAGATGCGCGAGAGCCTCAAAATCCTGCAGCAAGCCATCGACGGGCTGCCAGGCGGTCCCATCAACACCAGCGACCTGAAGGTCGTGCCGCCCCCGCGCGAGGCGATTGATACCTCGATGGAGTCGCTGATTCACTGGTTCAAGATTCACACGGAGGGCTTCCGCCCGCCTGTGGGCGAGGCGTATGTGCCCGTCGAGTCGCCCAAGGGCGAGTTGGGCTTCTACTTTGTCAGCGACGGCACGAACCGCCCCTACCGCATGCACACCCGCGCGCCAAGCTTTATGAACCTGCAAGCATTAGAAAAGATGGCGGTCGGACGCCTGATTGCCGACATGGTTGCGCTGATTGGCAGCATCGACATCGTACTGGGCGAGATTGATCGCTAATCAGGTATCATAGGTACAGGGGACGAAGATGCTGCTGATGCTTACCAGCCTGCTACGATGCTTCGCTATTCTGGTAGCTGTTATCGTTAGCCGACCCGTGGCGTGGTGTCTCGCGCTCCTTAGAAAAGGCGGGTGGGCTTCCTGGGATTGCCGAGTTGCCCGACGGATCGACCCTTCAGAGCAATGCTGGCTCACGCGCTACCTGCGGCGAGCAGGGGCGATAATTGATCGAGGCTTCCTGCTTCGCCCTCTCGCCGCGCCGCCTGAGCCTGTCCAGTATTTGGAGGCGTTCGTGCAGGAATTCGGGAGCTGTTTTGAGGCGTTCACGCTGTGCCAGCGTCTCGTCGAGTTATGCGTGCGCGACGGGCGGTGGGCAGACGCCGAGCGACTGCTTGAACGCGGCTACCAGTTAGGCGCGACTTGGTTTCAGATGCCCCCGAACATGCGCGAGCGCTCGCCCTACGATTGGCTGATACCAAACATGGTAGCCAGTCTTATCGTGGGGCTGTGGGTGGTGCGGCAGGCGCGGCAGCAGAATGTGGCAGTCGCGTTCCAGCATCGCCACGAGGGATGGCTGGTGAAGGTAGCGCAGGCGGCTGGAATCGACGCGCCAACGCTTTGGCGCATCTGGTATCCAGCGGCAAGGAAGCAGGTCGCACAACTCAAGTGGAGTTGAAGGGGGGTACTTACGCCTCCTGGAACGCCTTGCTGAGCGTCAGCTTCCACACCCCGTAGGTCGCCAGCAGCGTTATCAGAAACAGCAGCCACGCCATCGCGCACGCATGCCCGAATCGGAAAAACTCAAAGGCGTTCTGGAACAGGTAGAGCGCGTAGAAGAGCGTGCTGTTTTCGGGACCGCCGCGCGTGGCGATGAAGGTCTGCGTGAAATACTGGAACGCACCAATCACGCCGATGATCAGCATATACTGAATCACGGGCGCAATCTGGGGCAGGGTCACATGGCGTATCAGTTGCCAGCCGCGTGCGCCGTCGATGCGCACCGCCTCGTACAGATGCACGGGCACGCCCTGCAACGCCGCCAGGTAAATCACCATCACGCCGCCGATTGCCCACAAGTCCATCACGATAAAGCCCCACTTGGCGGTCGCGGGGTCGGTGAACCAGTTGATGGCGGGCAGCCCCAGCCGATTCAGCCCTGCGTTCAGCGGCGCTGCCAGCCCGTTCTGCGGATTCAGCACCCACACCCACAGAAACGCCGTCGCTACCGCAGGCACCACCGAAGGCAGGTAAAACAGCGCGCGGTACACTGCCTGCCCGCGCAGCGGCAAGTTCAGCAGCAACGCCAGCCCAATCCCAACGATGATGCTGAGCGGCACGCCAATCATAATAAACAGCGTATTGCCGACCGACTTCCAGAAGTAGTCGCGGTCGGCGAGCAGGCTGGCGTAGTTTTGTAGCCCCACCCAGCGTGGCGCGCCCAGCACATTGTAGTCCGTGAAACTGAGATAGAGCGTCGCCAAGATGGGGTAAAGCGTGAATAGCAGGAACCCTGCCAACCACGGCAGGATAAACAGATGCCCGTACAGCATGCGCCACTGCTCGCGATTCACATGAGGCGTATATTCATGGCGGATAGCCATCCTCCTGCAGGTCTGATAAGGGCACAGCAGTCAGAATCGCAGAGGAACAAAATTCCCTCCCCGCTTGCGGGGAGGGTTAGGGTGGGGATGAAACGCGCAATCAGCCCTTCCGCTGGCGTCAGATTAGTTCACATCCACGCGATAGATGTCCAGCCGATCTGTGCCGATGGTGCTGTGAACGACAAACAGGTACTGCGCCTGCGGGCTGCTGCCGAAGTTGAACAGCACGGTCAGCAGGTCGGCGTCGTCCACAATGCCGTCGCTGTTGACATCCACCGCCGCGTCGCTGGAGCCGAACGCGAACAGAATCGCCAGTAGGTCGGCGTCGTCCACGATGCCGTCCAAGTTCACATCGCCCTTCGACGGGTCGGGACCGAACCCGCTGGTGAAGTTGAAAATATTGCCGCCAAACGGGTTGGGCGTGCTGCCGTTGGGCAGCGGCTCGTCGCCCGTGAGTTCCGCGTAGTCCTGCCAAGTCGCGCCTGAACGCTTCGCAACAAAGATTTTGTTCAAGGAAGTGGGGGTGGTGCCGCGACGGTTGTAGAGCAGGTAGTCGCCCGCCGAAGTGCGCAGGTAGTGGATGTTAATCAGCACTTGGAAGGCGTTGTCCGAGCTGAAGTCAAAGATTTGGCAGGCGCGCTCGAGCGCGACGGAGTCAGGCCCCGTGCGCTGGGCGTAGAAGATGCTGTTATCCACGCGCAGGTAGGCATCGCCTTCGGGCGAGAAGGTGATGTCGCGCATGCCAGTTGTCGAGCCTGTGGGGGGGTTGCTTGTGCAGTCGCGGAAAGGTTGGCTCAGGATATCCGACAGCGCGTTGCCCGTTGCAAAATCACGGCGGAAAATAAACCCACGCGCGCGCGCCAGCACCGCCAGCGACTGCCCGCTGCCCTGATAGCCAGGGTCAATCTCGATGCACTCGGCGCGTCCAGACCCATCTAAGTCGCTCGGCAGCACGACGCCCGTACCGTTCCAGCCCGACACTTGCGTGCCCGTCTGCGCATCGTACTTGCGGATGCCCGTTCGATCCGCCACATTGCCGCCGTCGCCCAGCCCCGTGCCCAGATAGAGGAAGCCATCGTGGTACACGACATAACTGCTGCGGCTCTGCCCCGCTTGGGTCAGCGTAATCAGCGGCGTGTAGCCCCAAGCGTTCACATTCAGCGACAACGCATTCGAGATTTTGAGAACGCCGACAGGTTCCGCCAGCGAGTTCGCCGTGGACATCCCCGCGATATACAGGTTCGCCCCGTCGAACGCGACATCGGACGCCAAATCGCCCAGCTGTCCGCCCGCGGGGAAGTACGACGAAAGGTCTACGCTCTTGAGGTGCTCGAAAGACACCTGTGCGCCGGCGCTCATCAGTGCGCCCGCCAGCGCAACGCCCAAAACAACCGTCATTCGCTTCATCGCCATCATGCCTCCTTTCTGAAGGGTGCTTCTATTATACCACAGGTTTATGGGGTAATGCAAGGGGATGGCTGAGGGTATTCGAAAAATTGTTCGGCAGCGTGTTCGGTAAGCCTTTTTCGCAGGGCGCGGCGACCGCGCCCCTACTGCTGGTCGGTACGGGCGCGGTTCCCGCGCCCTATTTTTCGAACACTCTCAGGGGTTTGCTCAAGGATTCAGGACAGTAGGAAAGCGCTCTAACCCGTCGGGCAATAGTGAATGCTTGCTTGGGGCACAATTCCTACCTCCGCGCCGCGGCGCAGGAACTCTTCAATCGCATGCCTGCCGCGCTCGCCCATCTCCAGCGTCAGCGCGTTCACATACATCCCCACGAAACGGTCGACAGTGTCAGGGTCAATCCCGCGCCCGAACTGCATAGCGTAGCGCATCGCCTGCTCGCGATTCTCCAGCCCCAGCCGAATGCTCTCGCGGAAGGCGCGGGCAATCTCGCGCTGCACTGCTTCGGGCAAATCGCTCCGCACGGTGTTAATCCCCAACGGCAGGGGTAGCCCGCCCGTCTGCTCGCCCCACCAAACGCCTAAATCCAGCAGCAGGTGCAGCCCTGCCTCACGATGCGTCAGTTGTCCCTCGTGAATCAGCAGTCCAACGGGAACCTCGCCGCGCTGCACGGCGGGCATAATCGCGTCGAAGGGCATCTCGACAGTCTTGGCGTCGGGCAGAAACAGGCGCAGCGCAAGGTACGCGCTGGTCAGGTAGCCAGGCACGGCAATCGTGTAGTCCTGCAGATGCTCCAGCGGGATGGGTTCGCGCGCGACCAGCCTCGGTCCGTAGCCGTCGCCGAAGCTGCCCCCATGCGCCAGCACGCAGTAGCGGTCGGCGACATAGGCAAGGTTATGCACCGACATCGCCGTGAACTCCAGTTTGCCCTCGCGCGCCCACTCGTTGAGCGTCTGAATGTCGCGCAGCACATGCTCGAACTGGAGGGGGGTGTCTACTAAGCCTTCGGCGAGCGCCCAGAACATGAAGGCGTCGTCGGCGTCGGGGCTGTGTCCGAGCCGAATGGTCATCGTGCGCCCTCCGCCTGCGCCAGCCCGCGCTGCTTCGCCGCCTCGAAGCCCTTCACAATCTCCTGCGCGATTTCCTCGTCGTAGATGGGGAAGATTTGCACATCGGAGCTTTGGAGCATCGAGAATCGGCTCATCAGCCACCAGCTGCTGCCGACTTCGGGGCTGATAATCGGCGACGCCCACGGCTGCTCGCCAACCATAATGAGCAGTCGCTCGTCGCGGGGTTTCTCGCCGAGCGCGCGGAATCGGGCGACCTGCTCGCGGGCGTAGTGCCACAGGCGAGCGCGCCCCTCAGAAGTCAAGCGCAGATGCACGATAAAAAACCGCCCTTGCGCCCGTAGCGTCTCGGCGGCGCGCTCCTCTACCCACGCCTTTTCAATATGCTGCTCGGTCAGCACCACAGGCAGCGTGCGGATGACCTCCTCAATCGGCACGCGCTTGAAGTTCTGCTGATCCTCCGCGCCGAATTCGGGGCGCGCGAAGTCCGCCTCGCGCAGCTGCTCCATCACTTTGGGCACTTCGTGCGTGATGATGATTTTCCAGCGGCGCTCCTCCATCTCGCGCGCAGGGAAGCCGAACACCGTGAAGCGCGACGGCTGCAGCTTCGAAAGTTGCATCCGACTCGCCTGATAGTAGCCGATGCCCATGTTCCCAAAGTAGAGCGCGAGCAGCACCCCAATTACAAGGATTGCAATCCGCGTCGCAGAACGCTGACCTGTGCGCATAACGCCTCAAGTATACCCGTCGCTACTTTTTGAAGCCGTGTTCGATCTTCTTCCAGTAGGTCGGGAAGTCAAAACCAGGGCTGTGCGCGGGCACATGGCATGTCATGCACGACTGCTCGCCCGCCTTGCCCAGCCGATGCTTTTCGGGGTCTTGCACATGCTTGCGGGCGGGACCGTGGCAGCTCTCGCAGCCGACATCTTTGAGGGTGGGCGTCTTCTGCATGCTCTGGAAGCCGCCCTCGAACTCCAGCCCGACCACATGGCACACGACGCATTCGGGGTCTTTGTCGTGCTTCTCGTCAATGAGCGTCTGCATGGCTTTCGCGTGGGCGGTGCGCTGCCAGATGCGGTAGTCTTCCGAGTGGCAGGGCATGCAGGCGCGGCTGCCCGCGAAGGTATCGCCGTTGATTGTTGGGCGGCGCGGCACCATCGCCAGCAGGTCTTCCGCCTCCACCCGCGCCAAGTAGCCGAGCTTGAGCGCGAGCGCATGCTCGTCGTCCTTGAAGTCTTCGGTCAAGCGTATATGCTCTACGCGAGCGATTTCGTAGGGCGCATTCTCGTTCAGGTGTGCAATCCCGACGAACTTGGCGTCGTTGCCCGCAAACACAAGGCGCGTCTGCCCGACCTGCTTGGTAGGCAGGGGTCCGTCGCCGCCGCCCGCGTACACAATCAGGTGGAAGTAGGGGTGTGCCTGCGCCAACTGCGTCGCCTCCTGCGCCGCGCCGTAGAATAGCAGGACGCGCAGGTCACCCATCGATTCGATTTGCGAGCGCAGCGCATCCAGTTTCTGTGCGGCAGGAATGATACTTAGGTGCGGGTTGCGCTTGCGTATCGCGTCGGCATATTTCTCGGAGATTAGCCCCGCAATCAGCACACGCACGGGGCGGTTCAAGTGGCGTTTCTCGACCAGCGTGTAGGCGTCAAAGGCGGGGTTGCCCCCCTCCTGCACATTCCCGCAGAGCATTGTGCCTTTGAACTGCGCCTGCAACGCGCGCAGGTAGTCCATCCCCAGTTGGAAGTCGTACTTGCCCAAGTTGAGCGCGTCGTAGCCCATCGCGTTCAGCATCTCGATGAGCGCCTCGGCTTTCAGTTCGTCTTGGCGTCCCGCCGCTTTGGTCAGGTCGCCGTTTTCGAGTTTGAGCAGGGTGTGTTTCTCGGCGAGTTGCTTGAGCAAGGTGGCGCGGCGAGGGATGCCTCCGACCATCGGCTTGCTGCAGCCGCAGGGCGTGATGTAGCCATTAATCTCCGAGCCGAAGACGATACTCAACGACAGCGCGCGCGGCTCTGGCGCAGCAGGGCGATAGAAGCCCAACGCCGCAAGCGCGACAAACGGGATTAGCAACACCACCCATTTCGAACGCATGGTTTCACCCGCCCCTATTATACCAAACAGGCGGAAACTTTACATGGAAGAATAGAAGAGCTTCGCCCGCATAGAGGGTATCCTATGGGCACGGAGATGACCCTTGAGGCGCTTCTGAGAGCCAAGCGGGACGAAATTTTGCAGATTTGCGCAAAGTACGGCGCGCGGAATGTGCGCGTCTTCGGCTCCGTCGCGCGTGGCGAAGCAGACGAACAAAGCGATATCGACCTGCTCGTGGAGTTCGAACCCAACCGAAGCCTGCTCGACCACGCAGGGCTTTGGGTCGAACTTCAGGAGCTGCTGGGGGTTAAGGTAGATGTGGTGAGCGCGCACGGTCTCAAGCCTCGCATCCGTGAGCGAGTCTTGCAAGAGGCAATCCCACTATGCAGATCGAGGCGCTCATAAATCAGCTCCAGACGCAGGGTGGCAGTGAGTAGTTGCTTGCTTCAAGGCACGGTGGTACGAAGCGATGTAGTCTCACCACCCGTGCTAACAGGGCTACCACTTCCTCGAGATATGCATACGAAGCCACCGTATACCTGTACGAAGCCGCGGTCATGTGGGGTACAATTCGTGCGATGTCTATGCCAAGCCTGCGGGCGTCTTGGGGCAAAGTGCGCATCTTCCTCGAAGCCATCAAGTTCGAGCATACCATCTTCGCCTTGCCGTTCGCGCTGCTGAGTCTGCTCTACGCGGCGGAGGGTCTGCCGTCGGCGCGGGTGGTGGGCTGGATACTCGTGGCGATGGTTGCGGCGCGCACGGCGGCGATGGCGTTCAATCGGCTGGCAGACCGCGATGTGGACGCTCTGAACCCGCGCACGCGCACGCGCGCCCTGCCCGCAGGCTTGCTCACCCCCCGCCAGATGGCAACCGCGATGTGGGTAGCAATCCTCGTCTTCCTGTACGCGGCATGGCAGTTGAACCCGCTCTGCTTGATGCTTGCGCCTGTCGCGCTGGCGGTGATTTTGGGCTACTCGTACTCCAAGCGGTTCACGCCGCTGTCGCATTACTGGCTGGGGCTGTCGCTGGGGATTGCGCCGAGCGCGGTGTGGATTGCCGTGCGCGGCACGCTGGAGTTGCCCCCCGTGTGGCTGACGCTGGGCGTGATGTGCTGGGTTGCGGGCTTCGATATCCTGTATAGCCTGCAGGACGAGGCGTTTGACCGCGCGTATGGCTTGCGGAGCCTGCCGCAGACGCTGGGCGCAGCGCGGGCGATTCTCGTCTCGCGGTTGTCGCACGCGCTGTGCATCGTGCTGTTCGCGGTGGGGGGCGTCGCGCTGGGGGCGGGGGTGTGGTACTTCGTCGGCGTCGCCTGCGCCGCGCTGATGCTCGCCTACGAGCAGTCGCTGGTCAAGCCCAACGACCTGAGCCGTCTGAATGTCGCGTTTTTCACGCTGAACGGCTATGTGAGCATCGGGCTGTTCCTGTTCGCGCTGGTAGATCGGGTGCTGTAATGCGAAGACTGCGCGTAGGCAGTGTGCCCTATGTTAACGCCGCGCCGCTGACGCGCTGGCTGGAGACCGACGAGGCGTCGTCGTTTGTGGAGGTCGTGTACGCGCCGCCGTCCGTGCTGGCGCGGCAGTTGCAGGCGCGGGAGTTGGAGGTCGCGCTGGTTTCGTCGGTGGAGTTGGCGCGGCGCGACGATGTGCGCCCCGTCGCCGACCTGTGCATCGGCTCGCGCGATGCGGTGCTGAGCGTGCGCCTGTTCTGCAAAACGCCTTTGCGCCAGGTGCGCACGGTTGCGCTGGACACCAGTTCGCTGACCTCCGTCGCGCTGACGCAGATACTGCTCGCCCGCGCGTATGGCGTCGAAGCCAAGTATCGGCACGCCGCGCCCGATTTGGACGCAATGCTGCGTCAGGCGGACGCCGCACTTTTGATTGGCGACTTGGGGATGACGGCTGCGCACCCCGAAGTGCGCGAGGTGATGGACTTGGGCAGCGCGTGGCGCGCCTACACGGGGCTGCCATTCGTGTGGGCGTTGTGGCTTGCGAATGCCGAGACACCCGACCAGCCGCTTGCCGAACTGCTGCAACGCGCCTACCAGTGGGGCAAGGCGCACTTGGATGCGATTATCGATGCGGAGTCGCAGCGCACGGGCATTCCGCGCGCGGTGTGCCAACGCTACCTCAAGGATGTGATGGTCTATGAGTTAGACGAGTCGCTGCGAGCGGGGCTGGGGCGGTTTCTGCAAGAGTATGCCACACTACGCGAACACACCACACTTTTGGAGTGCTGAAGCACAAGCTTTAGCGGAAACCTTGCTTCCGCCTGGAGTTTGCCACACATTCACACCCGAAAAACTCATAACCAAAACGCCTGCAACCAACTCAACGACACACCCCCCTCCACACCCCACACCCAACCGCTATTTCTCTGCCCCTCTGCCTCAACTGTCGTGGCGGAACTTAGTCATCCCCGTCAACGGGGGAGGAATCGCCCCCCTCCTGCAGCGCGCTCATCGGCAGGAGGTGTCCCAGCTTTTCGGCTTTGGTGCGCAGGTAGCGGAGATTATGCGGATTGGGCGTCGCCACCAGCGGCACATGCTCGACGATCTCCAGCCCGTAGCCTTCCAGCCCCGCGATTTTCTTGGGGTTGTTGGTCAGCAGGCGGATTTTGCGCACGCCGAGGTCGACCAGCACCTGTGCGCCCAGTCCGTAGTCGCGCAGGTCGGGCTTGAACCCCAACGCTTGGTTCGCCTCGACGGTGTCGAGTCCGTGTTCCTGCAGGTGGTACGCGCGCATTTTGTTCACGATGCCGATGCCGCGCCCCTCTTGCAGGATGTAGACCAGCACGCCGCGCCCCTCGTCGGCGATTTTGCGCAGCGCGAGTTCCAGCTGCGAGCCGCAGTCGCAGCGCAACGAGCCGAGCAGGTCGCCTGTGATGCAACTGGAGTGCATGCGCACCAGCACAGGCTCGCCGTCGTCCACTTTGCCCATCACCAGCGCGAGGTATGGGTTCGGGTCTAACTCCGATTCATAAGCGTACACAGTGAAGTGCCCATACTTAGTGGGTAGCGCGACGGGCGGCGCGGCGCGTTGAATCAGTTTCTCGTGCTGGCGTCGGTAGGCAATCAGGTCGGCGATGGTTAAAATCTTCAGACCATGCTTGCGGGCGATTTCGATGAGTTGGGGCAGACGCGCCATCGAGCCGTCCTCGTTCAGAATCTCGCAGATAACGCCTGCGGGGAACAGCCCTGCCAGTCGCGCGAGGTCAACCGCGGCTTCGGTGTGCCCTGCGCGGCGCAGCACGCCTCCAGGCGCGGCGCGTAGCGGGAACACATGCCCTGGACGCACGAAATCGTCGGGCTTGGCGTTCGGGTCGCAGAACTTGCGGATGGTGAGCGCACGGTCGAACGCCGAGATGCCCGTGCTGATGCCCTCGCGGGCGTCAATCGCTTCCGCCATCGGCGTGCCGAACTGTGCTGTGATGGCTTTGGTCATCATCGGGATGCCGAGTTCGTCCAGCCGTGCGCCGTCGGTCGGCAAACAGAGCAGCCCGCGCCCATGCACCACCATGAAGTTCACCTCTTCGGGGGTGACCTTCTCGGCTGCCATCAGGAAATCGCCCTCGTTCTCGCGGTCTTCGTCGTCGACCACGATGAGCATGCCCCCGTTGCGGATGATCTCGACGGCTTCCTCAACGGTTGCGAACACCTGCGGGTCGCGCTCCTGTGCTGTTTCCACGACGCCTGTCGGGGTATGCATCACTCAAATTATACCTTAGAGGGGCTTTGGCGCATAGATTTGCCACTGTTGCAGGAACCTCCGCTCAGAGCGCGAACTCGCATGTGCTATGCGGTTTCCGAAAGACTTCCTGTGGGGCGCGGCGACGGCGGCGTATCAAATTGAAGGCTCGCCGTTAGCGGACGGCGCGGGGGCGTCTATCTGGCATCGTTTCAGCCACACACCAGGAACCATTCTGAACGGCGACACGGGCGATGTGGCGTGCGACCATTACCACCGCTGGCAAGAAGACATCGAGTGGATGAAGCGGCTGGGGCTGAACGCCTACCGCTTCTCGGTGGCGTGGGGGCGCATATTGCCCACGGGGCGCGGCGCGGTCAATCACAAGGGGCTGGACTTCTACAAGCGGTTGGTGGACGGGCTGCTCGGCGCGGGCATTACGCCGATGATTACGCTGTACCACTGGGACCTGCCTGCTGAGTTGCAAGATATGGGCGGCTGGGCGAACCGCGACTGCGCCAAGTGGTTCGCCGACTACGCCTGCCTGATGTTCCGCGAGTTAGGCGACCGCGTGCATTTGTGGGCGACGCTGAACGAGCCGTGGGTGGTGATGGCGTTGGGCTACCTGTGGGGGCAGCACGCGCCTGGCATCCGCGACATCGGCGCGGCGGCGAAGGCAGGACACCACATGCTGCTTGGGCACGGCAAGGCGGTGCAGGCGCTGCGCGGGCTGGGGCTGCCCAACGCGCGAATCGGCATCGTGACGAACCTCGGTCCGCAACAGCCTGCCAGCGACAGCCCCCAAGACCAAATGGTCGCCACGCTGTGGCACAACTTCATCAACCGCTACTTTTTAGACCCCATCTTCCGTGGCGAGTACCCCGACACGGTGCTGAACTTTATCGGCGAGTTCGCGCCCAGGGTCGCTCCCGACGATATGCAAACCATCGGAACGCCCATCGACTTTCTCGGCATAAACTACTACACGCGCAATGTCATCGCCTACGATGCCAGTGAGCCTATCGGCTCGCGCACGGTGTACCAAGAGGGCAGACTGCATACCGAGATGGGCTGGGAGGTCTACCCCGAGGGCTTGTACGAAATCTTGAAGTGGGTTCGCGACGAATACGGCGCAATCCCACTATATATCACTGAGAATGGTGCGGCGTTCCCCGACGCGCCCAACGCGCAGGGCGAAGTGGACGACCCGCTGCGTGTGGACTACATTCGCGCTCACTTGGAGCAGGCACACCGCGCCATCCACGACGGCATCCCCCTGCGCGGCTACTTCTACTGGTCGCTGATGGACAACTTCGAGTGGGCGTTTGGCTACAGCAAGCGGTTCGGGCTGTTATATGTGGACCATGCAACGCAGCGGCGCGCGATGAAAACCAGCGGACGCTGGTACGCCGAGTTCATCGCGGGGCAACGGGGCGGCTAACCGCGTGAGATGTGCTATAATAGGGAACGACTCTGCGTCGCGCATCGTCTATAGTTTTCGGACGCGCCGCTGTGGGGAAAGACCATGCGAGTGCTTTGGAAGCCGATTCACCTGCTGATTGCCTGTCTGGTGCTGGTGGGGAGTCTCGTCGCGCAGGAACAAGCGCGCGAGCAGCCCACCCTTTCGCCACGCGACCAGCAGGAGGTGGAATTCGGCAAGAAGGTCGTCGCCGAAATCGAGAAGCAATACAAGTTTATCACTGACCCCGAACTGGTGGAGCGGGTCAATCGGATTGGGCAGACGCTGGCAGAGATTGCTCGCCAGACCCGCACAGAGGCGCGCTACGGCGAGTCGGGTCCTGCGCCGTTTGAATACACCTTCCGCATTATCGACGAGAAGGATGTGAACGCCTTTTCGGTGCCTGGGGGCTTTATTTTCGTGAACAAGGGGCTGCTGGACTTTGTGTCCAGCGACGACGAGTTGGCGGCGGTGCTGGCGCACGAGATTGCGCACGCGGCGCATCGGCATGTGATGAAACTCATCCGCGACGATGTGAAGGTTCAGCAAAGCGTGCTGCTGCCTGCGCTGTTGGTGGGCATCTTCGGGCGGCTGCCGTCGCAGGATTTCGCGGGGCTGATGACGGGCGCGCAACTGTATCGCATCGCCCGCGTGAGCAGTTTCAGCCAGGAGGCGGAGACCGATTCTGACCTGACCGCGCTGGAATACCTGCGCCGTTCGCCGTACAACCCCGTGGGGCTGCTGGTGTTTATGGAGCGGCTGGCGGCGGAGGAGCGCAAGCGTCCCCAGATTGACTGGGGCATCTTCCGCACGCACCCGATTACGCGCGAGCGCGTGGAGACCATCAGACGCGCCCTGCAGGAGTACGGCATCCCCATCCGCCGCCGCGAGGTCAGCCCCGCCCTGGCAGTCCACGCCCTCATGGAAGACAAAGAGCAACCTGACGGTCTCTACACCGTGCAGTTTGAGAAGATTCGTATCTTCACCCCTGCGCCCCATGCGGAGCTGGGCAGCTCCCGTGCCCGCGCGGAACGGATTGCAGGAATGCTCAACACCTTGCTGGACGACGGCGTGCAACTGTTTGAGGTGCAGCTGAGCGCGGACAAGCGTGGGGTGCTGGTCAAGGGTCAGGAGGTCGTGCGCATCACGGACGAAGACGCTCAACTTGCGGGCAAGCCTGCGGAGGCGGTCGCGGAAGCTACGCGCGAAGCCATCCGCCGCCTGCTCTGGAGCGACGCCGTACGCATGAGCTTTTAGTCCAGCATCGAAGCGTTCCACGCTGCAACCTGCGCGATTTGTTGCCAGTGTGCGCTGGGCTGTCCATCCGACCCAAGCGCGCCCGCGCTGGAGGCTGTGGCGCGCAGGGGAACCTGCAGCGCAACCACATACGCTTTGCTGAGCGCGATCAGGCACGCCTGCTCCACCCACGCCAGCGGCTCGTCGCGCGAGAAAACACTGTAGCCTCCTTCAGGGGGGAGGCTGATGCTCAGGTGTATCGGCTTGCCCAGCTCGCCATAGCGCTCCAGCAACTGGTCGAGGTCGTAGAGCGTGCCGTCGTACCACTGCCATTCTAAGTGGACGGCTTCGTAGGGCACACCTGCTTCGGTACACTGCGCCAGCAGCGCGTAGGGGCTGTGTGCCTCGTAAAAACCGTGCGCCCCGTGCAGCAGGCGCATGATGCCGAAATCGGCGTCGCGCCCAGCCTCACACAGCGCGCCAATCTGCTGCGTCAACCGCTCGGATGGCTTGCAGTGGTGCAAGTGCGCCGCGATGTTCCAGTAGCGCACGCTGCCCCGATAAGCGGTGATAGCGTCGCGGAGCGCGTCTACAGACTGCGGGAAGCGGTCGCACTCCGCCCAGAACGCGGCGACGGCGGTGCGCATGCCCTGCGCCTGCTGGAGCAGGGGTCGCCGTCCGTCGGACGGGTCTAACTTGCGAAGGGTGATAAGGTTCAAGGGCGGCGCTAAGGCAGCGAGGGGCGTCTCTCCATCGGCAGGCTCTTCAGCCCAGACGCCCCACAGGAAGGCTGTGCGCCCGTGCATCCGCTCCAGTCGCGCGCGTGCGAGGCTCACTACGCTCGCTTCGGCGGCGGCGACGCTTGCCGCGAGGCACTCCACCCACCGCTGCTCGCGATGCAACGCCTGCGCTTGCTGAAGGCGTTCCTGCGCCGTTTCCATCGGCGCGCCGCGCCGCGCGTATTGCCTGACGAGCGTACTTGCTGCCCTGAAGTAACAATCTGCCAAGTTGCGTTCCAGCACGATTTGTTGGGTGCGTGCGTGGAAACTGTTCCCCCACAGGTACACACGCCCGACGCCCTTCAGTAGTGCAGGGTAGGCGATACCGAACGGGGCAGGCGGTATCGTCGCCGTCTCTCCGACGCAAGGTGGCGCGAGGCTCAGCGCGTCGCCCTCGCCGTTCGTCCAGCGCAGCAGCGTCCAGTCGTCCACCGCACCTGCCGTGCGTATCTCCAGTCGGCTCACATGCCCTATTTTCGGTTTTTTGCAACCGAAACTGCAGGATAGGCGCTCCAAATGAGAAGGCGGACGAAGTTCGGATCTCGCCGCGCCCCCAGCCGCCCGCGAATTTCTGAGAATTTACCCCGAATTTCCCCCCAATTTGCCCTTAAAACCCCCTTAACCCCTTGACAAACGGGCGTTCGATGTGCTATAATTAAGGCGTCGTTGGGGAAACCTGACGACGCAGCCCGAGTGCAGAGGGAAAGCCCCTGCCGTTGGGAACCTCGCGCAGCCTGTGTCCCGCTTCGCTGCGCAAGCAGGAAGCGTAAGGCGCGCGAGGGGTAATGCGGAAGCCTGCGCCCCAGCAAAGGCGACCGCAAGCAGCGGGTTAGGAACGCTCGGAACCAGAGCGCCCACTCGAGGAGTGATAGGACGCCTACGGATCGGCGGCAACGTCGGTCAAGGCTCCAAAGCTTCGAAGCGACGCTCTGTGGGAAGGCGGCTCCGAAAAGGACTTCCCCAAAGCGCTCGGGCACTTTCTTTTTCCCTATGCGTGTGAAAATGCCCCCTTCTGTGGAATAATCCCCCTCGACGATGGGGTACGGAGGCGCAACGGGCTTTGTCGGCATCGCTGACCTCTTCCTGCAAATGGGGCTAATCACTGAGCAGCAACTCCACGAAGCGCTCCAGAAGCAGCAGGAGGGCGTGCCGTTGCCTCTGGAACACCTACTGGTGCAACTCGGACACATTACCGAGAAAGACCGCGTGCGCGTGATGGGACATCACTGGGGCGTGCCGTTTGTAGACCTCGTCGACACCCCGCCAGACCCACAACTCGCCTCGATGCTCACCCCAGAACTGGCGAGACGCTACCGCGCCGTGCCCGTCGCCAAAGAGAATGGGCGATTGCTCGTCGCGATGGCAGACCCACTGGATATCTTCGCCATCGATGAAATCCGCCAGCACACGAAGCACGAAATCGAAGCTGCCATCGCCACCGAAGAGGACATCCAGAACGCCCTCAAGCGCCTCTACCGCACCGACACTGCCGTCTCGGACACCGTCAAGGAGCTGATGCGCGACCTCGGCGAGAGCGAGATGCTCCTGCACGACAACGCCGAGGACGAGCTTTCGGCAGAGGAGCTGCGTGAAATCGCCGACGACGCGCCCGTGGTGCGCTTGGCGAACATGATTATCACACAAGCAATCACCGACGGCGCGAGCGACATCCATATTGAACCCACGCGCGAGTGCCTCAAGGTGCGCTATCGCATCGACGGCGTGATGATCGACTCGATGGTGCTGCCCAAGCGGGTGCAGGCGTCGCTCACCTCGCGCTTCAAAATCTTGGCAGATATGGACATCGCCGAGAAGCGCGTCCCGCAAGACAACCGCATCAGCGCGACCATCGACGGACGCGAGTACGACTTCCGTGTCTCCACCCTGCCGTGTATCTATGGCGAAAAAATCGTTATGCGCGTGCTGGACAAATCCAGCGTGCGCGTCGGTCTCGAAAAGCTCGGTTTCCTGCCCGATACGCTTGCCAAGTTGGAGGAGGTCGTCAGCCGCTCCTACGGGATTATTCTCGTGACGGGTCCCACAGGGTCGGGCAAGTCCACCACGCTTTACTCGATACTCTCGAGGCTGAACACAGGACTGGTGAACATCATCACGGCGGAAGACCCCGTCGAGTACGAGTTGCCTGGCATCAATCAGGTGCAGGTGAACCCGAAGGCGGGGCTGACCTTCGCGAGCGCACTGCGAGCGATGCTGCGCCAAGACCCCGACATTATCATGGTGGGCGAGATGCGCGACCGTGAGACGGCAACAATCGCGATCGAAGCCGCGCTGACAGGGCACTTGGTGCTATCCACCCTGCACACGAACGACTCGTCGAGTGCGCCGCCGCGCCTGACCGAAATGGGCGTCGAGCCGTTCATGATAGCGTCCTCGCTGATTGCTGTGCTGGCGCAGCGGCTGGTGCGCACCCTCTGTCCCCGTTGCAAGGAACCATACCAACCCACCGAATCGGAGTTCACCCGCTACGGGTTCACCCCGCCGCCGAACCTACACGAGATTACGATTTACCGCGCGAAGGGCTGCGAAAACTGTAAAAACACAGGCTACAAAGGGCGCACGGGCATCCACGAACTGCTGGTGATGTCTGACCCTATGCGCGACCTCATTCTCAAGCACGCAGCGGCGTATGCTATCCAGAAAGTTGCCGTGGAACACGGCTTGCGCCTACTCAAGGAGGACGCTTTACAGAAAGTGCTGCTCGGACGCACGAGCATCGAGGAGATCGTGCGCGTCATCTATAGTGGATAGGAGGCTACCATGGTCACGCAAACGCAATCGGTAGGGCAGGTCGTGCAGAAGGTGCGAGACCTTGCCGTGTTGCCGCAGGTCGTACATCAAATCATCCACCTGACCAGCAATCCCAACGCGAGCGCGAAGGACTTGGAGCGGCTGATTAGCATCGATCAGGGGATGTCCACGCGCGTGCTGAACACAGTCAACTCGGCGTACTACGGCTTCTCGCGCAAGATTGCCTCCATCAAGGACGCAGTAGTGCTGCTGGGGTTCAAGGCAGTACGCAATCTGGCGATGACAGTGAGCGTGTTCGACCTGTTTGTGGGCAAGACCGATCGGCAGAACCTGCGGCGGGGCAAGTGGTGGCGTCATTCGATAGACACGGCGCTGTGCGCGCGGCTGATTGCTTCACAGGTGTCGGGCGTCTCGCCAGATGAGGCGTACACGGCGGGGCTGCTGCACGACATCGGCAAGCCGCTTTTAGACCGCTACGGCGACGCGCCCTACGAACAGGTGGAAGACCTCGTGGCGCAAGGCGTGCCTGAGCTAACGGCGGAGCAGCAGGTGTACGGCTGCGACCACGCGGCGGTGGGGCGCGCCGTGAGCCTGCACTGGGGCTTTCCCGAAAAACTCGTGGAGGCAATCGGTTGCCACCACGCCGACTCGTCGGACGGGCTGCAGGACGCACCGCTCACGGCGGTCGTCGTGCTGGCGAACCATGTGGCGCACCTGCTGCGTCAGCCCGACGCGCCCGACGACTGGTGGTTCGACCTGCCCCAGTGGACTGTAGACACGCTCCACCTCACGCCGCAGCAGTTGCAGTCGCTGTATCTGGGCTGTGAGGTAGAGATTCAGTCTTCGCCGATGGTGGCGCTGGGGCGGTAGGGAAGCGCACAGTCGGCGCGGTATATGGCTGTGAGGTAATAAGAGACTGTCGAGCAATTGTCAGGCATAGGGTATCCTATCCCTGTGGGAGCCATAAGTGGTTAGCGCGTCGCTTAGCGAGAATGCGGAAATGCTCGACAGCCTCTAAGTGCCCATGCAGTAAGATTTCGAGATTGCTTACCCCAACCCCGACCTTCCTGATAAGGGTACGGCAATCAAGCATTGAATTCTCAGGGTGGGCACAATTTTTCCAGCGTGAGCGGAAGAGGGGGAACGGTAGGGCGCACCGCCGTGCGCCCCTACATCCCTCTCCCACACGATGGGAGAGGGGCTGGGGGTGAGGGCAAAAAACGCGAACACCGCGCACGTAGCAAGCCCGAGCAGTGTATCCTCATCAGCTCCTCACTCTTTGGTAAGGGTATACCGCACGAGAGCTTCTAAGCCGCCTCCCCATGCAATCGAGTGCGCGCCCGATGCTCCAGCAGTCGCTGCTCGGCAGCGCGCATAATTTGCTCGTAATCGTCGCAGTCGCGCGGGTAGAACGCCCAGCCGAAGTAGATGTGGAACCGCTCGTGCATCGAGGGGCTGAACGCTGTTAGGAGCCACTCTTCGAGTGCGGCTGCCACGCGCTCGGCGATTTTAGGCGCGTGTTCGCCCGCGTAGGGCAGCAGCAGTCCCAGCGTGGTGTGTCCGTACCTCCCAACAATATCCGCTTTTCGCGTTGCCTCGCGCACGACCGCCGACGCCTGCAGCAGCAGTTCGCCAATTGCGAACTCGCCCAGCGCGTCCAGCGCACTCTTTTCGGTCGCGAACTCGAAGATGGCGAAGCCCACACTCTGGTCATAGCGTGCGGCGCGCTGCACCTCCTCGCGCAGGCGCACGGCGAGGTAGTCCGCCGAGAACAGCCCCGTCTGCGGGTCTAAGATACGCGCCTCAAAATCGCCACGCGCCAGCGCACGCGCACGGAACCGCTGCTCGTCAATCCATTCCGCCTCGCTAATAATCCGCCGCAGCTTCTGCGTCGCGTTCCTCAATATGTGCGAGACATAATTACACGATATTTTAAGCATATGCGCGATTTCGGTCTGGTTGTAGCCTTCCTCAAAAAACAGGTGGAGTACCTGTTGCTCAATCTGCTTTAGCTGACGCATAGCGGTCTCCACGACGACGCGCTCCTCAATCGGCAGGTTGAAGGTCTGGCACGGCTCGCAGTGCAGTTTTTCGAGGTCGTAGCCGTTCCATTCCTCTTCCTCGTCTTCGTAGATGGCGTCAAGCGAGCTGACTTTGAACACCTCGCGCGTCATCAGCACATCTTCGACGGCTTTGGCGGTCATACCTAAAAACTCGGCAATCTCTTGCGTGGTGGGCGGGCGTCCATAGCGCGCGCTCAGTTCGTTGACCACGCGGTTGATTTTGCTGTTCAACTCTTGGAGCCAGGCAGGCTCTTTGATAATTTTGCCCTTGTCGCGCAAGTAGTGCTTGATTTGCCCGACAATCAGGTGCGTGGCGTAGGTGGTGAACTTGACGCCCTTTTCGGGCTTGAACAAGTCCAGCGCGTTGAGCAGCCCCAGATAGCCCTCTTGGATAAGGTCTTCGATGGGTTCGCCTGAGCCGATGAACTTACGGGCGATGCTTTCCACCAGCCCCGACAGCTGAATCGTAATCGCGTCGCGCAGTTCAAGGTCGCGCGTCTGGCAATACTCCAACACCAGTTCCTCCGTATCCCGTTTTAGCATGGCGCGCTCCTCCTGAGCGTGTGTGGCGCGGTCATCCCGACCGCGCAGGCAGGGCGGGCAACAGCCCGCCCAACCGAGCTACTGAATCGCATTAATCAGCTTGAACATCGGCATCATAATCGAGATGGCGATGAACCCGACGATGCCGCCGAGAAACACAATAAGCAACGGCTCGATCATCGAGGTCAGCCCCTTGATAGTCGCGTCCACCTCCTGCTCGTAGAAGTCGGCGATTTTGACCATCATTTCGGAGAGGCGTCCCGATTCCTCGCCGATGTCGAGCATGTGGATGACCATCGATGGGAAAAGTCCTGTGGCGGCGAAGGGTGCGCTGAGCGGCTGCCCTTCGCGGATGCTTTGGCGCGTGCCCTCGATGGCGGTCGCCAGCACCTGGTTGCCCGAAGTCTGCCCGACAATCTCCAGCGTGCGCATCAGCGGCACGCCGCTGGCGACCAGCACGCCGAAGGTACGCGCGAACCGCGCCACCGCCAGCTTCATCACCAAGTCGCCGAAAATCGGAACCTTGAGCTTGAGGTAGTCGTACTGGTAGCGTCCGCGCGGCTTGCGGATATACGCCCTGATTGCGAACACCACGCCCACCAGCGCGCCTGCAATCGCCCACCAGTAGCCCACCATGAAGTCGCTCGCGCTGAACAGGAACTTGGTCATCGTGGGCATCTCCACATTCATGCTGGCGAATATCTCCTTGAACTTTGGCAGCACGAAGGTGAAGATGGCGATCAGCACGAGAAACGAGAAGACCAACACCATCACGGGATACATCATCGCCGACTTGATTTTCTGGCGCACTTCGAGGTCTTTCTCGAGGAAGGTCGCCAGTCGGTCTAAAATCTGGTCTAAGATACCCGCCACCTCCGCCGCGCGAATCATGTTCACGAACAGGTCGGAGAACACCAGTGGGTGCTTCTCCATCGCCTCGTTGAGCGCCATGCCCGCTTTGACATCCTTGCGGATGGCGTCGATAGCGTTTTTGAGCGCGTGGTCTTTCGTCTGCGTGTGCAGGATGTCCAGACAGCGCAGGATGGGGATGCCCGCGTCGATCATCGTGGCGAATTGGCGGGTGAACAGCACCAGCGCCTGCAGTTTCGGCTTTTTGGGCTTGCCGAACCCGCTGAACAGTTGCGTCTTGGCGCGTTGGGGCGCGACGCGCACCACATGCAGCCCCTGCTCGTGCAGTTTCGCAAGCACGAGCTGCTCGTTGTCGGCTTCTATCGCGCCTTTGAGCGTGCGCCCCTTGTTATCGACGGCTTCGTATCCGTACAGCGGCATAGCCTATCCTCCTTAGGCGGTCTTCAGCAGTTGCGTGAAGTTCTCCTTGTCCATCGCGCGGTTGACGGCTTCCTCGTAGGTGATGTAGCCGTTGCGGTGCAGGTCTGCCAGCGCACGATCCATCGTAATCATGCCCTGTCCCGACTGCGTTTCCATAATCGAGTAAATCTGGTGCGTTTTGCCCTCGCGGATGAGGTTGCGGATGGCAGCGTTGGCGAGCATCACCTCGATGGCGGCGATACGCCCACCGCCAATCATCGGGATCAGTTGCTGCGCGAAGACCGCCTCGATAGTGTTCGCCAGCAGCACGCGAATCTGTTCCTGCTGGTGCGGCGGGAAAACATCGATGATACGGTCGATGGTCTGCGGGGCGTTGCGCGTGTGGAGGGTGGCGAACACGAGGTGCCCCGTCTCGGCGAGGGTGAGCGCGGCTTGGATGGTTTCCAAATCGCGCATCTCGCCAATCAGGATGACATCGGGGTCTTCACGCAGCACGGCGCGCAGGGCGTTGTGGAAGCTTTCGGTGTCGGTATGCACCTCGCGCTGGTTGACCATCGCTCGCTTGTGCGTGTGGACATACTCGATGGGGTCTTCGATGGTCATGATATGGCACGGGCGCGTCTGGTTGATGAGGTCAATCATGCACGCCAGCGTGGTGGACTTTCCAGAGCCTGTGGGACCCGTGACCAGCACCAGCCCGCTGTGTTTTTTGACCACCTCGTAGATGACCGACGGCAGGCGCAGCGACTCGATTGAAGGGATTCGCGACGGAATCACGCGCATCGCAGCGGCGACCGCGCCCTTTTGCATGTAGACATTGAAGCGGAACCGCGCCGTGTCTTTGACCGTGTAGGCGAAGTCCAGCTCGTGGTGGCGTTCGAACTGCTCCAGTTGCTGGTCGTTCAGCGCTTCGTAGACGAGGCGTCGGGTGTCGTGCGCCGTGAGTGGCTTGTAGGGCAGGGGTGTGAGATGCCCGCTCAAGCGAATTGTGGGCGGCAGTCCCACTGTCAAGTGCAGGTCTGAGCCGCCGCGCTCCACGCACTGGCGCAGCAAATCGTCGATAGTGATGTCCTCCACCGACTGCTCGTCGCCTGCAATTTGCAGGGTGACATCGCTCGCCTGATTCGTGGGCTGCTCCTCGTCGTCCGCTGCCTCCAGCCCGACCAGTTTCCGCCAATCGAAGTGCTGTTCCATAGTGACCCCCTCGGCAGGTTTTGAGCCGAGAGTATTTTGGGCAGGGCGGGGCAAAAACTTTACCGCGAAATTGCCTGTGGGTGGTGTTCAGAGAGGTTCGTAGCAGAGCCACACGGGGCAGGGGGCGTGCCGCATCACATAGGCGACGATGCCGACTCCCAGCGGGTTCTCCAGCGGCAGCAGTTTGCGGTGGTCAGTTAGCACCAGCAGGTCGGCTTCCACCTCTTCTGCCTCGCTGACCAGTCCCTGACCGACTTCACGCGCTTGCACTAAGTCGGCGGCGGCGACCACGCCCTCCTCCTGCGCGATATGTTCGGCTTCCAGAAGCATCTGCTCGGCTTCCTTCGCGCCCGGCGGTTCGGGATCGTCCACCGCGTGGGTGTAGCCGACTGCCAACACATAGACCAACCGCAGGTTGCTGCGCGTGTGCTTCGCAAGGCGACACAGCCAGCGCAACACGCGCTTGTCATGCTCACTGCCGCGATACGCCATCAGAATCGTCCGCATATCTATCGCTCCAAAAAGTAGCGCACAGTAGAGACCACCACCTTCGGCTTTTTCATCAGCGCAAGGCGCAGAATCCACGCCGACTGATTATGCAGCAGGTGATGCCACCACTTGCGCGGATAAAACTCTGGGATGACGACCGTCACCTGATCCAACGGTTCGCGCTCCATAAGTTCGTCGAGGTACTCCTCGATAGGTTCCGTTAGCGAGCGGTGTTCCGAGTCGAGGATGACGAGCGGGATGTCGGGCACGAATTGCCGCCACTCTTGTTGCATCTTCTCGGCAGCGGGGGTAACGAGGCGCAGTTCGGTCTCTTCGTCTTTGGTGCGCTTAAGCACGCGGCGATAGACGGCGGGCGGGCGCGGGTCAAGGTTGACATGGAGCGCGACAATCTCGTCAGGGTGACTGAGCAAGCGCGCATAGTCCAGCGCTTGCAGCACGCCCTGATGAACGCTGGGAACCAGCACGACCACCTTGTGGCGCAGAGTACGCGGCTCCGTCGGCTTGGGCTTCAACTGCCCCTTGATGGCCATGTAGTGTTCATGTACCTTGAAGAGCAAGAACATCAGCACGCCGATAGAGACCAGCGTGATCCACGCGCCGTAGCGGAAGTTGGCGATGAGTTGCGTCATCAGCACCAGTCCCGTGGTACACGCGCCGAAGCCGCTAATCATCATGCCGATGCGCCAGCGTGGAGGCTTGAGACGCGCAAATCGGCGCGCCATCCCCGCCTGCGAGAGCGTGAAGCCAATAAAGACGCCCACCGCATACAGCGGTATCAGGGAGTGCGTGTCGCCCCGAAAGTAGACAATCAGCAGCGCGGACAGCACACCCAGCAGGATAATCCCGTTGTTGAACACGAGGCGGTCGCCCAAGTTTGCCAACTGGCGCGGCGCAAACCGCGCATTCGCCAGCACCGACGATAGGCGCGGGAAGTCCACATACGCCGTGTTCGCTGCCAGAATCAGAATCAACATCGTGGCAGCCTGAACCACATAGTAAAACCATTCGAACGGCGTGCCTTCTAACACTGTGCGTGCTAAGCGTGAGGTGAGCGTCTCCACAATCTCGCCCTGTTCGTTTTTGACAGGCAGCACATGGAAATGCGAAGCAGTGTAGGTGATTCCCAGCACCAGCCCCGCCAGGATGATTGCCATCAGCAGTAGGGTCAGCGCGGCGTTGCGCGATTCGGGCGACTTGAACGCAGCGACGCCGTCCGAAATCGCCTCCACGCCCGTCAGCGCGGAGCAGCCCCGCGCAAATGCCGTTAGGATGACCAGCCAGCTAAGCGTTACCGCGCCCTCGCCGTAGGGAGGGTAGGGGGCAGGGCTAATGTCGCCCGCGAAGCCGCGCAACAGCCCCACCAGAATCAGAATCGCGAAGGTCAATACGAAGCCGTAGGTGGGCGGTGCGAATACTAAGCCCGATTCGCGCGCCCCGCGCAGGTTAATCAGCGTCATCAGCGCGATAAACAGGATGCAGAGCGAGACGCGGTAGGGCAGCAGGGCAGGGAACGCCGAGATAATCGCGTTCACGCCTGCCGCGATACTCACCGCAACAGTCAGGGTATAACCGACCAGCAGAGCAGACGCCGCCAGCACGCCCCAGAACTCGCCCAGATTCTCGCGCGACACAATAAACGCGCCGCCGCCCTGCGGATACGCATACACTGTCTGGCGATACGAGAACACCACGATAAACAACAGCGCGACGACCGCCAGCGAGATGGGGAACGCCAAGCGCAACGCCTCCTCGCCCGCCGACCACAACACAAGCATCATCTCCTCGGTGGCGTAGGCGGAGGACGAAAGCGCGTCGGAAGCGAACACAGGCAAAGCCAACAGCACGGGCAGGCGCTCATGGCGCACCCGCCGCGTCGAAAGCACAGGACCAATCAGTAGCCGCCAGATTCTGCCCAGCATTTAGGTGTTCGACGGGTTAGTATACCTGCTGTGCGCCCGCAGCCACGCCTGCGCGTAGCGGTAGTCTTCCTCCGTATCCACATCGTATGCCAGTTCAGGGGCGGCGTTCAGGTAAAAATGCAGTCGTGCACCCAGCAACTGCTCCGCTATCGGGGGTAGGCTACTCAGCGCAAGCCGTCCCGTGAGGAACCGCGCCGCCAACGGCGCGCCCGTCGCCGCCAGATGGTAATGGAAGGTGCGCAAAAGCGTCAGGGCAACCCTACCCGCCGACTTGCGCGCCGCCGCCAGCCGACGCAAAAGCGGCAACTGCGCCTCCAGAAATCCCACCCGCATCACACTCGCCGACGCGCTCAGAAACCGCCCCTCCGCGAACTGGAGCGCAGTGTAAGGTGCGCCAGGGAACATCTGCACGAACGCCGATTCGGGCGTCCAAGCGACCACCACATCGGCGTCAGGCGGCGCGGTGTGTATCAAATCGCACAGCGCGTCCCCCGTCAGCATCGGCAAGTCCACAGCGCAGTGCAGAAACTGGGCATCCGAAGGTAGTCCTAACCGCTCCACCCCACGCAACAGGTTATCAATCGGGTCGTTGCCCTCCACGGCGAACAGAATCTCAGCGTCAAGCGTCGGCAGCGCGTGCAGTAGCAACTCCGAGCCGACGACGGCAATCCGCTCCACTCCGCTCTGTTGCAGGGCGTGCAGCACGCGCGTAATCAGCGTCGCGCCGTGCAGCGAAAAAAGCCCCTTGACCGAGTGCCCCGCGACCTCCGACAGCGGCGCATTCGCCCGTCCTCCCGCGATGAGTATCGCGTCCATCCTGCCGAATTATAACGCGCGGGCGCACCCTGCGGAATGGGACTTAAGTCCTAATTTCGCCTTTGTCCAGGCGCGCCGTGAGTCTGTATGAAGACGGGTCGGTGTGGTACAGTCGGTATTATGGGTATAACCTGGGCGGCAGTCGGGCGATGGTGATGCGGGACGATGCGGTGAACGGTTCGCACTGGGATATGTACAGCTACGACGAGGTGTCTGGGCGGTTGGCGTCGGTGCAGGATATGTGGACGGGTGAGACGAACGGTTTTGCGTGGAACCCTGAGGGCACTTTGGCGCGGTGGTCAAATAATGAGCCGAACAGCTACGCGCGTGTGTTCAGGTACGACGAGGAGGGTCGGTTGGTGAGGATAGAGCGGGACTACGGGGCTGGTGGTGTGCAGGCAGCGTATGAGCACGGGTACAATAGCGACGGTGCGCGTGTGTGGCAGCGGGATGTGCTGAACGGGCAGGAGTACAGGAGTATCGGTATGTGTGTCGTATCGGGTGTGGCGGTGTGCCGATGCGGGTGTATAACCGACCGATGAGCGGCGGGAGTTGGGCGACCGTGGAGGATTACTTGCCCCCAGAGAACGCGCTGGAGTACAATCAGAACTGGTGGTATCGGCATTCAGAGTGTATGAATCAGAAACCTACGCACTGAGGATAAGGAGGATGGCTTATGTGGGATTCACAGCGAAATAACCCTGAGGCAACAAAAGTGACTCTTGAGCTCGCTACCGACTACTTCGAAGTGATCGCAACTGCGCGTTCAACACGCCTGCTACCCGGGCAACGCTGCCTGATTGCGCTGGTGCGCAAAACCGCTGCTGCCCGTGCAGGGGAGGAATATTATCAGGATCCTGGGAATGTTTCTGTTGTCGTCTTTGGAGAGCGTAGGGATGGTCTCCCCAAACGCCTCTGGGAGCAACTCGTTGGACATGGCTGCGGCGGCACACTGCTTGTACGCGACCTGAATCGCGACCGCAAAGACGAAATCTTTTTCTGGGTGGATGGCCAGGCGTGTGCTGCAGGTGTGTTGCAGATGGTGCGCTCCAACCAAGCACGCTGGCTTTATCGGAACGAGGGGCGCTTCCGAGCGGAAGCACGCGATATGAACCGAGATGGGCTATGGGAGATTGTGGAGTCGTGGTTGACCGTTCAACTGGACGAACCGTACTATTCTCAGATAGCTACGCGGCGCTGCTTGTTCGCACGCAAGATATGGCAGTGGGACAAGCGTAGAGGGGAGTACCGCCTTTGGAAGGTGGAGCCTGATTGGGAAACTCAGAAGCGATTATCGCGGGATGAGTTGCTTCGCACGCCAGGTTCAAGAGATATTTTGGAGCAGCAGAAGTAGAAAATAGCGGTTGGGCGAGTGTGGAGGACTACTTGACTGTGGGGAATGCGCTTGGGTACAACCAGAACTGGCGGTATCGGCATACAGGCGGTGAGTTGTTGATGATGGGGGCGACGGGCGAGCCGAGCGGGTACTATCCGATGGGCAGCAACGGGTTAGTGATCAGCCGCCTCAATCCGCCGCAGGAGGTGTAGCGCCTCGTCGGGGGTGAGTTGCGGGTTCTGAAGGGCGCGGTGCGCCTCCACGAGCGCGTCGCGCAGCGGCGAGTCGGGTGGCAGGGCTTGGATGAGCTGGAGCAGCGTCGCGCCTGCGGGCATGCCCAGCCGACGGCAGAGCCGACGGCGCACATCGTCCAGAATCGTCTCGAAGGCGGGCTGAACGGCTTGCGTGCGCTCGTAGACGCCTGCGAGCGCGTCGACATACTCGCCCAGCGCAGGCGCGCGAGGTGGAGCAGGGCGGGGCAGACCGAAACGCTTGCCCAACGAGTAGAGAGCAACAACTGTGATGAGCATCAGATGTGCAAATGCAATCCGCATGCCCATCGGCGCAACGCCCCAAAAGCCGCGCGGCGGTGGCGCTTCACGCTCCAAGTCGCCTTGACCCGCGTCGTCGAAGTAGACCACGCCGCCCTTGGGCAGAAGCTTGCGCACGACCGCCAACGCAAACGCGCCGTTGTCCGCCTCACGCAGGCGTTCGTTGGTCAGCCACTGCCAGTCGGTACACTCAAACACGATGCCTTTTTCGTAGTACCACAGCGCTGCCTCCACCGCGCCGCCCGTGTGGAGCAGGGGAACCCAGCGCTCTTCGCGGGGCGAAAGGCTCGCACGCTGGTCTGCCAGTCGCACGCGCTGGATGCCGTCCAGCCACGGCGCGGGCAGAATGGGCTGGGCGTTGATTTGGCGGTCGGTAGGGAACTGCGCAATCGGCAGGCGGTTGCGGGCGTCGCCGCGCAGCGAATCGGGCAGGCGCGTGTCCTCGCTGAACAGCAGTAGCCGCCCGCCCTTACGCAGCCAAGCGTCCAGAGCGTCGGCGTCCTCCGCGCTCCAATCGCCGCCGCCATCCAGTCGGAAGGGTGGGGGAAAAATGACCAGCATCTCGGCGTCTTTGGGCAGGCGGCGGTGGGTGCGCTTGAGCGAGCGCACCGTGTAGCCGTTGCGCTCCAGCAGGCGGGCAAACCCCTTGACGCCGTAGCGGTGCTGGCTGTAGCTCAACGGCTTAGGCGCAAAGCGCGGGTCGCGCGCCGCTTGCGCCAAGTGCAGCGAGTAAAGCAGCAACGCCGCCACGACGCCTACCAACAGCACCAACCCCAGCCGCTCACGCAGGAACTGCACGCGCCTCCAACCTCCCGTAGAGCGACTCGAACGCCGCTTCGAACTGGCGGTAGGTCGCCTCGTCGGGCGTCATCCCGCCGTACCAGATGGAATCGAACAGCAGTGTAATGGGACGCAGCTGCTGGTACGCTTCCTCGCGCAGAGCAGGGTCGGGCAGGGGAGTAGGGGAGGGGAGCAGGGCAGCGAGCGGCGGCTGACGCAGCCGCTGCAGATGCTCCCAGTTCGTGAGCGCAGGGTCGTAGTCCAGCAGTTTCGCCTCGTGGAGCAGGCGCAGGATGCCCAGATAGTAGGCGCGCGCGGCAAGTTGCCAGTTGCCCTCGTCGGCGAGCCGCCGCGCCAGCTCGCGCCACTCCCGTGCACCCAGCGAGCGCGCATCGTCGGGTAGGACATCCAGTGCCTTCAGGGAAACGCGCGCCCGACGACGGAACTGCACGCGCCCCGCGATGTATGAAACCGCCAGCGCAAGCGTCAGCACCAGCAGCACAATCACAAACCACTGCAGGAACTGCCCCAGCCCGCCACCGCCGAACCCGCCCAGCCCGCCAAACAGCCGATTGAGCCAGCGCACAAACATCTCCACCGCGTTCAGGAACGCCTCCGACAGGCGCTCTATCAGCGACTTGGGCGGAATCTGCATGTCAGGCTCGGCGAAGATGGCGTCCAGTTGTTGCTTGACGCGGTCTGGGGCAGGGGACGGGGTAGGGGAGGGCGCGAGCGACTCGCGATAGGCACGGATGCTGCGCCGTGCGCGGGCGATGTCGGATAGGTCGCCGTCGGTCGCCGCCTCGTCGAGCAACGCCTCAAGCGGTTCGCGCGCCTCTTGGGGCAGGGAAGCCAGTGCGCGTTGTGCCCGTTGGACGAAAACTTTTCGGTCGGCAGGGCGTGCGCGGGACGCCGCCTCAAGGGCGCGCTCCGCCTCAAGCAGCGCGTCCGCAGGCTCGCTCGCCCATACGCACGCACAGAGCAGGGCAGCCCACAATAGGCTACACGCCTGCCTCGCCCCGCTGTAGCGCCTCATAGATGTCCAGCCCCTCGTTGCGGTAGCGTAGGTCAAAGTAGAGCAATATGCTGGTCAGATACATCGCAGGCATCACCAGCATATACGCCACATACGAAAGCAACTCATACAACTGGTTGAGCGTGAGCGACCAGCGTTCGAGGAGTTGCTCGAGGTTCACATAGATACTCATGACGCCTACAACAATTGCCAGCAGTATGCCCACGAGGCTTATCACGGCAATCGAGAAAACTGCGTACACGCCCCAGAAAGCAAGGCAGCTGAGCGTGGCGTGTCTCAAGTTCGGGCGCACCAGCTCCACCGCGCGGCTGAACGCTGTGATGGCATCTGTGCGCTCCTCCAGCACGATGATTTGGGGGAGGATGACGAACCACACCGTCACCATCGCCGCCAGCACCAGCGTCGGAATTGTGATAACCAGCAGTAGTATGGACGTCAGCACAATCGCAAGGGTAGGGCTGCCCCCAGCAAGTGCGGCAACCCCAAAAACAATCGCCAGAACCAGCAAGAAGTAGCCTACCCCCAACACGAAATAGATACCGCCTAGAGCAAGCGCTGCCAACAGCTGGTTCGCAATCAGATGCCAGAAACGGGGCTTGAGCCGCGCCCACAGCGCACGCAGCGTGATAGGCTCTCCAACCGCCAACATGCGGAACGCCAGCGTCGTAAACGCCGCATGCACCATCGGCGCAACCACCAGATACGGGAAAAGCAGGAACAGCCCCAAATAGTCCAACGCAATCGCTGCGAAGAACCCCCCAGTCGTCGAGGCGTCCAAGAAGACCATCGGAATCAGCAACAGAATCGTGACGACGATTGGGATGAGGTAGACCCAGAGCGAGATATTGAACAGTGGACGGAAGTTTTCGCGGTAGTAGCTGACCGCGTCGTCCATCAGCTCGAACGGCGTCGCGGGGCGTGTGAGCGTGCGGAACCGCGATTGCAGAATCGCCGTGCCCAAAGTCGTAACGCGCCAGTCGCCCGATTGTGCGTGCGTCTCCATCTATGTCCTCAATCCCTTCTCGCGTAAGTGCGCGTTCACCCACGCCTGTTTTTCTGGGGGCAGGGCAGCAGGCGGCGGTTGCCTGTAGTCCACAACCTTGTGGTACTGCCCCTCACGATAGGCGTCCTCCAGCGCTGCTTGCAAGTGTACCACAATATCGGGGTCGGGCGCACGCAGGGGCACGAGAACCTTCGGCAGCGGTTCGGCAAGGTCAACGAACCACACATCCGCTTCGCGCCCCGCCCAACCTGCCCGATGCAGGCAAATCAGGTAGTCCCACTCCGAACGCACGCGCTCTAACGCCTCAAGCGGAGGGAACACTGTGTGCGCCCCTTCGTGGAGCAGGTCTATCTCCAGCAGGTGAACCCCGCTATTGAGCAAATCGTGCTGTTTGCGCAGGTAGAGCCGCCGCCCCTCGGACTGGGGCGACTTGTTCGCAGGGCTGAGAATCTCCACAACGGTCACCAAAGTACGCTCAGGCGCACGCAGAGAATAGATTTCTATGTATGGCTCACGCACAGGCTCCGCGTAAATTTTGGTTACCCCCTCCTTAAGGTTCCCCCTGCCAGCAGGGGGAACCGCACAAGCTTGGTTCCCCTCGCGAAGCGGGGGGAACCTTAAGGAGGGGGGCATACTCTCCTGACACTCCCGCTCTTGTATCAGGGCGAGGTATCCTTCAGGTAACCGCTCGGTTATCTGACGGCGCAGCGCGCTGATGAGCGTGTGATGCACATCGCCCCACAGCGCTGGGTCTTCCAAGTAGGGATCCATCCCCGGAAAGGGACACAGACTCGCTGCCACAGCGGAATTGTACCCCGTTCATTCAGCGCATGCACGCGCCCTGCGCTGTCCCGACAAGCGCGCGACCTGCTCCTCCAGAAACGCGAGCTGCTCCTCCGCGCTGGGTAGGCTCAGAATCTGCTCGGCGGGGATGACTTGCCCAAAGCGCACGCGCACCACGCCAAACGCGGGTCGGGGAACCAGTTTCCCGTAGGGCAAGATTCGGTCCGTGCCGACGATACCGACGGGCAGCACTGGCGCGCGCGTCTGGCGCAGAATCAGCAGCACACCTGGCAGAAACGGCTGCAGGTCGCGCGACTCGGACAACTCGCCTTCGGGGAAAATCGCCAACGCCTCGCCGCTTTGCACGGTTTCGATGGCGAGTTTCAGCCCAGTACGGTCAGCGGCGCGTTGCTTGATAGGGACTGTTTTCGCCAAGCGTGCAATCGCGCCGACAAGGGGGATGCGAGGGATGTCCGCGCGTCCCATAAAGCACAGGTGGCGCGGCGCGGCGTACCACAGCACGGGCGGGTCCGCCAGCGAGAGATGGTTCGCGACCACAATCAGCCCGCCGCGACGCGGCACATTCTGACGCCCCTCAATGCGCAACCACGCAAAAAGCGGGAACCGAAAAGTTATTCCGAAGAGGATTTTGAACAGCGCATAGGCGAGGTCGAAAACGATTCGGTTCCAGAGGGTGCGCATAGAGTCTGATAAGTGGCATTATGTTAACTATAGTCGTCGTATTGACCTTCCATCTCCAACACCGACTCTACCATGTAGATTGGGGCGCGGAAGCGCAGCGCGAGCGCAATCGCGTCGCTGGGGCGCGAGTCGATTTCTATCTCTTCGTCGCCGTGCAGCAGGTAGATTTTGGCGTAGAAAGTGCCTTGCCAGAGGTCGTCGATGACCACGCGGTCGATGCTCACGCCCAGCCGTGTGAGGATGTTGCGGGTCAGGTCGTGCGTCATGGGGCGCGGCGGCGCCTCGTCGTTGAGCGCGGAGACGATGGCGTGCGCCTCAAACGGACCGATGACGATAGGCACGGTGCGCCCATAGTTGTCGCGCACCTGCACTAAGAGCGCGCGCGGCTGCCCATGCTCAATGCGTTCATAGACGCCCGTCACGCGCACTTCCAGCTCACGCCCGCGATCGAAGCGGGGAACGCGCTCCTCTGGTTCAGTGGACGGCTCCGCCCCAAGCAGTCGTTGCAGCTGCGCCTCTATCTCCTCGAGGTCCTCCTCTTCTTCCTCCGCCTCCGAGAAGGGGTCGTAGAGCGGCTCATCATCCTCTTCGAGGTCATCGAAGAGGTTTTCAAGCTCGTCGTCGGGGTCTTCGTCGAATGGTCGTTTGCGTTCGTCGTCGCGCATGGTCTCGCCTCCTTATCCAGCGCGGGTGCGGGCGACCACTTCCATCAGGAACTCGCGATTCGATTTCGTGCGTTGAAGTAGTCGGATAAGTTGCTCGGCTGCCTCCACGAGGTCTTCCTGATTCGCCAGCAGTCGCCGCAGTTGCCAGATTGCCATCAGCTCCTCTTTGGAATACAGTAGTTCCTCGTGGCGTGTTCCCGACCGCTTGACATCGATGGCTGGGAAGATGCGTCGCTCGGCGAGGTCGCGCGAGAGCACCAGCTCCATGTTCCCTGTGCCCTTGAACTCTTCGAAAATCACCTCGTCCATGCGCGAGCCCGTATCGATGAGGCAGGTCGCGATGACGGTGAGGCTACCGCCCTCTTCGATGTTGCGCGCCGCGCCGAAGAATCGTTTCGGGCGATAGAGCGCGGCAGGATCTAAGCCGCCAGAAAGGGTGCGCCCACTGGGGCTGGTGGTCAGGTTCGATGCCCGCCCGAATCGGGTGAGGCTGTCCAGCAGAATCACCACATCTTTCCCCTGCTCCACCAGTCGCTTTGCGCGTTCCAGCACCAAATCCGCCACGCGCATATGGTTCTCAGGCGGCTCATCGAAGGTGGAGCTAATCACCTGCCCCTTGACCGAGCGACGCATGTCGGTGACCTCTTCGGGGCGCTCGTCGACCAGCAGCACCAGCAGAATGACTTCTGGGTGATTGGCGGTGATGCTGTTCGCGATGTTTTTCAGCAGCGTGGTCTTCCCTGCTTTGGGCGGCGCGACAATCAGCGCGCGCTGCCCCTTCCCGATGGGCGCAATCAGGTCGATGATGCGTCCCGAGATGTTTTCGGGCACTGTTTCCATCACCAGTCGCTGGTTCGGATATAGAGGAGTGAGCTGCTCGAAATCTTTACGGCGGCGCGCTTCGTCGGCGGGCACACCGTTAATGGCTTCCACGCGCAGCAGCCCGTAATACTTTTCGCCCTCTTTTGGCGGGCGCGCTACCCCAAACACGAGGTCGCCCGTGCGCAATCCGAACCGCTTGATTTGCGATTGCGAGACATAGACATCCTCGCTCACGCTCTGCAGGTTCGGGTGGCGGCGCAGGAAGCCCCACCCGTCGGGCAGGATTTCCAGCACGCCCCATGCGTATTCGCTGCCCGGCTCGCTGGCAGTCGCGCGGAGAATGTAGTAAATCAGCTCCGCCTTGTCTTCCATCTCATCGCTGATGCCGATGCGCTTCGCGCGGCGTTTGAGGTCGCTCAGCGGTTGCAACCAGAGTTGCTTGAAGTCGGCGGTCTCTTTCGGCTTGGGGCGCATCTCCACTTCGAGGGCATCGCCCGCGCCGTTGGTCAGCGTCTCGATAGGTTCCTCGGCGGATGTGGCGGTCTGTGTTCGTTTTCTCATCGTTGCCTGTCCCGTCCAAATGTAGTATGTACCCGTTTCCTGCTCCTATGGGCAGTTCTGGGAAGTCCTCTACGGCAGTACGCCGAAATTATACCCCATTTTGCGGAAGCATGCAAGGGCGCATCAGGACGCGCCCCTGCATACTGCGAAGGTTACTGGGCTCCGCCCGATCGCGGCGCAGTGTTTACGCCTCCTGCTCCAGGCGTGGATTGCGTAGATAGCACGGACCGGTCTACAATCGCGTACAGGAACCGATTAGACGCCGCCACGAACATAAAGGTTGTGGGATTGCCCCTGAAGTCGAACTCGCCAATTACAGGCGCAACGCGGATGGGCGCGCCTAAATAGAGTTGCCACTTGACCCAATTGTTCGGGTTGATGGCGTACAGAAAGCCCCGTTCGTCGCCGATGTAGAGCACGCCATTTCGATCTATCGTAGGCGTGCAGCGGCTGATGTTCGGCAGCACGCGCACCCACTTCCCTGCCCCATCCGAGGCGCGAATCGCGTGAATTGCGCTCTGCGTCGGCGAGTGGCGCACGACGATGTAGACCGTGTCTTCGTTGCCGTTGCCAGGGTCGGGACCGATGGAGGGTCCGCCCATAATCGCGCCGCCTGCTTGATACTCCCACTGCCGAGAGCCGTCCGCCAGCGACACGCCGTACACGCGCCCACTGTTGGAACCGCACACAATCGCCATCGTCTCGTCAGAGGTCACGGCAATCGGGCGGTCTACCGAGTCGGAAGCGACTTCGTCGCCGCTCAAATCTTGGATCGAGGTGAACCAGGCATAGTCAATCGTGCCAGCAAACGGATCCACCGCAATAGCGGCAACTAACCCGTTATGGAACCCCAACAGCAGAAGCAAGCCATCTTGTGTGCCAGAGACTGAGCTGAGCGCGGCAGAGGGGATTTGGTCAAAGATGAACCCGCCGTAATCTGGAATCACCCGCAGAATATTCCCATTGCTGTCCACAACGACAATCCAAGCCAAGTATAGGAAGACGATATTCCCGAAGTTGTCAGCAAAGACGGGATAGATGTAAAACCCGTCCGTCGTTGCGCCAAAGCCCGTCCGATAGGCGGGAAAGCCCCGAAGCGTCCATGAGATAGCACGAACGCCTCGCACGGGGCTGGGGCTGAAAAGCAGGCACTCATATTGCCCACCCGAAAGCATCAGTGCGAGCCACGGTATAGTAAGGACTAAGTTGCCGCGATTGTCTACGACGATTACCGCAGCGTTCATAAAAATCGGCGTCGAGGGCACTCCCCAAAACGGACCAAACGACCCTGTAATCTGCCCTGACGCCGCGTCGTAGAAGGTGTAGCTGGTGTACCGTAGCCCTGTGGCAGGATGCTGAGGAACCCATATCTCCGGTTCGAAGATGGCAAGCTCTTCTAAGGCTCCGTTCCGTCGGAACCAAAGCACGACAGGGTTGTTCGGACCGGCGAAGTCGCTTGCAAAATGACTGCGGCGCAAGTCGCGCCCCCAAGTCGGCCATGCCGTGTCGAACAGCGGCTCAGTGATTGGGGGCAAGGGCTGCGCAAACGCACCCGTCAGTCCGATGACTACAGCAATCCCAATAATCCAGCGTCTCATCGTCACAGTTTGCCTCCTTGTGGTTAATTTTGGCGTTCCCCTACCCTTCCCTGCTAACCCGTAAGCAGGAATCCAGAGGAAAATACCGAAATCCGCTCCCATGAGCCGTTTACGGATAGGTTTTGTCGGCAGCGGTTTCGTCGCGCGGTTCCACGCGCAGGCGTTTGCCAGCGTCCGCAACGCCGCCATCACAGCAATTATGACGACCAACCCTGCGAAAGGTTCCGATTTAGCGGCGTTCTGTCGGTCGCTGGGTGTGGGCGACCCGAAGGTCTACACGGATGTACGCGCCCTAACGCGCGACCCTGAAGTAGACGCCGTCTGGTTCCTCGCGCCGAACTATGTGCGGGTAGAGTTGATCGAGGCGATTGCAGACGAGGTTAGGTCGGGACGCGCGGCGCTCAAGGGGCTGGCTGTGGAAAAGCCGCTGGCGCGCAACCTCAAAGAGGCACGCCAGATTCTAAACGCGGTCTCGGAGGCGGGCATCCCGCACGGCTACCTCGAGAATCAGCTCTTCGCCCCTGCCCTTGTACGCGGCAAGGAGCTGCTCTGGCGTCGGGGCGCGGCGGTCGCAGGCGAGCCGTACTTGGCGCGCTGCGCGGAGGAACACAGCGGTCCGCACCGCGCGTGGTTCTGGCGCGGCGACCTACAGGGCGGCGGCGTGCTGAACGATATGATGTGCCACAGCGTCGCCGCAGGCTGGTATGCGCTCACCCCGCCTGACCAGCCACTCACTGCCCTACTCCCCTGCTCCGTCTCGGCGCAAATCGCCTGCCTCAAGTGGGCGCGCCCCGAATATGCCCGACGCCTGCGCGAGACCTACGCCCACGAGATGGAGGTGGACTACACCCAGGCGCCCGCCGAAGACTACGCAACCGCACGCATCGAGTTCCGTATGCCGTCGGGCAACAAGGCGATGGTCGAAGCCAGCACCTCGTGGTGTTTCGTCGGACCTGGGCTGCGGCTGACCTTCGAGGTGCTGGGACCCGAATACATGCTCGCGATTAACACCTTGCGCGGCGAGGGCGAAATCTTCTTCAGCCGCGCCGTGCATGGCGAAGCAGGCGAAGACCTTGTGGAGAAACAGAACGCCGAGCAAGGACTAATGCCCTACCTCGCGGACGAGGCACACGCCTACGGCTACATCGCCGAGAACCGCTACTTCACCGAGTGCTTCCTCGCGGGCGAGACGCCGTTTTGCACGCTGGAGTATGGCGCGCGAATCACCGAGCTGCTGATGGCGGCGTATCTGAGCGCGGAACGCGGCGCAACCGTTGCCCTGCCCTGCCCCGAACTGGAGACCTTCATCCCTGCGGTAGCGCGGGGCGAATGGCGCGGCTGACGGGGTACACTTCCCCGTGATGCGGTGGCGCGAGAACCTTCTGGAAAAAATCGGCGCGTTAGTGACGGCAGTGCTGCTCGCGCTCTACGTGCAGTCGCAGCTGCACCCCATCATCGAGCGCGCCTACGAAGTGCCGATTGAACTCATCAACGCGCCGCAAAACTACGAGGTGCGCCTGGAGAACAGTCTCCGCGCACGAGTGGTCGTGCGCGGCGTCAAAGAATGGGTGGAACAGACGCGCGCCGAGCAAATCCGCGCCTCCGTCGACCTTAGTCGCGCCAAGCCTGGAGAGAACCGCCTCGCCATTCGACTCGACTACCCTGCCGAGTGGCGCGAGCAGCTGACTCTCACCCCTGAGCGACCGATGGTGCGCGTGACGCTCGAGCCGCGCCTGAGTCGACAGTTCCCCGTGCGCGTGAATCTCACGGGTATCCCTGAGCTGCAGGAGGTGCTGGCGGAAGCCGTCCCTGAGCCGAACAGTGTGCGCATCACGGGCGCGGCATCCCAAGTACGGCGCGTGCGCACCGTGCAAATCACTTTCGATATGACAGGCTTGCAGGGCGACCTCGAACTGGAGATTGCGCCCACACCGCTGGACGAGCGCGGTGAGCCTGTGATGGGCGTGCAGATTACCCCCGCTGAGGTACGGTTGAGAGTGCGCTTGATTCCGCAACCGACCTCCAAAACCGTGCCTATCAGCCCCCGTCTCGAGGACCTCCCCCCCTTCCCCTACCGCGTCATCTGGTTCTCGGTGGAACCTGTGTCGGTGCAGTTGCGCGGCAGTCCTGCGCGCTTGGCGCAAATCAATGTTATTGAGACCGCGCCCATTTCGCTGCGCAACAAGACCAGTGACGCTGAGCTGCGCGTGCCGCTGAAGCCGCCGCCTGGAGTGGAGATACGGGGCGTGCGCGAAGTGATGGTGCGTGTGCGCATCCAGCGCGAGGCACAGCCAGAGCCGCCGCGCCCGAAACCGCCTGCCGAACCTGAACTGCAGTCGCCGCCCCCGCCCAAGGAGGATAACTGATGGCGCAGGTCTACACAGATGCAGACGCCCCCTTGACTCCTTTGCAAAGCCGCACGGTTGCGATACTCGGCTACGGCTCTCAGGGACATGCGCACGCGCTCAACCTGCGTGACAGCGGCGTTCGGGTGATTGTGGGCGCACGGCGGGGTCTCTCGTGGGAACGGGCGCAGGCGGATGGGTTCGCCGTCCACCCCATCCCTGACGCAGTGCAACATGCCGATGTGCTGATGCTGTTGGTCAACGACGAGCAGCAGCCGCGCCTGTATGCCGAACAAATCGCCCCCCACCTACGCGCGGGGCACGCGCTCGGCTTTGCACACGGCTTCACCATCCACTTCGGGCAGATTACGCCTCCCGACGACATCGATGTGTTTATGGTCTCGCCGAAGGCGGTCGGTCCGCAGCTACGCCGTCTGTATGTACAGGGACACGGCGCGCCCTGCCTCATCGCCGTCCATCAGGACTACACGGGCGAGGCGAAAGCGATTGCGCTTGCCTACGCGCGCGCCTTGGGCGGCACACGCGCGGGCGTCTACGAGACCACTTTCCGCGAGGAGTGCGAATGCGACCTGTTCGGCGAGCAGGCGGTGCTGTGTGGGGGCGTACCTGCCCTGATACGCGCCGCGTTCGAAACGCTGGTAGAAGCGGGCTACGCGCCCGAAGTCGCCTACTTCGAGTGCCTGCACGAGCTGAAGCTCATTACCGACCTGATGTACGAAAGCGGCATCCGCGGGATGGAGTTCGCCATCTCCGATACCGCGCATTACGGGGCGATGACACGCGGTCCGCGAATTGTAGATGCTCACACACGAGAAATCCTGCGCCAGATTCTGCACGAAATCCAGACAGGCGCGTTCGCGCGCGAGTGGATACTGGAGAACCTCGCGGGACGCCCCATGTTCCGCGCACTGGAACAAGCCAACGCCCAACACCCTATCGAACGGGTCGGCGAGGCGATACGCGCACGAATGGCGTTCCAGCCCAAGCGCGACGAATAACGGGTACAATTCCCCGCGCATGTCACGCACCTCGGAGCTGATTCAGCAAATCGTCGGGCTGCTGCAGGAGGACGAGAGCCTGCAGTTGGAGTTCGCGCGCGCGTTCCTAACCAACCGTGTGCTACAGCGATTGTTCCAAGCCGATCCCGAACTGCGGGAGACCTTGCGCCGTTTTATTCTGACAGACGCGCTCCTCCAGCTACCAGAAAAGATAGAGCCTCTTCTGCAACTGCCCGAAAAGATAGAACCCTTGCTCCAACTGCCTGAGCGGGTCGCGGCATTAGAAGCGGCGGTCAGCGAACTACGCACTGTTGTCAATCGGATTGAGCCTGTTGTCAATCGCATCGAACCCATCGTCAACCGTATTGAGCCTGTTGTCAATCGCATCGAACCCATCGTCAACCGTATTGAGCCGATTGTTGCCAGGATGGAGCCTGCAGTGATTGAGCTGCAGAAGTGGCAACGGGGCGAAGTCGCGCGGCGCAAGGGCGACGACTACGAGCAAAGTGTGATACAGCGCGCGGGGCGCATCTTCGGCTTGGGTCAGGGCGGCTCGCCGCGCGACGACGCCGCCGTGCGCCAGCAGATACTCCTGTGGCTGGACGCGGCAGGACTGCTGGACGAAGAGGAAGACCCCGCGAGCGACCCACTGGAAGCAGACCTGATTTGGTGGAAGGGCGAGCGCGTCGCGCTGGCGGAAATCTCGGTTAAGGTTGACCGCCACGATGTGCGACGCGCCAAGCAACGCGCCGAGACGCTGCGCCGTGCGGGGCTGACAGTCACTCCCGTGGTAATAGGCGCGCAGTGGGCGCACCGTCAGACGCCCAAAATCGCCCAACGCGAGGGCGTCGAGTCGGTCGTCAAGGACGTCTACTCGCAGGGGGTTATCGACTTCCGCCGCTACCGCCCTACTTGAACGGCGGCTTGCGGGCAATTTGCGCCAGCGTCAACGCGCGCATCGATTGTTCCGCATAGTCGCGCAAGCCAATCCAAAAGAAGTGCGCCGCGCACGGATTCTCCGCAGAGCAGACTCGATTCCGATCGAGCAGACAATACGGCTTCTCAATTAGCCCCTCCACCGCCGCCACGATGTCGTAGAAGCTAATCTCCTCCGGAGAGCGGCAGAGAGCAAAACCGCGCTTCGCCCCGCGATAGGAGCGCACAATCCCCGCCTTCGCCAAGTCGTCGAAGATATTGTATAGGAAGTGCTGGGAGATGCCCGTCTCCTCCGCCAGCTCCTTGACCGTAACAATCGCGCCATCGCCGCGCTGCGCCAACAGCGCCAACGCCTTTACCGCGTAATCCGTCCGCGCTCCCAAATCCAATAACTTCGTCATAGCAATTCATCTCCTCGCGCTCATTCAACCGAATTATACCACTGAGTCCAGCGCGATTTTATCGTTTGCGGCGTCCCCCCAACATCAGCCACGCGCCCGTCGCCAACACGCCCACCGCGCCAATCGGAAAAAGCCAGTCGCTTATGCGCTCCCAAAGCGTGTACTGCCCGCGTGCAATCCGCAGCCCCCGCTCCAATTGGACAGGCGTGAACTCCAGACCAAATTCGTAGTGGCGTATCACCCCGTCGCTATCGAGAAACACCAGCAGGTTCGGGTGGTCTTTCACCTGCTCCGACACATAGGTAAAGCGGAAATCGATTGCGTCCAAGAGTTCAAATAATGCCCTGTCGTCAGGCACATAGGCAATCCGCCAGTTCGGCAGGTTAAGTTGATGTTTCTGCCGAAAACTTCTCATGTGGGCATGTCCTTCCTTCGGATCGAAAGTGAAGGTGACGACTGTATAGGTTTCTGGACTTAAGTTAAGCTTTATGAGAGCCTGTTTTAGACTGCGGCTGATGACGATGCATGCGCTGGGACAACCTGCATAGATGGGGCTGAGGATTACAGGTTTTCCCTTCAGGTCGTTGAGCGTAAAGGTGCGCCCCTCCGTGTCGATGAACCTCACATTCGGCGGCTTCGTGCCCAGCGTGTTCGAAAGATTAGGCGGGACGCCCTGCCCGAAGGCAGGGCATCCCAGGGTGAATGACAGGAGGTATCCAGCAAGTGGCAAGACTCTCATGGCAGTTTCGTCTGTTCCCGCAGAGTCTGTTGCGGCACGAGGTTGTTGTCGAGGCTCTGGTAACCAGGCACTTTCGAGACGATCCCGCGCGTCATCGACTCGTATACAGGGTAAGTATAGGAGATGGCAATCAGCACGAGAGTTGCCGTCACCCACGGGCGCAGGTTCACCACCAGCGGCGTGGGCGTCTCGTGTAGGGCGTCGGTGATGGGAAAGTCAATCTCAGGCGCACGCACAGGTTTGGCGAACAGCGTGCCGACCAGCGAGACGACATAACTCAGGAAGCCAATTGTCGCCACCACGCCGCCCAGCGCGCCCACATGCGACCAGAAAAGCCAATCGGGACGATACAGGAACTCGTTGGTGGGGTCGAGATAGCTGATGCCCAGATTGCTGCGGCGCGGCGCACCCTGCAGCCCCGTAATCGAGAGCGCAATCTCGAAAATCACGAAGCCCAGCATCCACAGGTACGGCGCCGCGAGCGCGAGCGGCTTCGCCTGCACCTCCGCCCCGCGCAATCGCGCAATCATGTAGAGCGTCATCCCCAAGAAGCTTAGCGTCACCAGCCCGCCGACCGTGGTATGGAAGTGCCCTACGACCCACGCCGTGTTATGCACAATCAGGTTCAGGTTGTACGAAGCGTTCACGATACCCGTGATGCCGCCGAACAGGAACAGAATCAGCCCCGAAATGAGGTAGGCGAAGAGCCACTTATCGCCCTCTTTGCTCCAGTACGGCAGCTTGCTCCACCAGCCGAACAGCCCTTGCCCGCCGTTCAGGCGCGCCCCGTGTTCCAGCGACGCCGCCACCGTGAACGCCGTGATGAAGCTCGGCAGCGCGACCATAAAGGTCAGGAACGCATGCCAGAGCTTCCAGCCGCTGCTCAAGCCGCCCTCTGTGTATTGGTGGTGCAATCCAACGGGAATCGAGAACAGCAGGAACAGCAGGAACGCAAACCGTGCGGCTGGGTCCGAGTAAAGCTTGCCGCCCACCAGCTTCGGTAGCATGGTGTAGAGCATGATGTACGACGGAATGAGCCAGAAGTAGACCAGCGCGTGCCCAAAGAACCAGAACAGCGTGCGCGACAGAAGCGGGTTCACCTCGCTGGCAAGCCCCAGCGACAGCGGCAACATCTGGAACAGCACCGTCACCGCCAAGGGGATGATGATCAGAAACCACAGCGTGAAATTGATGAGGTTGCCCAACACTGCCAGCGGCAGTTTCGCGTTCGGATTCTCCCGTCGCCACGCAAGCGTGTTCGGAATCCAGTCCAGAAAGTACGGCAAAATGGAGCCAATCAGCAGCAGCGTCGCGCCGACATAGAAAGTCCAGTGCGCGACCATCGGCAGGTAGAAGGTATACAGCACCGTGGCGCGCCCCGTGAGCATCGCCCACGCCGCCATCAGCGTGCCACCCACCATCAGCACCCACGACGCCCACTGCACGCCGACCTTCAGCGGACGCTTGAGCTGGTGAAGCATCAGTGCGTTGCCAAACGCCACTGCGAAGAAGGTCGTAAAAACCACCGCGTTGATGACGCCGTGCAGGGTCAGCCCCTGATAGTAGTTAATACCGAACAGGTCTGCCGAGCGGATGATCCCTGCACGCGCTAACGCCTGATACAGCCCCAGCAGCACGCCCAAAATGAGCAGAATAAACGGGATAATCAGCTGACTCAGCAGAATAAACCGAATTGCGCCTTTGACTTGCATGGTTCGCCTCCTTATTCCACAATCACCTTACCTGCCATGTTCTGGTGACCCAAACCGCAATACTCATGGCAGATAATCTGGTACTCCCCTGCCCTGTCGAACCTCGCACGGGAGTAGGTCACCGCGCCTGGAATCGCCATCAGGTTCACCAGCGTCCTGTCGATATGGTAGCCGTGCATTACATCTTTGCTGGTGATATAGAAGTCCACCACTGCGCCACGGGGAACTTTGATCTGGTTCACTGTGCCCATATCGAAGCCCCACATGTAGGCGACGACATCCACCTGATAGCGGTTGGGACCGATTTCCACCATGCGCCCGCGCTCGAACAACCGCGCGTTCGGTAAGCAGGTCGGCAAGTCCGCTTGTAGCCCTTTCGCGGCGTATACTACCAGCCCGAAGAACATCAACACCAGAAATAACGCTAACGCCATCGCGCGCTTCTCGAACCGATCCATAAAATCACCTCCACTTGAGCAATATGCCGTAGGTCGTGAGCCATACGAGCGCGTACACGAATATCATCGCCACAAAGAACGCTATCGCGCCAACTGGCGTAAAGGTGTCCTGTGTCTCTCGCATTGCGCTGCCTCCATCTCTCGTTGTTCATTCAGGCTATTGAACCTTTTAGGTCTAATAGCCTAATGGTATTATACCACACCGCAGGCGCTTTTGTCAAGGGAGCCGGTGATAATACCAATCGCGTAGGCAAAATTTACGAAAACCAACGAGATTGAAGACCCCCTCGCTAAGGTTCCCCCTGCGTGCAAGGGGAACCAAACGGGTGCGCGGCTCGGTTCCCCCCGCTTCGCGAGGGGAACCGCAGGAGGGGGGCAATTGTAAACTCTACCCTTGCGATTGGTATTAGATTCCACCACACTCAGGGGAGCATGTAGCAGAAGTTGGTGGACGACGCGGCGCGACGACAAGCGATAGGCTGGCAGCGCGGCAGCACACCGTTGCATGTTGGGATATCCGCCACACAGTACGCCAATGGAAACCGCTTTACGAACGCCTGTTTCAGAGGCGAATGGTATAATAGCCACGATGGTGTCGCGTCCTATGGTTTCGGTGATCACGCCTGCATACAATGTCGCGCCCTACATCGGGCAGTGCATCGAATCGGTGCAGGCGCAGACCCTCTCGGACTGGGAGATGCTCATCGTGGACGACGCCTCCATCGACGAGACCCCCGCCGTCGTGCAGCGGTATCTGGGCGACCCGCGCATCCGCTACCTGCGCAACGAACAGAATTTGGGTCCTGGCGCGACGCGCAACCGCGCGCTGGACGCCGCGCAGGGCGAGTGGGTTGCAATTGTGGACGCCGACGACTGGATTGCCCCTGAACGGCTGGAGAAGTTGGTGCGCTTCGCCGAGGCACAGAGCGTGGAGATGGTCGCTGACCTGCAGGTCTACCGAACCGAGTGGGGCGGCGTCTATCAAGTCAGTTGGGCGACCTACGCCAAGCCCCCGAAAGCCCCGCGCTGCTACACCCTCGAACAGGTCATCACGGCGCATCCCTCGTTCAAGCCCCTCATTCGACGGGCATTTCTGGACGCAAAACAGATCCGCTACCCGACGACCATCCGCATCGGCGAGGATTACGCCTTCTATATGGAAGTGCTTCTCAAGGGGGGGCGCTTCGCGCTGCTGCCTGAACCGCTGTATTCCTATCGGGTGCGACCTGGCACGACCGTGACGCGGTACGATGTGTTGGACGAGCGTCGCAAGGTGCTGGAGTATCTGCTGTGTTTGCCTGAAACGACGCCCCGTATTGCGAAGTTGCTGCGTTGGGCGTACCAGCGCGACCGCGCCTACGCGCGCTACCCGCAGTTCGCGCGGAGCGTCAAGCGCGGCGAGTGGCGCACAGCCGTTCGGCTCCTGCGCGAATCGCCCCAAGTGGCATGGATGCTGCTCGCAGGGCTGCCAAGCGCGCTTTACCGACGCCTGTTCGACCGCGAGAAACTGATCGATCCATGGCGCGAGACGATTCACAAGGAGGTACGCCGCTAATGCCGCGAGCTGTCGTTACGGGAGGCGCGGGCTTCATCGGCTCGCACCTTGTCGATCGCCTGATTGCCGAAGGCTGGCAAGTGGTCGTCATAGACAACCTCATCACAGGACGCGAGGAAAACCTGCAGCACCTGATGGGACGCCCCGACTTTGAGTTTATACGCCATGATGTGTGCGAGCCATTTGACATTGAGGGCGCGGTCGATTATGTGTTCCACTTGGCGTCGACAGCAAGCCCCGTGGACTTTGTGCGCCACCCGCTGGAGACGCTGCGAGTCGGCTCATACGGCACGGCGAACGCGCTGGAGTTGGCGGTGCGCAAGGGCGCGAAGTTCCTGTTCAGCTCCACTTCGGAGGTCTACGGTGACCCGCTGGTGCATCCGCAGTCCGAAGACTACTGGGGCAATGTGAACCCGATTGGCGTGCGCGGGGTCTACGACGAGGCGAAGCGGTACGCCGAATCGCTGGTGATGGCGTACCACCGCTACAAGGGCGTGGACACACGCATCGTGCGGATCTTCAACACCTACGGCGAGCGCATGCGCTTGGACGATGGGCGCGTGGTGCCCAACTTCGTGTGTCAAGCGCTACGCGGCGAGCCGATTACCGTCTACGGCGACGGCAGCCAGACGCGCAGCTTCGGGTATGTCTTCGACCTCGTGGAGGGCATCTGGCGACTGGCGCACGCCGACTACCACCTGCCCATCAACATCGGCAACCCCGAAGAGCGCACAATCCTGGAGTTCGCGCAGCTCATCAAGCGGCTCACGGGCAGCGACAGCCCGATTGTGTTTCAGGAGTTTTTCACGCCCGACGACCCCAAACAGCGTTGCCCCGACATCACGCGAGCGCGCGAGATACTGGGCTGGGAACCGCGTGTGTCGCTGGAGGAGGGGCTGCGGCGCACCATCGAGTATTTCCGCGCGCGGGTTCAGCCCGCCTCCTGAACGAATCGGGCGATGTCCTCCTCGCGTGCGCTCCAGAACATCAGGCGCGCCGCCTTGTATAGAGCTTTGCGTCGGTTCACCATCGCCAGCAAAAACGGCGGCATCCAACTTAGCCGCTGCCGAAAGTTCCACGGCGCGTCGTACTCCCACACCGCGCGGATGCCGTAGTAGATGAGTTGCGCAAGCGTATCGTGGCGCGTTTCGGGGATTCCGCGCCGTCCCAGCAAGAGCATCAGCCGACCGAGATTCAGCGTGGGCAGCGAGTAGACCAGTCGCGGATGCACGCGCAGTCCCTGACGCTCGGCGTGCGTGCGGATGACTGGCTCACGCGCCAGTAGATGACGCACCTCGCGTTGCAGACGCTCCCAACGCGGCGGGATTCCGTAGTGCAGGTTGCCGCCATGCACGCGATAGAAACTCAGCGTCTCGTCGATGAAGGCGAACTTGCCATAAAACGGCGCGCCCATCAGCAGCGGCGCGTCCGCGCTGATGCGCCAAAACGACTCGTCCAGCGGGAAGACTGCTTCCACAGCGCGGCGTGCGAAGGCGTTCCCACTGGTAGGCGTGCTGGGATAGTAGATACGGCGCGTCAAAATCGGGCGCAGGTCGCCCTCATAGGGGGTATGGATGGGGAACGATCGACCAAGCGGCTTGCCGTCGGGGTCAACGCACTCCATGCGCCACTCCACCATCGCCAGCGAGTCGTCCCAACGCGCCGCCACCCGTTCCAATAAGTGCGGCGCCCAGTAGTCGTCCGAATCGAGAAAGCAAATCACCTCCCCGCGCGCGGCGGCGACTCCCGCATGGAACGCTGACGCCTGTCCGCCGTTCTCCTTAAAAACCACCTGCACACGGTCGGCGTATCGCTGAATGACCTCGCGCGACTCGTCGGTGGAGCCATCGTCGACGACGATAATCTCGCGGTGCGGGTAGGTCTGCGCGAGCGCGCTCTCGATGGCAGTCCCCACAAACTGGGCATAGTTGTAGTTGTTGATGATGACGCTGATAAAGGGCTGTGCCATAGCAATTATATACCTCACCCACGGCAGCCTACCGTCTCGTCGGCGACGGGCAAGCAAGGCATGTTAGTGTGATAAGTTCGCTTGACGGGTATGATTCTATGTGATGGCATCAAACTCAGGACAGCGCACAGTAGTTCAGGTACATCGAGGCGCTTTAGTCGCGTGGATACTGCTGCTGAGCGTCGTCTCGCTCCTCATTAGTGGCTATCGTGATGTATACGGCGCTAACCATGCTTTCCAACTGTTATTGGTACAGAAGATAAATGATCCAACTCTCTACCCAGGCGACCCTATGGCGGAGACTATCTTCTCGTTTGCGTCGCTTTTCTGGTATGGGGTGGCGTGGCTGGCACGTTTGTTTGACCTTTCAGCGGTGTTGTTCGTGCTGTTTTGGCTGCGGAATCTTCTGTTTCTTTTTGTGGGCTATCGCTGGGCACGACTGCTGTTCCCGCATTCGTGGCGTGCGTGGTACGCAGGTACGTTGTTTATTGCCACATCGCCGACTATGCTAATAGGCAACGGTCAGCCTTCCAGTGCGTTAGAGCAGACCAGCTTCTCGGTTTTTTTTGCCTTGCTGGCGTTGGAATCGCTCCTGCGACGCCATGCACTGGGCTATATGCTCTGGATGGCACTGGTACCGTACTTTAATCAGATGTATGCGATATTTAGCTACTGTTATGTTTTCATTTCTTTGCTGGGCGACTCGTCGTTGCGCCAAGGATGGCTTCGGTGGGCAGGTGCGACAGTAGGTAGTATAGCTATTGGGCTTCCTGGATGGTTACTGCTACTACAAGCAGCGCGTAAGCCAGCCGTAGACCCGTTGGCAGTTTGGCAAACAGCAGAGCTGAGCTACCCGTATCACTTTTTTCCAGAGACTTGGGACCTTGTCCCGCAGTTGATTCTGTTGGGGTATGTGGTTCTTTTGTTCGCTTTGTGCGGGTTCTGGGGCGATATCGATTCGCGCCTGCGGTTGAATCTAATGCTATGGACAGGGTTGGCAGTCGGCTGCTACTTACTGGCTTGGCTGACGCCCTATCTGTTGTGCTCGCTGACACTACTGCATTTGCACCCGATTCGAGCCGCTGAGTTGTGGTTCCTTATCACGAGTGTCCTTGTAGCGGGAGCGGCAGTGGTATGGGTTGAGTCGCTGCCGTCGGACACGCTCAAACGCTGGTTTACCCCACTTGCGATTCTGGTGTCCATCGGCATCCTCTGGCGATTTGGCTACGGTACGGTAAGTGTCATCAAGGGGCTATTCTTACTAATTGGAGGCATCGAACTCTATCGACAGATTGCGCGGCGGACGGCGTTTCCCACTTCTGTGGGCGCAATGCTGGCGTTGTGTTTGATGTTTACTCTTGCGAACGCTGTGCGTATTCACACGATTCGCGTTTCCAAGTACGGGAATTGGTGGGGGATACCGAGTGCGCCTGCTTACGAAATCGCTCGTTGGGCGCGGGTGCATACCCCGCCCGACACTGTCTTCCTTGTGCCGTTGTATAGCGACCCCGAAGGCTGGCACCAGTTTCGCCATCTTTCGCAGCGGGGCGTGTTCGGCACGCGTAAAGACGGCACGGCTTGGACATTCGCACCCGCTTATGCCCGTGAATGGATTGCCCGTATGCGCGCAGCAGGGCTGTTCGAAGCAGCAGGTTTAAACGAAGCGACCTACCGTATCGGTGCGTGGGTGGAGTTTGGAACCCTGCGCGCCGATGCGGACATCTTCCGCCGCGCCAATCATCGCTTGGACGATGCCCGCGTGCAGCAGATTACCCAGCAGTATCGAGTAGACTACTGGATTATCCCCGCCGACAAGCCGACGCGCTTCCGCGTCGTTCACACACATAAGGGCTGGAAGGTCGTGCGCGTCACTCCGTGATTGCGCCAGTAGCGTCTACGACTGCGTGCGCAGGGCGCGCACTTCGTGGAGCAGTTCGCGCAGCGCACGCCGACTGGCGGGAAGCAGGAAGACCCCCAGCGCAAGCAGTGGGATGTAGTGCGCAATTGGCGCAAACAGCGCAACGCCCAGCGCAACCGCCCAGAGCAGATTCATGCCGTAGCGCGGCTGCCCAATATAGCGCGCTACCCCGAAATGCAAAAAGACATTGTTCGGCAGGTGCGCCAAAAAGTAGGCGACGCCATAGCCCAGAACCGCGTACCCCTCTGGCGCAAGGTAAGTCAGCAGAGCGGTTGACCAGTAGAGGTTGAACACGAACACGAGCGCGGCGCGTGTGACCACATGGCTTTGCCGTATCACGTAGAGCGCCTGCGCCTGCGCACTGAAAATCGCCGTCAGCAACTGTTCTGACGCCAGCAGCGCCAGCGCGAGTATCGCCAGACGAATGTCCCACTGCGCCCCGAAAATCGGCGGCAGCACATACCACGCGCTCAGCACAAACAGCAGACACACGCCGCCCAGACTGAGAATCTGTGCCTGCGACGAGACATACAGCGCGTGCAGCATCTTCTGCGGCTGGTCTTGCACGCGAGCGAACACCGCCGTCGTCACATTCCGAATCGCAATCTGCGCGAAGTTGAGCATGTTTAGCAGCCGTTCCGCCAGCGTCAGGTAGCCGACCGCCTCCTTGCCCGCAATCGGCAGTAGCACGAGCGCAGGCGCGAGATTCTTGGCGTTGTAGAGCCACTCGGACGCCGCCTGCACGAAACTGAACCGAAGCATATCGCGCAGCTGGTCGCGGTTCCAATACCAACGGGGGCGGTAGCGTGCGCTAATAAACGCCAGCGTGAAACTCACCAGTTGCGCCGCCCAGTACGCTGCAACCAATGCCCACACGCCGAACCCCAGCAGCGCCATCGGGATACTGACTGCATACGAGCTGACCTGCGCGAGCGTGTCAATGAGCGCAATTCGCTTGTAGCGCAGCTCTTTCTCCAGCGCGGCTTGCGCGACAATCGAGACGGCGTGTAGGGGCAACCCAACGCTGATTGCCGTCGCGACCGCGAAAAAGCCCTCCGTGCGAATCCAGTACGCGCCGAGCAACCACAGCGCGATAAGGGCGACGACGGTCAGCACGCTCCCGAACCCCAGCAGCCACCAGAACGCCTGATGCCACACCTCGCGCGGGGCGTCTTGCGGGGCGCGAATCAGGTACGTACGCACGCCCATACTCACCACCTGCGTGAGGTACAAGTAAACGCCCATCGCCGAAGCGTACAGCCCGTAGTTCGCGGGACCGATAATGCGCGTCACATAGAGCATGCCTGCTATCGAGAGGGCGATAGTAAGCACGCGGCGCAGGCTCAGGTACAGGCTGCCTTCTACGGCGCGGCGACGCAGCTCACTCATCGTCGGGCAGGATGCGCACGCCCCGCCCTGCCAGCCGTTCGCGCAAGGCGTCAGTGCTTCGTGCGGCAAGCCAGTTCTCCCACTCGGTCACAGTGGGGCGTTCGGGCAGGCGCGTCAAGGTCGCGCTGTCGGCGACGCGGTAGAGCGTCCAGCCGCGCGCCCGCAGAGAATCCGCAAGGTCTTGCACGCTGACGCCGTACTCGCAGGCATGCATCGCGTTCGCCTCCAAGTAAAGGAAGTCTGTGCGCGTGAGCGTCGCCTCCGCGCCGCGCAGCACAAAGGGTTCGTAGCCTTCCACATCGATCTTGAGCAGCGTGATAGGCGCGTCTGCAAGCGGCTCGAAGCGGTCTAAGGGCGTCATCGGCACGGTAAGCGCGCCCGCGCCGTCGGGCAACACACGGTTGTAGTCGTCGCTGCGCACATCGGTAAACGCGACCTCGCCTGTACGGTCACCCAGCGCGAGGTTATACAGGTACAGGTTCGGCAGGCGATTGAGCCGCGCGTTCGCCTGCAACTGCGCAAACACGCGCGGGTGCGGCTCGAAGGCATGTACAGGGCTTGATGCGCCGAGCGACTTCGCAAGCGGAATCGCATGCGAGCCGACATTCGCGCCGATATCGACAATCGTGTCGCCAGGGCGCAGCAGTTGGCGCAAGAGGGCGAGGTCGATCGCGCCGTGCCAGCGCGTGGGGTGAAAGAACATCAGGTGAGTCAGCGTTGTGTCATAGAGCCGAAAGCGCGCCCCTTGATACCGAAACACCGCGCGTTCGTTGAGACCCAGCCATACAAGGGCGTGCAACAAGAGAAACCGCCCAGGCGACTCCCAGTTGCGGCGTTGTCGCCAGACCCAGCGCCAGTGGCGTAGCGCGCGTCGGATGGGGTGTACCTGCGCGGAGCCGCTCACACAAGTATTATACCAAAGCCGAATACGCACAGGCAGGTACAATCCCCGTGATGGCGACGACTCTGCACAGGGCGATGGTGTGGCTGCAGCATCCTTGGCTGATTGTGGGCGTGGCGTTGTGCCTGCGCGTGGCGTGGATGGTCGCCTACGCGCCATGGGACGCCCCCAACGAGCGACTAATTACCCGCGCGCCGAACCCCGACGCAGGCTCGTACCAAGAGGTCGCCCTCGTGCTGCTGCGTTACTGGAACAAGCCCGGACAGGCGATTGTCGAGATGCCCGAAGCCATCGACTCGATTATCATCCGCGCGCCGGGCTACTCGCTGGTGATGGCGGTTCTGTACGCGCTGTTGGGGGTGAACCCAGTGTGGGTGGTCATCGTGCAGGTGTGCGCCAGCGTTCTGAACTGCGCGCTGGTGATTGCCGCGCTACGGCGGATTAGCGCGCCGCTGGGCGCAGCGGTCGGCGGGTGGCTCTTCGCGCTGAACCCGACGCTCATCGACTACACGCAGTTAATTCTCACAGAGACCCTCTTCGTGTTGGGCATGACGCTTGTGCTGTACGCTTTCGCCCAGTTCCGTGCGCAGCCGAATCCTGCGGTTTGGCGTGCAGGCGTTGGGAGTGGCGTTGCGCTCGCGCTCACGACGCTGATACGCCCCAGCCCTCTATGGCTGATCCCCGTGCTAAGTGTACTGGGCGTCTTCGCGCGTCCGCTCTCGGCGCGGGCGCGGGGCATATGGCTGGCGGGGTATCTGGCGGGGGTGCTGGCGCTGTTTGTGCCGTGGGCGGCGTACAATCGCGTGCATTACGGCTCGTGGCGGCTAACGCTCGCAGGCGAGTTGTACCTGCTTGATATGACGGGGCTGGTCGTTACGCAGATGCAGCAGCCCATCCACCAAGCGCGTGCGATGCTGGAAGCGGAGGCGTTCGCACGGATGCGCAACGACGGCTTAGACCCCGACCGCCAGATTTTCGAGCGCGGTCGCTATTACCGCGCCGTCGCTCTGGACTACATCCAGCAACATCCGAACGAGTTCGCCTACTACTGGCTGCGCGGGATGCTCTTCTTCTGGCGGTCTGCAGGCGGACCGAACACGGGAAACGAGTGGATGATGTCCTCGCGCGCGGTACGACGCTGGTTTCAGGGCTATTACTTTGCCTACTTGGTTGCTCTGATTACGGGGCTGTGGCTGACTATTCGGACGCGACGCCAGCAGTGGTGGGCGATTCTGTTTGTGCTGACGGCAATCTACTTCACGCTCAGCGCGGGCTGCAGCGGGAACGCACGGTTTCGGCTGCAGACTTTTGTCTTCTCGCTGCCCGTGATTGCGATTGGGCTGGACAGCGCGCGGCAAAAACGCGAGTCAGGGCAAGTGTAGTGTTTTTGCGAGGGCATGCGGATGCGAAAGTGGGGTATAATAGGCGCGAGAGGAGAGACCCATGCGTCTAAACTATCGGGTTCTGGGGACTGTTGTATCGGTCGCGATTTGGGGGGCTGCGCTCGCGCAGCAGCAGCCGCTCATCAACTACGCCACGCTGTATGGCGAGTTCGATTTCGACTTCTACCGCGGCAACCATGATGTTGGCATGGTGCGCGACGGCGTCGCGGAAGGGTTTCGTGGTACTATCCCGTCAGGCTTTACTGCCGAACTGGACGAGGTGGACAAAGTCAGCGGGCGCGCTGCCCAAAAAATCAGTTTCAATCGGAACAGCTCCAGCACAGCAGAAGCTTCGCTGAGTATGTTGATGTATTTCCCCTCCAACGACTACCCGCGTCCAGGAGAGACCATCCGCATCTCGCTGTGGGTGAAGGCAGAGAACTGGGTCAACGCCTCGCTTCGCGTCCGTGCGCGCGGTCTGGACGGTTCAGGCAGCGCCGATCTAATCAACACCACGAATGTGCCCAACGCATGGACGGAACTCGTGTTCAACTACACGGTTCCCAACTCGAATCCGCAAGGGGTCAGGCTCGACCTGATTGTCCGGTCCAACGCTGGCGTCTCGTCGGGCGTTGTTCGCTTTGACAAATTAGAAGTCACGGGCAGTCAGCGATGGCGTTCCCGCCCGCCGCGCAGCCTGAAAATCGCCGCCCCATACTACTCTTGGGCAGAAGAGAACCAACGCGATTGGGTCTACTACGCACGCGAGTTCGACCTAATGTTGGCGACATGGGACGACATCAAAGCGTTACGCACGCACCGCAGCGACCTGCTAAATGTATACTACTACAACCTTATCTACAGCGTTCGCACACCCGACCGTAGCTGGCAGCAACGCGATCTATTTGGTTACTACTACTGCGACACGAACCACCCTGACTGGTTCCTGCTGAACATCTACGGCAATCGGCAGCAGTTCGGCTCCGACCGCTACGCGATGGACATCGGCAATCCCCAAGCGTCTGCCTGGGCGGCGCAAAATGTGGGGCTGTCGATGCTCTACGCCGACCCAGGCGTGGATGTCATCCACTTCGACAGTTTTATCGACTTCTTCTTCCTGAACTTCTTGTTCCAGAAGTATCCGACACGCGCCAGCCGCATGGCTGCCATGCATAAACACTTAATCAACATGCGCAACACGCTCAGTGAGCGCGATGTGAAATTCATCATCAATACTGCCGCGGCGCTCTATACGCGCGACCAACCACATACCTACTTCCTGCGCCAAGGATTTCTGGACGGGCTGCTGATGGAAGAGGTCTTTACGACCATCTACTCGCTCCCTGCGGGGTTTCTCCCATTCTCACAGTGGGAAGGGCAGCTGAACACCCTGATTGAACAGCGCCCGCGCCTGCGTGTGGTCTACACAGGCTACGCGGTGCGCGATCCTGTGGAGGGACGACGGCAGAAGATTTACGCGCTGGCGAGTTTCTTGCTGTGCGCGGACAGCAACAACTACCTCTATCTGGACAAACACTACTACGACGCGCCACCCAACCGTCAGCGCAGTTGGCGTCCCGACGCCGACTTCGATGTGCCCCTTGGACAGCCCACAGGCGGGATTCAGGTACTGTTCCGCTCTTCGGACTATCAAGGCGGACTGTATTATCGCCCCTTCCAGAACGGTTTCGTGATAGTGAACCCCACGGGCAACATCGCCCCCCGATTCAAGGATGGCGCGGTGTTCACCTACATTCTGGACGCTGACTACCGCGAACTCTGGTCGGGGCAGCTGTTCCCCGCGGGGTCGCGTATTAAGCTCTACCCGAAGGAGGCGCGCATCTTCTACCGCGAGAGTAGCGGGCTGCGGATGCCTGGCTCAGGCGATGGCAAGCGCGCACCCGAAAGCTCGGGTGGAGACGAGAAAATCCTACCCAGCAGCGACCCCATTCGGAGGCGGTAATAGTGCCGGGGCACTGTGTTTTCGACATAGGCAACTTGGAGCGAGCAGCTACAAGGGTTGCCCCCGCGGAGGTGCGGCGATGTCAACCTTGTAGGGGCAGGTCTCGTGCCTGCCCCGCCCCGTATGCTGAAACCATATCACGAAGACACCTAAAAGACAGCAATCAACGCCTCTCGACACATCCCTCCCTCTTGCTGTTGTCTCGCTTAGAGTGAGTCGCCCTCTTGACAAGCCCCCTACCCTGTTGGGTATCCTAATTTTAGCACTCGGACGCCGAGAGTGCTAAATTCAGGTTCAAATTCAGATCGTAAGGAGGTAGATGGTTATGACCTTCAAACCGCTCAACGACAAGGTTGTGATTGAGCTGCTGGAGGAGGATGAGAAGACCGAGACGGGCATCATCTTGCCCGACACGGCGAAGAAGCGCCCGCAGGAGGGCACAGTGATTGCTGTCGGACCCGGTCGCTTGCTCAATAATGGTATGCGCGCGCCGATGACCGTGCAGGTCGGACAGCGCGTCGTCTTCTCTAAATACGCTGGTAGCGAGTTTGAATACGAGGGTAAGAAGTACCTTATCCTCGACGAGGATCAAATCTACGCGATACGCGAACGCTAAATAGGAGGTGAGACGCTATGCCTGCGAAGATGCTGAAGTTCAACGAAGAGGCTCGACGCGCCTTAGAGCGCGGCGTCAATAAGGTCGCCAACGCGGTGAGGGTGACCCTCGGCCCGAAAGGGCGCAATGTGGTGCTGGATCGCAAGTGGGGCGCGCCGATTATCACCAAAGACGGCGTGACCGTCGCGAAGGAGATTGAACTGTCCGACCCGTGGGAGAACATGGGCGCGCAGCTGTGCCGTGAGGTCGCGTCCAAGACGAACGATGTGGCAGGCGACGGCACGACCACCGCGACCGTGCTGGCGCAAGCGCTGGTCAACGAGGGTATGCGCTATGTCGCGGCAGGCGGCAATGCGATTGCGCTCAAGCGCGGCATCGATAAAGCCGTCGCGAAAGCCGTCGAGACCATCAAAGCGCACGCCATCCCCGTCACCGAGCGCGAGCAGACCGAGTATGTCGCCACCATCGCGGGCAACGACCCCGAAATCGGCAAAATGATTGCCGAAGCGATGGACAAGGTCGGCAAGGATGGCGTCATCACCATCGAAGAGTCTAAGGGCACCCAGACCACGCTGGAGATTGTGGAGGGCATGCAGTTCGATCGGGGCTATATCTCGCCCTACTTCATCACCGACCCTGAGCGGATGGAGGCGGTGTTGGAGGACGCGCTGATTCTGATTCACGAGAAGAAGATTAGCTCGGCGCAAGACCTATTGCCTGTGCTGGAGCGCGTGGCGCAGGCGCGCCGCCCGCTGCTGATTATCGCCGAGGATGTGGACGGCGACGCGCTGGCGACGCTGGTGGTCAACAAGCTGCGCGGCGTGCTGCAGTGCGCCGCGGTCAAAGCGCCTGGCTTCGGCGAGCGACGCAAGGCGATGCTCGAAGACATCGCCATCCTCACAGGCGGACGCTTCATCTCCGAAGATCTCGGCATCAAGCTGGAAAATGTGACGCTCGACATGCTCGGTCAGGCGAAGAAGGTGGTCATCGGCAAAGAGGAGACCACGATTATCGAGGGTGCAGGCTCCCATGAAGCCGTCGTGGGGCGCATCAATCAGATCAAGCGGCTCATCGAGACCACGGAGAGCAGCTATGACCGCGAGAAGCTGCAGGAGCGCCTGGCGAAGCTGTCGGGCGGTGTGGCGGTCATCAAGGTCGGCGCGGCGACCGAGACCGAGCTGAAGGAGAAGAAGCACCGCTTCGAGGACGCCTTGTCCGCAACCCGCGCGGCAGTAGAGGAGGGCATCGTGCCTGGCGGGGGCAAAATCTTCTTGCTGGCGCAAGCCGCGCTGGACGGCATCGGCGACAACGACGACGAGCGCACGGGCGTCACCATCGTCAAGCGCGCCCTCGAAGAGCCGCTGCGCCAAATCGCCGAGAACGCGGGGCTGGAAGGCTCCGTGATTGTCGAGAAAGTCAAGGCGCTCGGCGCACACGAAGGGCTGGACGCGGTCACGGGTACATTCGTGGACCTGGTGAAATCGGGTATAATTGACCCCGCTAAGGTCAGCCGCGCCGCGTTGGAGAACGCTGCGTCCATCGCAGGGCTGGTGCTGACCACCGAAGCGATGGTCGCCGAGAAGCCCGAAAAGAAGACGGAGCCGACGCCTGGTGGGGGCGGCGGCGACTTCGACGACTTCTAAGCTTATCCCCCCTCCCACCCCCAAGGACCGGGTGCTGTCCCCCTCCACCCGGTCCTTCAATCTTAATAGACCCCTGCGAGGCTCAGGTACACGAAGCCGCGTTTCCCGTAGGCAAGGTCGAAGCGAATCAGCCCGATTGGGGAGGCGAATCGCAAGCCCGTGCCGACGCCCGCCCGCACAGGCACTTCTGATAGCTCGGTTCCGCTGCTCCACGCCGCGCCGACATCGACGAATACCGCCGCTTGTACCGCCTCCATCACGGGGAACAGATACTCCGCGCTCCCAACCACGGCACGGTTGCCTCGAAACTCGTCTTGGGCATAGCCGCGCAGCAGGTCGTAGCCGCCTATCCAGAACAGCTCGCTCAGCGGCGCGCCGTCGGACGCAACGCCCGCCACACCACGCAGGACAAGCGTCTGCTCCCGACGCAGGGGAATGTAGTACCGCGCCTCGCCGACGGCGCGCGTGAAGCGGAAATCGCCCGAAACCGCTCGCTCCGCCAGCGCGCTGGCGTACAGCCCCGCGCGCGGGAAGCGACCCTCGCGCGTGTCATAAACCACCTGCACGCCCAGCGCGTCAAAACGCCCCCTATTCGCCGCGCGCAAGGTAGGGGTCAGCAGCGCGTCGGGCGCGTCGTCGTAATCGACCCTGTCGGCGCGGTAGCGCAGGCGCAGTTCGAACAGCTCGCGCCAATCGAAGCCGATGTACGCCGTGACCCCACGCCGCCGCTCATAGCGGCGCACGGTGTCGATATCCGCGTAGAAGACTGGGTAGAACGGCGCGCGGTCATATAGCTCCACGCCGAAGTTGAACGCGCCGGGCAGCGCGCGCGGCGCCTCATAACTCAGCGAGTAGGAGGGACGCAGCGCCTCATATTCGCCCGTCAGCGGATTGCGCACCTGTTCGCGCTGCCACTGCGCACGCACGCGATGCCCCAGTCCACCGACATTCGTCTCTGCCAGCTCAGCATAGCCGACGAAACCTTGCTCGCTGCTATAGCCCGCCGCGACCGCAAAATCGAACGACTGCTCCTCCTCAATCTGCAGGAGCAGGTTCGCCGTACCGACCTGCTCGCCTGGCTCCGCGCCCAGCTTCGCGTCCCGCAGGAACGGGAACCGCCCCATGCGCTGGCGAACGCGCCGTAGCCGCTCTTCGTTGTAGACCTCGCCAGGGCGCACGCCCACCAAGCGACGCAGCACCTCCGTGCGCGTGCGCTTGTTGCCCTGCACCGTGATTTGCGCAATCACGCCCTCGGCGACCTGCACCCGCAGCGCGCCCGACTCGTCCAGCGCGTAATCTGCTACGCGCGCCAGCGTGTAGCCCCGTTGCCGATACCACAGCTCCACCTGCTGCAACGCCTCCCGAATCTGTTCCTCTGTGGGCGTCGTGCCCACAAGCGCGTAAAGCGACGCGCCGACTTGCTCGGGCGGAGCAACTGAAACGCCCTGCAGTTGCACCGAGCGCACTGGCGTCTGGGCAAAGAGACACCCCATCCACAGAATCAACCCGAACAACCCTAAGACCCGCATACCCTTTATTATAGCCCACGCGGTATACTCATGGCGACGCCCATGGACTTTCGAGACGCTGTGCGGTACATCGAGAGCCTCTCGATTCAAGGCTGGCGGCTGGGCAACGCCCGATTCGAGGCGCTCTTGGAACGAGCAGGCTCCCCCCATCTCAAAGTTCCCTGCGTTCACATCACAGGCACGAACGGCAAAGGCTCTACCACGACGATGCTCAGCGCGATTTTGCGTGCGGCAGGCTACCGCGTGGGCACTTACACCTCGCCGCATGTGTTCGACATCCGCGAGCGCGTCCTTATCGATGGCGAGCCGATTTCCCAAGAGTTGTTTGTAGAAGGCATCGCCTTCCTACGCCCGATAATCGAGCGATTGACGGATACCGAGTACGGGCAGACCACCGAGTTCGAAATCAAGACCGCGCTGGCGTTTTGGGCGTTCGAACAGACGCAGATGGACATCACAGTGCTGGAGGTGGGAGTGGGCGGGCGACTGGATGCTACGAATGTGATAGTGCCTGAAGTGAGCGTGATTGTGAGCATCGGGTTAGACCACCAAGACCGCTTGGGTCCGACGCATCGCGATATTGCTTACGAGAAGGCGGGCATCATCAAGCCTGGGCGTCCTGTTGTGAGTGGCGCGATTCCGCCCGACGCGGTTGAGATGATTGCGCAGGTCGCCGCTGCGCAAGGCGCACCGCTCTCTCGTGTGCGGCGCGCGGAGACAGCAGGCGACTGGCGCGCGGGTAGCAACGACTTTCTGTATATGCCGTTGCCCTCGCCGACCGATTCGGCGGTGCGCGTGCGTCGCGGCGCGTGGGAAGTCGCGCTCCAGCCCGCGCTGATTGGCGACTACCAGCGGCATAATGCGGCGTGCGCTACCGCGGCGGCAGTGTTGCTGCGCGAACGAGGCTACACGATACCCGACCGCGCGATTGAGCAAGGGGTACGCGAGGCGCGTCTGCCTGGACGGCTGCAAGTGGTGGGCGAGTCGCCGTGCGTGGTGCTGGACGGCGCACACAACCCCGACGCCGCTGCCGTGTTAGCGCGCGCCGTCCCGCGCCTGTTCAAGTACCAGCGGCTCATCCTCGTCATCGGAATGCTTACTCCGCACGAACCTGCGGATACTTTGCGCCACCTGCTGCCCCTTGCGGACGCCGTCGTCTTCGCCCCGATTGACCACCCGCGCGCCCACACGACGGAGACCCTGCTCCAGAGCGCGCAGGCGTGGCTGGCGAGCAAGCCCAACCGCGCGCCGCGCACGCTGCTGACCGCCTTTAGCCCCCAAGACGCCTTCCAGCGCGCCCTCGACCTCGCCGACGCCGACGACTTGGTGCTGATTACAGGCTCCTTCTACCTCATCGGCGCATGGAAACGATGAGCGGAGAACGCCCCGGCGCACGCTCAGAAAATCGGCTTCCAAACAACGCCTCCCGCGCGCGGCAGCCCGCTTATAAAGAACAAGACACCGCCTGGCAATGAAGGGTCGGACACATTGAAGCGCAGTTCCCACCCTCCATGCCGACGCTCCAACACCACTGCGTCAAGGAACTCGTCCATCGGCAGCCGACCAGTCAGCATATCAAACCACACTTGATCGCGCCTATCGGCGATGTAAAAGCCCTCAGCGGCAAGCGAGGTTAGCGCCCACAACCGGAACACCTCCGCGAGGCGCGCTTTCGCAGAGGCGGGCAATCGCCCCAGAGGAATCGGGATGACATCCGCCCATCGCGGCTCCTGCAAGAGCCGTTCCCGCTCAGAGGCAGGCAACTGTTCCAAAATGTGCCAAATCAACCACGCCTTTCCATAGGCTGAGGCAAAATCGGCGTCGATAAGGAGTGTCTTGCCGTCGCGCAGCCATTCAGGAATGTATCCTGAACGGTTCACGAGCCGTGCAGCCTGAAGAGGTGTGAGCGATTGGTAGAAGAGGTTCCAGTCGGCGGCAGCCCCATCCGATAAGACGAGCCGACGAATAGGGGCAACAGGAACGCGCTGCAACCGATTCAGAAACGCAACGAAGTTCCGCAGCGTCCACACCGTCTCGTAGCGGTCTAACAGCGCCTCGGCATACTGGGTGTGTTTGCGGAGCGCTTCGTGGATTGGGGTGCTTTCCTTCACATACAGCCGCAACGCCATGCACCAGCCTGTGGGCGCGTCCCAAGTCATCGCCTTCTCCACAGCAATCTCTTGGTTTTGCAGTTGCGCCCACTCGTGAAGTCGCTCGTAGATGGAGTGGCTTCGGTCACCAGCGCGCGGCGGAAACTGGCGCAATACAGGCTCCTCCAGAAGCGAGTGGTGCTGTCGCAACGCTTGCTGAAGCCGCTGCTGAAGCGGGGGCGCTGCTTTCTCGAACAAGCGCGAGAGAGTGTCATGCGAAAACGCGAGGTGGGCACTCTCATCGAAAAATATCCTTCGCTCACGCGGCGGCTTGGGGTGCAAGAGAATGTAGCGGCAGCGGACGCCGTAGCCAATCATTGACTCGTACCACTGAACCGTCGCCAGCAACTCGATTCGTGTCGTTGCTGGAGCGTCTGGCAGAAATAGCACGCCTTCCGCATCGCCTAACCAAAGCGCCAACGATTCCGTATCTACCTCCAGCGTGTAGACTTGCGCAAGCGCCGATTGCTCGAGGGCGTTTTGAAGGTTGAGCGGCGGGTGCAGTCGCTGAGCGATGGTTGCATGGACATGCTCTTGCAAGATTTTGAGGAGTTTCCCGCACTGGTTGCGAAGCGCCCACACCATCCGATGAGAGGGGTCGTCGAACCAGTGTTTGCCATAGCGCGTGGACCACTCGGATTGGGGCAGGCGCGCGTGCTGCTCGGCTAAGCGCAGCAGGGAGGGGTGTATCCCGAAGTCGCGTATCGAGTAGTTCTCAAGGAAGCGTTCAATCACTCGTTGCCAATCGATCGGCGGGCGTTCGTAGGGCTTTCGCTGCTGAGTAATTGGTGAGGATGGGTCTACTTGGAGGACGCATAGCGGTTCACGAGGAATCCCTTCCGCGAACGCCTTTTGGAACTGTTGTAGGTTGCGCCAGTTCGCGAACAGCTCTTGGAACGGCGCGCCACGCAGCAGCTCGACCGTCTCCATGAGCCGCTGATATTCGTAGCGCGCCAACTCTGGGTCGCGCGAAAAGGTTTTTCCGAACAGGCGCGACGCCGAATCCATTGTAATTTGCTCGATTGGAACACGGGACTGGGCGATCCTCTGGAGAACGGTTCTTTGCGCCCGAAGTTCCGCATTTAGTGTGCGCGCCAATGCTTCTATCAGACGCGCGTCCTGCTTCCGCAACTCTGAGGGGCGTGCGAGAACCCATCGGTCATCGCCCTCGCCCGCAGGACGAAACTGTATCTCAAGTGTGTTCTCCAGAATCCTGCGCGTTTGGTTCCAGTCGCGCGGCTTCAGGTGCAACAGCACTATCGCATTATTGAGATCAGGGGAACACACAACGCGCCTGCCGCCGACCGACATGCGCTGGGCAATGTCCTCGTAGGAGTAGTAGCCTATCGGAAAGCTCACCGTTTGCCCGCCTGCCACTGCGAGCGTCGCTATCACCCCAACCAAAGCCCCATACCGCATGGCGATTCCTCCACTGTTTTAGACGCTTTGATTTTACCTCGCGTTCTCCCGTGCATCGGCGGGGGTTCCGTCTCACGACACAGATGTTCCTACGGATGGTGTATAATAGGGCTGGGTGGCGCGATGAAGACGATTGGGCGATTCTCGCCGTATCTGGTGATTCTGCTGGCGGTCGCAGGATTGTTGGGCTGGGCGCGTACCGAGCAACGACGCGCCGAAGAGGCGCAGTACGAAGGCATCGAAGTGCGCGAGCCTGTATGGAACGACCGCCTGCCCGCCGTGCGACAAGAGACGCTCCAGCAACCGACAGACGAAGCGAAACTGCGCACGCTGACAGACCGATTGACCCACCATTACCGCGAATTAGACGCCCCCCTGCGCTTTAAGGTGATTCAGACCGACGACGGCGCGCTCGCGTTGCGCTTGAACGCGGCGGCGGCGCTACCCCGCTGGTACACCGCACGCGCTGCGCGACTGGGCTACGATGAAGCGACCCGCGCACTCGGACGCGAAGTACCTGTGTATATCTACGAGACCTACATCGTCGGGAAGGCGCGGCTGATTGGCATATGCCGCGCTCACAATGGCGTCGTGGAGGTTGCCCTACAATAGGAGACGCGCATGCGTGTGGCTTTCTTCGACTTAGAGCCGTGGCAGCCCGATTACTTGCACGCAGGACTCCAACGGCTGGGTATTGCCGAGCGCGTGCAGGCAGCGTTTTTCCAAGACCACCTGACCCCCGACACCACCACAGAGTACGCCGACTTCGAGGCAATTGTGGTCTTCATCTGGACGAAGGTAAGCGGCGCAATCATCGAGGCGTTGCCCAACCTGCGCCTGATTCTCACGATGTCCACAGGCTACGACCATATCGACTTGGGGGTGTGTCGGGCGCGTGGGATTACCGTGTGCAATGTGCCCCATTACGGCGAGAACACCGTTGCGGAACACACCTTCGCGCTGATTCTCTCGCTCTCGCGCAAGTTGCACGCGGCGTATTTTCAGGGGCTGCGCGGCGAGTTTCGTATCCGTGAGTTGCGCGGCTTCGACCTCTATGGCAAGACGCTGGGCGTGGTGGGCGCGGGCAACATCGGGCTACATGTGATTCGCATCGCGCGCGGGTTCGGCATGCGCGTGCTGGCGTATGATGTGCGCCCGCACCCGCTGCTGGCGGAGGTGCTGGGCTTTACCTACACCGACTTGGACACACTGCTTGCCGAGTCGGATATCGTGTCGCTTCATGTGCCTGCGCTGCCTGAGACCTACCACCTCATCAACCGCGAGACGCTCGGCAAAATGAAGCGTGGCGCACTCCTGATTAACACCGCGCGCGGCAGCGTGGTGGACACGGAAGCCCTACTGTGGGCATTAGAGGAAGGGATTCTGGCAGGCGCGGGGCTGGATGTGATAGAAGGCGAGGAGTATATCAAGGAGGAGAGCGCGCTGCTGAAGATGCCGCTTGCCGAGCAGACGCTCAAGCAGGTCGTGCAGGCGCACCTACTGCTCCGACGCGACGATGTGGTCTTCACCCCGCATATCGCCTTCAACAGCCACGAGGCGGTGCAACGCATTCTGGACACCACTTTGGAGAACCTGAAGGCGTTTCTGGAGGGGCAGCCGCAGAATACGGTCTGCTAATCCACCTTGGGCAACTCACTTCGATTCGCGGGACCAATCCGATTCGGCGGCCAGAACACAAAGAGCGCTCTACCTACCACGCGCTCGGCGTCCAGCAAGCCCCAGTGATGCCCGTCGCTGCTGTTGTTGCGGTTGTCGCCCAGCATGAGGTACTTGCCTGGCGGAATCGGCTGCGAGGGCGTGCGCAGCACCTTCTGGCGCTCCGCCTCGTTGAACACGGGCTGGCGCATGGTGCCCTCGCCACCTTTCCAGATGTCGCCGAAGTCGTTGTATTCGTACACCCAGCCGTCGATGATTTTCATCGAGTATTGCGGAATACCATTCAGGTACGGCTCGTTCAGCAACTTGCCGTTGAGGTACAGCCCCTCGCCCGCTTTGACCTCGATAATGTCGCCGGGCAGTCCAATCAGCCGCTTCACGAAGTCGGTCTTGCCAGGCGTCTGCCACGGGTTCAACGCCCAGTCGGGCGCGCGGAACACCACGATATCGAACCGCTTCGGCTCGCTGAAGCGGTAGTTGTATTTGCCCACCATCACCACATCGCCCACACGCAGGGTGGGAACCATCGATTCGGAGGGGATGTAAAACGGCTGGGCGATGTACGGACGGATAATGAGGTAGACCAAGATGCCCGCGTAGATGATGGCGTCCAGCAGGTTGTTGACGAACCGCGCGAGGCGGTTCTGCAGCGGCGCGATAGCCAGCCGTATCACTGTGCAGACCGCCATCGCCAGCACGACGGTCGCAATCGGCAGCCGCGCCAGCGTTTCGATCCAAGTCAGCGGTCCCGACGGGGGCGTGAACGGCTCCATCAGCGGCTCATGTCCTCTTTCAAGCGCGCCTCTTTGCTCGACAGGTTGCGCAGGTAATACAACTTCGCGCGGCGCACCTTCGCCTTGCGCACGACCTCAATCTTTGAGACCATCGGTGAGTGAATCGGGAAGGTGCGCTCCACGCCGACGCCGTATGACACCTTGCGCACGGTAATCGTGTCGGCGATGCCGCGATGCCTGCGGGCAATCACGACGCCCTCAAAGACCTGAATACGCTCCTTGCCGCCCTCCACGACGCGCACATGCACGCGCACCGTGTCGCCAGGGCGAAACTCCGGCACATCCTGCTTCAGATAGGGCTGCTCCACTTCCTGCAAGACCGTGTGGTTCATCATAGCACCTCGCTTTTTGCGTCTCTACGCGCGCGATAGGATACCCCATGCGCGAAAGTAAAGTATACCCCAGCAATGCCCCGCGCAGGTATACTCTTGCTATGAGAGGTGGACGCATGCGACAGGATATTTGCTGGTGGTGCTTTCACGGGCGCGTGGAACCGAAACGGCTGATTGCCGAAGCGAAGCGCATCGGCTACGAAGGCTTCGAACTCGTGCCCGAACCGCTGTGGGATATGGTCAAGGAAGCCGGCATGCATATCGTCACGCACGGCGGGCACGGCACGATTGAAAACGGGATGAACGACCCGCGCAACCACAGCCGCATCGAGGACGAACTGAAGGCGACCATCGACAAGGCGGTCAAGTACGAAATCCCGATTCTCATCTGCTTTTCGGGCAATCGGCGCGGTCGCCCCGACGAGGAGGGCATCGAAAATACCGTCGCCTGCCTCAAGCGCGTTGCCCCTTACGCCGAACAGAAGGGCATCACGCTCGCGCTGGAGATTCTCAACAGCAAGGTCGACCACCGCGATTACCAGTTCGACCGCATGCAGTGGGGCGTGCGCGTGGTGGAGCAGGTCAACTCGCCGCGCGTGAAGATTCTGTACGACATCTACCACGCGCAGATTATGGAAGGCGACATCATCCGCACCATCCGCGCCCACCACGACAAGATTGCCCATTACCACACGGCGGGCAACCCTGGACGGAACGAGATTGACGACACGCAAGAACTCTACTACCCCGCGATTATGCGCGCCATCAAGGAGACGGGCTACACAGGCTGGATTGGGCAGGAGTTCGTGCCGAAAGGCGACCCGATTGCCGCCCTGCGGGATGCTTTCGAGCGGTGTCAACCGCGCACGGGGTGAACACGACAATCTACACCCCTCTCCCACGCAGTGGGAGAGGGGTCAGGGGTGACGGCTAACACCCACTGCCGAAGTTGAACAGCACCTCCAACAGGTCAGCGTCGTCTACCCTGCCGTTGCGATTATGGAATACACTCCCGTGCTTGTTTCTTGGTCATAGGTCTGCAGCAGTGCGCCATCCGACACGCACCCTATCCGAATGGTGCGATCCCAACTCCCCGACGCCAGCCACGCGCCATCAGGAGAAAAGGCAACCCTGTAGACAGCGCTGCTGTGCCCCCACGAATCCATTTGCAATATGATACCCAACATGCAGATGGGGCAGGCACAAGACCTGTCCCTACAAGGTTGGCGTCGCCGCACCCCGTGGGGGCAACCCTTGTGGTTGCCCGTTGCCTGCGTCGAAAATACACTGCATATGCACTTATTACAACCCTTCCAGCATAAGAACCGCCCTGCGTGCGCTATCGGGTACACTTGTGCGGAGGTTGTGCGATGGCGACACGAATCGAGCGCGATGCTTTAGGCGAACGCGAACTGCCCGCCGAGGTCTACTGGGGTCTGCAGACCCTGCGAGCGCAAGAGAATTTCCCCATCAGCGGTATCACCGAACCCCCCGTGATAATCGAGGCGTATGTGCTACTCAAAAAGGCGGCGGCGCAGGCGAACACGGAGCTGGGATTAATCCCCGAACCCATCGGGCGCGCGATTATGCAAGCCGCCGACGAGATTTTGCAGGGCAGCCTGCGCGACCAGTTCCCGACCGACATCTTCCATCAGGGCGCGGGCACCTCGTTCCATATGAATGTCAACGAGGTGCTGGCGAACCGTGCGATCGAGATTCTCGGCGGGCGCAAGGGCGACTACACCATCGTCCACCCGAATGACCATGTGAACTTCGGGCAGTCCACCAACGATACCTTCCCGACGGCGATGCGCATCGCCGCGCGCCTTGCGTTGCGCAATCTCTTCCCTGCGTTAGACGCGCTGACCGACGCCTTTGCGCAGAAGGGCAGGGAGTTCGACCATGTGCTGAAGTCGGGGCGCACGCATTTGCAGGACGCCGTGCCGATTCGCTTGGGGCAGGAGTTCGCGGCGTATGCGGCGACGCTGCGCAAGTGCCGCCGCGTGCTGGAGTTCGCCGCCGAAGCCGTCGAGGAACTCGGCATCGGCGGCAGCGCGGTCGGCACGGGGCTGAACACGCACCCCAAGTACCGATTCCGCGTCGTGGAGCTGCTGCGCGTGTGGACAGGGCTGCCGTTCCGACCCGCAGACGACCTGCGCGAGGCGATGCAGAGCCAGATGCCCATCCAGCTCGTCGGCTCCGCCCTGCGCACCCTCGCGCTGGAGCTGACCCGCATCGTGAACGACCTACGCCTGCTCGCGTCGGGCCCCCTCACAGGCTTCGCCGAAATCACCCTGCCCGCCGTACAGCCTGGCAGCAGCATCATGCCCGGCAAGGTGAACCCCAGCATCCCCGAAATGGCGAACATGGTCTGCTTCCAAGCGATTGGCAACGCGACCACCATCGACTACGCCGTGCAGGCGGGGCAACTGGAGCTGAATGTGATGATGCCCGTCATGGCGTACAACGCGGTCTACACCATCCAGATTATGACGAACATGATGCGGCAGCTCGATGAGCGGTGTGTGCGCGGGATTGTCGCCAACGAGGAGAAGTGCCGCTGGTACGCCGAGACCAGCCCCAGCTTGGCGACCGCGCTGAACCCGTATGTCGGCTACGCCACCGCCGCCGAAGTGTTCAAGCAAGCCTTGCGCGAAGGACGCTCGATTGTCGACATCGTGCGCGAGCGCAACCTGCTCACTGAAGAGCAAATCCGCGAGGTGTTCGACCCGTACAAAATGACCGAGCCTAATCTGGGAGATTAGAGCGGTTCCTAAACGAGACCTTATACCAACTGCGCATCCAGAGTTCACAATTGCCCAGAGGGGAGTCGTGCGTAGACCCTTTTGGGGTGCTAAGGGTCGCGGTGAGATAGAACCGCCGCGTGATGACCAAGCGCGTCAGGTAAAATCGCGCTATGGACGGCTTGTATCATCCCGCGCTGACGGCGTATTTGGAGGGCTTGGTGGATCGCCCGCACCCGCTGCTTTTGGAGATGGAACAGCGCGCCGCCGAGACGAACTTCCCGATTGTCGGTCCTGTGGTAGGACAGTTGTTTTACTGGCTGACGCGGTTGACGGGCGCGCGGCGTGTGTTCGAGTTGGGCAGCGGCTATGGCTACTCCACGGCGTGGTTCGCGCTGGCGATGCGCGCCAACGGCGGCGGGACGGTGCATCACACGGTCTGGGACGCTGACCTGTCGCGCCAAGCGCAGGAGTACCTCGCGCAGATGGGACTCAGCGACCTGATGACCTACCATGTCGGCGAGGCGGTGGAGACGCTCCAGCGCGTCGGCGGCGAGTATGACATCATCTTTTGCGATATCGACAAGGCGGGCTACCCCGCGTCGCTGCCTGTGGTGAAGCGACACCTGCGCGTGGGTGGGCTAGCACTTTACGACAACGCGCTCTGGAGCGGGCGCGTGTGGGATGCACAGGACACTTCGGAGGCGACAGATGCAATCCGCACACTCACCCAACAGATGACGCGCGACCCCGACCTACGGACCGTGCTGCTTCCGATGCGCGACGGCGTGCTGGCGGCGATAAAACTGCGTCCATAGGGTACAATTCGTTAGAGTGAACGAGTCGATCTGGACGATACCGCTGTTTCCGTTGGAGACAGTGTTGTTTCCGTACACGGCGCTGCCGTTGCACATCTTTGAGCCGCGTTATCGGGAAATGGTGATGCACTGTCTGGAGACCGATTCGCCGTTTGGGGTGGTGCTGATTCGTGAGGGTCGTGAGGTCGGCGACGCGGAAGTGCAGGTGCATGAGGTCGGCACGCTGGCGCGAATCGGGCGTCTGCGCCGTCAGCCCGACGGCAGGCTGCACCTGCTGGCAATCGGCGAGGAACGGTTCCAGATTGTGCGCATCATTCGGCACGAGGCGCCGTACCTAAAGGCGCATGTGCGCCTGTGGCGCGACCACGAGCCGTTCGACTGGGACGCGGAACAGCAATACGCGGACACGGTCGCCCAGCGGTTTCGGGAGTTCCTGCGGATGGCGCTGGACGCAGGCGGGCTGCGCGTGGAGCAGATCGAGTTGCCCCGCGACCCGACTGCCCTGTCGTTCGCGATTGCAGGTACACTCCAGCTGGAAATGCCCCTGCGCCAATACCTGCTGGAACTGCAAGACGCCCGCGAGCGACTGCGGCTCGTCGATCAAATCTTGGAAGCCATCATAAGCGCGTTCGCGTCAGAGATTCAGCCCTACAACCCTGACCACTGGCGCGAGTATGTGAATCGGAATTGAGAGGCAGGCAATGATTGAGGGAACCGTTAAGATTGTTGGAGGTCGTGAAAAGAAGCTGCAGCACGGCTATCCGTGGGTGCAGCGCGGCGAAATCTCGGAGGTATCAGGCGCGCCGACGCCTGGTGGGTTAGTGCGTATCGTCAACTTCCGCAACGAGGCGCTCGGCGTCGGCACTTACAACCCGCAGAGCCGATTCCCTGTGCGTCTGCTGACCACCGAAGACGAACCGATTGACCGCGCGTTCTTCGAGCGGCGACTGGAGCGCGCCCTGCGCTATCGCCAGCGCGTCGTGCAGGACACGAACGCGATGCGCCTGCTGTTTAGCGAATCGGACGGGCTGCCTGGACTGATTGTCGACCAGTACGCCGACTACTTGGTCGTGCAGGTACGCACGCTGGGCATGGAGCGGCTACGCGAGCTGTGGCTGCCGACACTGATTGAACAGTTGGAGCCGAAGGGCGTTCTCGAACGCAGCGAGATGGCGAGCCGCGCGGAGGAAGGACTGGAGCCTGTCGCAGGCGTGCTGCACGGCGAAGTGCCCGAAGTTATCGAAATCGAGGAGAGCGGGCTGACCTTCCTTGTGCCCACCGACGCAGGGCGCAAGACAGGCTTCTACTTAGACCAGCGCGAGAACCGTCGCCGTCTGGCGCAGCGTGTGCAACCTAGCGAGCGCGTGCTGGATATGTTCTGCTACACGGGCGCGTTCGCGCTCTACGCCGCGCGTGCAGGCGCGTATGCCGTCGGGGTGGACATCCTGCCCGACGCGATTGACCTTGCGGAGGTGCATGCCCGACGCAATCGGCTGGAGGCGCACTGGATTGTAGAGAACGCCTTCGACTGGCTGCCCCAAGCCGCCGAGCAGGGCGCACGGTTCGACTGGATTGTGTTAGACCCGCCCGCGATTGCCAAGCGCCAAGACCAGAAAGACTCGCTGCGTTGGGCGATTTGGAAGTTGGTCTACAACGCGCTGCCGCTGCTGGCGGAGGGCGGGCGGCTGGTCGTGTGCAGCTGCGCCTACCAGATGAACCTGACCGAGATGCTCGACACCGTGCGCTTAGCCGCGACCGACCGCAACACGCCGCTCTTCGTGGAAGAGATTACCTTCCAAGCGCCTGACCACCCGTACCTGCTTCAGTTTCCAGAGAGCCTGTACCTGAAGTGCGTATGGGCGCGGGTGTGAACGGAGTGGGCGTTAGTCCCACTCCTCGCAGAAGTTCGGGCGCGGGTAGCACATCAGCAGCATGCGGTTCGGGTTGCCCTCTTTGGGGCGGCTGGGCCAGCCGAAGAAGCTCTGCCGCTCGTGGTAGACCCCGCCCTGAATGAACCAGCGCGGCATCAGGCGGTTATCAATCGTTATTGGGCGCGCCGTGTAATGGGCGACATCGCCTCTGCGTCGCGCGTCGGGTTCAAGCCGCGTGTGGAACGCCCGCACATGCCCATCCACGAAGCTCGCCTGACCCTTGCCCCGATAGCGCGACTCCTGCCCCTGAATAACCCGATTGGGCACGCGGGCAGAGAGGCTGTGGCGCGGGTCTACCCCACTCATCGGCTCGAACCCTGCGCCCGAATGGCTGACGCCCAGCCAGCCGTCGAACCAGAAGCCTGTAGATGCAGGAAACGGCAGCCGCGCCAAGCTCACAGGCGGCACCTCAGGATAGGTCGCCGCGTTCACGGTTAGGCACCAGTTGGGCATCAGCGACGCCTGTGCAGGCTCATCCACACAAAGCGGACATCCGACGCCTCGCACTGTGCGCATCGCAGTGAGGTCAGTCGGCTGCAGGTCAGCAGGACACAGCGCGACGCGATGGTCGCGTAGGTAGGGCTGCAGCAGACCCCATACCGTGCGCAGGCATGCCCCGCTCCCACGCGCCATCCGATAAAACGCCAACGGGAAGCACTCGTCGTAGTCCTGCGTATAAAGCAGGGTCGCCTTGCTCAGTTGGCGCAGGTTCGAAGCACACACGCTCGCCTTGCTTGCATGGCGCGCCGTCGTGAACACGGGAAACAGCAACGCCGCCAGCACGGCGAGAATCGCTATCACCACCAGCAGTTCCACCAGTGTAAAGCCACTCTGTCGACACATAGACATTACCCCCATTAGCAGTGCGCCGTGGCGCACGCGAATCGATGGGAATCAGCGAAGGTCTTTCGCGGCAACGAAAGCAACCTGTGGGGATTATCGGCGGCGGGGGGCGGGAACTTTAGATGCCCTCCCGCGCCAGCTTCGGGTGGCGCAGCCACTTGTGCGCCTCCACGACAACCACCACGCTGAGCGCCGCCAGCGCGCTGCGTACCCACGCCTCCAGCTCGATCGGCTCCACGCGCAGCACGAACTGCGTCAGCGGCAAATAAAGCGCAAGCGCGTGTACCGTGGTCGCCGCAATCGCCGCGATTAGCAGAAACGGATTACGCAACGGGCTCAGCAGGAACGCCGAGCGGAACTCTGACCGCGCGTTGCCCACATGGAAGTTCTGGAACAGCACCATCGTCGTCAGGGCAACCGTCTGGGCACGGGTGAGCGAACCTGTGGTCGCGTATTCGTAGTGGAATAGCCAGAGCGTTACCACTGCCATCAGAAGCCCCACGATGACTGTGCGCTCCCATAGCAGCGCGGAGATGATGCCCTCGTTGCGCGGGCGCGGCTTCTGGCGCATGATGCTTTTGTCGCCTGGCTCAAATGCCATCGCGACATCCTGCAAGCCGTTGGTGACAAGGTTTAGCCACAGCAGCTGCGCGGGCAACATCGGCATCGGCATCCCCAGCAGCACGGCGAACAGGAACATCAGGATAGAGCCAGCGCCTGTGGAGATGAGGAAGAAGGTTGCGTTGCGCACATTTTTGAAGGCGATACGCCCTTCCTCAACCGCGTTGCGGATGCTGACGAAATTGTCGTCCGCCAGCACGATGTCGGCGGCTTCGCGGGCGACATCGGTGCCGCTTTTGCCCATCGCGACGCCGACCTCCGCCGCTTTGAGCGCGGGCGCGTCGTTCACCCCGTCGCCCGTGACGGCGACCGTCTCGCCGTTGGCTTGCAAGGCACGCACCACACGCAGTTTGTGTTCCGGCGACACCCGTGCGAAGATATTCACGGTGCGCACGCGCTCGCGCAGCTCCTCGTCGGAGATTCGCTCCATCTCCGCGCCCGTGATGACCTCCGCGTCGGGTGGGGCGATATGGAGCTGGGCGGCAATCGCGCGCGCCGTCGCCGCGTGGTCGCCCGTGATCATCAGCACGCGGATGCCCGCTTCGTGGCACTCTCGAATCGCCTCCAGCACGCCCGCGCGCGGCGGGTCGAGCATCCCCACCAACCCGATGAAGACCAGCTCGCTGGGCGGGGGCACGCCCTCGCGCATGTCAAACGGCTCGGGGCAGCGGCGGTACGCCAGTCCCAGCACGCGCAAGCCGCGCTGCGCCATGTCCGCCGCGTGCCCCAAGATGGTCTCGCGGGCGGTAGCGTCCAGCGGCAACTCGCCGTCGGGGGTCAGCCAGCGCGTCGCCATGCCCATCACCCGCTCTGGCGCGCCCTTGACGAACATCCACTGCTCCGCGCCCCGTGAACGGATACTCGCAGAGTATTGCAGCTCGGGCTCAAACGGGATTTCGCCCACTACAGGGTGTTGCGCGCGCCACTCGTCGTGGTCGAAGCCCGCTTTGAGCGCGGCAATCAGCAGCGCGGCTTCCGTCGGGTCGCCGTGAATCTCGTATTCGTCCTCGCCGATGCGCCGTACATGCGCCTCGTTGGTCAGCACGGAAGTCAGCAGCGCCAGCACGAACGGGTGCTGGTCATCGTAGGGGATTGCGCCGTGCTCCAGTTCATGTACGCGATACCACTCGCCCGCTGTCCAGTATTCCTGCACGGTCATGCGGTTCTCGGTGAGCGTGCCCGTTTTGTCGGAGCCAATCACAGTCGTGCTGCCGAGCGTTTCGACGGCGTGCAGGCGGCGCACCAGCGCGTTGCGTTTCGCCATCGCGCTCACACGCAGCGCGAGCGTGATGGTTAGCACAATCGGCAGCCCTTCGGGCACCGTGGCGACCGCCACGCCGACCACCACCTTGAACATGTCCACGACGCTGTTGCCGACCGCCAGCCCCAGCGCGAAGATGACCGCACAGCCGACGCCGACGACTATGCCGATGATGTGCGCGAAGCGGCGCATGCGCTGTTGCAGTGGCGTCTCGTCCACGCGCTGCTCGCGCATACTGCCCGCGATTTTGCCCAGCTCGGTGTGCGCGCCTGTGGCGACCACATAGCCCCGCCCGCGCCCCGACGCCACAATCGTGCCCGAAAAGACCATGTTCGCCCGGTCGCCCAGCGGCGCGTCTTCGGGAATCGGCGCGACCTGCTTGTAGACCGCCACCGACTCGCCCGTGAGCATCGATTCGTCCACCTGCAGCGCGGTCGCCTGAAAGAGCCGAATGTCCGCAGGCACGCGCACGCCCGACTCCAGCAGCACCACATCGCCAGGCGCCAACTCGCGGCTCTCAATGTCGTACTCCCTGCCGTCGCGAATGACCCGCGCGTGGGGGGCGGTCAGCTGCATCAGCGCACGCACCGACTTCTCCGCGCGGTACTCTTGGATGAAGCCGATGGTCGCGTTCAGCACCAGCACCGCCGCGATGACCGCCGTGTCGATATACTCGCCCAGCAGCAAGGTGACCACTGCCGCCGCGAGCAGGATGTAGATCAGCGGGCTGGCGAACTGGTGCAGAATCAGCGCGGGGATGCTGATGGGCTTGATGGCTTCGATTTCGTTGGTGCCGAACTGCTGCAGGCGTCGGCGCGCCTCTTCGAGGCTCAGCCCATCGGGACTGGTTCCCAGCTGCCGCGCCACTGCGTCTGCAGGCAGCGCGTGTGGGGCAAACTCGCGCAGCGTCTCAGGGGTCTCGATCGTCGGGTGTGGCATCGCGGGTTCCTCCCAATCCAGTATACCTAACGGGTCACTTACGCCGCTTGCAACCAGCAAATGTATGGGGTATAATGATTGGCGCACTTGTCAGGAGGATCAGATGGAGAGCCAAGCCCCTAAGCGCTCGGAGGCACTACAGCGGTTTCAGGAGCTTTTGAGGGAACTCTTCGAGTTCGAGTGTGCCGACTTGGACTTCGGTATCTACCGCATCATGAACCACAAGCGAGAGATCATAAAAGATTTCATAGAAAACAAACTGCCGAATATCATTGAGAAAGAACTCTCTCAAGGCGCGCTTGCCGAGCAGACGAGAGCGCATCAGGAACTTCAGCAAGCAGCTGCTGCAGTACGAGAGTCTCTGGGCGAATATGCAATCAAGCCCGACGGGAGCCTACTGGAACAGTTCCGCGATACGCCAGTAGGTAAGCAGTATTTAGAGGCTCTCCAAAAAGCTACCCATGCCCGTAGCCTCGAGGCGGTGGAAACCGCCATCTACAACCACCTCTACACCTTTTTCAGCCGCTATTGGCAAGACGGCGACTTCATCTCCAAGCGACGCTACTCGAAACGCGAACGCTACGCCATCCCCTACAACGGCGAGGAAGTCTACCTCTATTGGGCGAACCACGACCAGTACTATATCAAAACCGCTGAACACTTCACGGACTACTCCTATAAAGCCCCCAACGGCGTAACAGTTCATTTCAAACTGCGACAAGCGGATGTGGAACTAAACAATGTCAAGGGCGAAAAACGCTTCTTCCTGCCCCAAGTAGACGCTATCGAGTGGGATGCACAGACGCGAACCCTCACCATCCCCTTCGAATATCGCCCCCTAACGCCAGAGGAGCAGAAACGCTATGGCGAGAAAAACCAGCAGGAGACCATCATCACCGAGGCGGTAAACGAAATTCCCAAGCGCGTTCAAGCAGCCTGCGACCCTGAATCGCTCACTGCCCTTACCACTGAAAGACGCAAGACCGACGAAGGCGCATCGGTGTCCTATCTGGAACACCACCTGCGCCGATACACGCGCCGCAACACCAGCGACTTTTTCATTCACAAAGACCTGAAGGGCTTCCTCTCCCGCGAGCTGGATTTCTACCTGAAAAACGAGGTGCTGAACCTCGACGAGATGGAACGCGCTGGTGAAGACTTGGCAGAGGGATGGTTCCAACTCTTGCGCATCATCAAGCGCATCGGAATGGAGATTATCGAGTTCCTCGCCCAGATTGAGAACTTCCAAAAGATGCTCTGGGAGAAGAAGAAATTCGTCACGGAAACCTTTTACTGCATCACCGTTGGCAGCATTACAAAACCAAAAGATTTCTATCCCGAAATCGCGCAGTGCGAGGCGCAGTGGGAGGAGTGGAAGACGCTGTACCACATTCACGAGGAGTCTGACGGCTTGCTTACAGCCGACCTGGAAACTTCTGAAGGGCGCATAGAGTTTCTCAAAGCACACCCGACGCTGGTTCTCGACACCCGCCACTTCCCGCCCGACTTCACCGACCGCCTGCTGGCGCACTTTGAAAACCTGGACGACGCCATCGACGGACTGCTCGTCCACTCCGAAAACTGGCAAGCCCTAAACCTGCTGCAGGAGAGATATCGAGAGCGGGTGAAGTGCATCTATATTGACCCGCCGTATAACACCGATGCAAGCCCTATAGTGTACAAAAATAATTACCGATCTTCCAGTTGGATTTCTATGATGTATGATCGCTTGCTAATATCTAAAAGTACTTTGTCGGAAGAAGGAATGATTTGTATAGCGATAGACGATTTTCAACAGAAAGAACTCCATCATATAGTGGAGAGAATTTATGGAGAAGATAAAATTTTAGGCACGGTGGTTGTAAGAAGTAATCCATCTGGGCGTCCTGGAAAGAAGGGCTTCTCCACCTCGCATGAGTATCTTATCTTTGCTGCTCGTTCGTCCGATTCAACGGTCTCAGCTTTGACCAGAACGGAGCAGCTAAACAATAGATACAAACATGTGGATGAACGAGGGCAGTACATGTGGGAACTGTTGAGAAAACGCGGCTCTGGATCAGAGAAGAAGGATAGTCCGAGATTGTATTTTCCACTTTATGTGTCCCGTGATGGTCGCATCAGGGTTCCAGAAATGGAGTGGGATGAGCGCGTGAAAGAATGGCGTGTGCTGGAGCAGCCTCAAGAGGGAGAAACCCTTGTATATCCTATCGATCAGAAGGGCATTTATAGACGATGGAGGTGGAGCTTAGAAACCGTTAGAGAAAACTTACAGGATTTGAAAGCTGAAGAGGATTCGAATGGATTTTGGAATATATACTACAAATATAGACCACCATCAGGTATTCTGCCGCTAACACTTTGGACAGATGCAAAGTATTCTGCTACGGAGCATGGCACTAATGTATTAAAAACCTTCTTTAAAGAGTATAATCCTTTCTCGTTTCCAAAATCTATATATGCGACGATGGATGCTTTGTTGGTGATGGGTGGCAACAAACCCAAAACACTCTGTCTTGACTTCTTCGCGGGTTCTGGCACGACGGGGCACGCGGTTATCAACCTGAATCGTGAAGATGGCGGCAGGCGCAAGTTTATTCTGGTGGAGATGGCGGACTACTTTGATACGGTGCTGCTGCCGCGCCTGAAGAAGGTCATCTTCACGCCCGAATGGAAGGAGGGCAAGCCCAAGCGAATGGCAACTGAGGAGGAAGCCAAGCGCAGTCCGCGCATCCTTAAGATCATTCGCCTCGAATCTTACGAGGACGCGCTCAATAACCTGACTTTCGACGAGGCGAGCGGGCAAACTATGCTGGATCGCTTTGGCGACGAGTACCTACTGCGCTATATGCTGGTGTGGGAGACGCGGCGCAGTGAAACGCTGCTGAATGTAGAGAAACTCACCGAGCCGTTTTGTTATAAACTCAAGATTCACCGCGACGGGGAGACACAAGAGCGCACGGTGGACTTGCCCGAAACCTTCAACTACCTGCTGGGGCTGGAAGTGCAGAAACGGTTTGTTCACCACGAGAACGGGCGGCGCTATCTCGTGTATCGCGGTACACTCCCCATGGATCGCGGTACACTCCCCAACGGGCGCACGGCAGTGGTCATCTGGCGCGACATTCAGGGCTGGACGCGCGACGACTTCCAGCGCGAGGCGAAGCTCGTCACCAAGCAAGGATGGACGCAGGGTGCGGACGAGGTTTATGTGAACGGCGATTCGAGCATCCCGAACGCACAGTCGCTGGACGACATCTTCAAGCGTCGGCTATTCGCTCCTGTGGAGGCATAGATGGCGAAGGCAACAACGAACGGAAAAGAGCACTACACGCAACTGGAGCAGCGACTTGTTCTGCTTCGGTGGTTGTGCCATCAGCTGGGATACGCAGACAATCGTGAAGCGTTGGCGGACACAAAAAGCGTCGCGGAAGGCTTCGGAGCAGACGGGCGCAGCTACCTGTACCATCACCTGCTGGCGCGGGGCAGTAAGGTAAAAATCGACTCAACGGACCTTGCTCGCTACGACGAGAACATTCGGATGCATCTGGCGCGCCTCAACCGTCGGCGCACCACGCCCATCACCCTGCGCTACTTTCAGCACTTAGCCGCGCTCTACACCGAAATCTTCCTCGACCGCCTCTTTACAGATAGGCATGGACTCCTGTGTGATTTGAACAGTTTCGTTGCCGAACGGAATAAATCGCTCCGCCGTGGCGAGGTTGCATACCCACAGTTCACAGAGAGCGACCTGAACAAGTTGGCTTACTGGATGGCGACGGGCAGCGGCAAGACGCTGCTGATGCATCTCAACTACTATCAGTTTCTGCACTACAACAAGGAGCCTCTTAGCAACATTTTGCTCATTACGCCGAACGAAGGGTTGAGCGAGCAGCACTTGGCGGAGCTACAAGCGTCGGGCATTCCCGCACGGCGTTTCGACTTGAAGGCAGGTGGGCTGTGGGCGAGCGACCCGAATACCGTGCAGGTCATCGAGATTACGAAGCTGGTAGAGCAGAAAAGCGGCGGGGGAGTGAGTGTGCCTGTGGAGGCGTTTGAGGGGCGCAATCTGATTTTCGTGGATGAGGGCCACAAGGGCGCGGGCGGCGAGGCATGGCGCAAGTACCGCGACGCACTCGGCGAGCAAGGATTCACCTTCGAATACAGCGCAACTTTCGGGCAGGCGCTCTCTGCCGCAGGCAACGACGCGCTTACGCAGGAATACAGCAAGGCGATAATCTTTGACTATTCCTACCGCTACTTCTACAACGATGGCTTCGGCAAAGACTTCTACATTCTCAATCTCAAGAGCAACGACGACCTGGACACTACCTATCGGCTGCTGATGGGCAACCTCTTGACCTTCTATGAGCAGTTGTGCCTTTACGAAGATCAAAAGTCACAGCTAAGCTCCTACAATCTGGAGAAGCCGTTGCTGGTCTTTATTGGCAGTACGGTGAACGCTGTGTACCAGGAGAGCAAAAAGCCTCGCAGCGATGTGCTGACTGTGGTGCGCTTTTTGCATCGCGTTCTGGCAGATCCTCAGTGGGCTGTGCAGACCATCGGTAATCTCCTCGCGGGGCAAAGCGGCTTGGCGCTGGCGAACGGGCAGGATGCTTTCGGGGGGCGTTTTGTCTACTTGCGTCAGAAGGGATACGCGGCGAACCCCGCTGTGCTCTACAATCATTTGTTGGAACGCGTCTTCCACGCTCAGGGAAGCAGTGGCTTACACTTGTGCGAGCTGTCTCGTAGCGCAGGCGAGCTGGGGTTGAAGGCGGGACCGCAGGGCAAATACTTTGGCGTGATTAGCATCGGGGATGTTTCAGAGTTCAAGAAGCTCGTTGAGGCTGAGACGCCCCAAGAGCTTAAGTGGGAACAGGACGCGATTAGCCCCTCACTCTTTGAGCAGATTAACGCCCCAGACTCGTCTCTGCACATTCTCATCGGCGCGAAAAAGTTTATCGAGGGCTGGAACTCATGGCGCGTGTCGTCTATGGGGCTGCTGAACATCGGCAAGCAGGAAGGCTCGCAGATTATCCAGCTCTTTGGACGCGGGGTGCGCTTGAAGGGGCTGGGGATGAGCCTCAAGCGAAGCGCGGCGCTGGAGGGCAACCATCCAGAGCATCTGCGCCTTTTGGAAACGCTAAACATCTTCGCCGTGCGCGCCAACTATATGCAGCTGTTCCGCGAATATCTCGAACGCGAGGGCGTGGAGGTGGAACCGCCGCTGGAGTTGTCGATCCCCGTCGCCATCCAAAAGGAGCATTTGCGGAAGGGCCTGCTCATCCCCCGCCCACCGAAGGACAAAGACTTTATCACAGAAACAGCACTCCTTCTGGAAGCCGATTCGAATCTCTCTGTACGGTTAGACCTCTCTACGAAATTGCAGGTATTGCAAAGCAACCCATCAGCGAGTAGCGCTCAAGCGCAGGCTCAAAGCGTAAAACCGCAGCAGATTCCTGCGCAAATACTCGACCTTGTGGACTGGGAGCGAGTCTACCTTGAACTGCTGGCGTACAAGACGCGCAAAGGGTTTACGAACCTGGTGATTCGCCCTGAAAAGCTGCGCGCGATAGTGGCGCAGGGCAAGCACGATGTGGTGGTCGATTCGGGTGTGAACCTCACACCGAACACGCTTGACGATTTAGAACGCCTGCAGGACATCGTGACGCGCTTGCTCTGCCGCTATATGGACAAGTTTTACCAGACCCGACGCGAGCAGTGGGAAGCGCAGCAGATGCAGCTCTATCCTTTGGACGAGAGCGACCCCAACCTGAGCTTCAACCTGCGAGAAGCTCCGACGGGAACCAATCGCCCAACTTATCTCGTGCGGATACCTCGGTCAAAAGATGAGTCTGAAAAGCAAACGGAAGACTCGTTTATAAAGCAAATCCTGCAACTTCTCGAACAAGAACACAAGCTCTACTGCACGGAGGAAGGGGAGCTGAGCCGCATCTACTTCGACCGACACATCTACATCCCGTTGCTCTTGGAACAGAAGGGGCTACAGGTAAGCCCGCCTGGACTTGCCTCCAGTGAAGAGCAATTTGTGCGCGACCTGCGCGCCTTCTGGAAGCAGGAAAAGTGTGGCTTGTTAGCGGGGAAGGAATTGTTCCTATTGCGGAATTTGAGCAGGGGCAAGGGCATTGGCTTTTTCGAGGGGCGCGGCTTTTATCCCGATTTCATCTTATGGGTTCTCGAACCCAGCCGAAAGCATCAGCGGATTGTCTTCATCGAGCCGCACGGAATGGTGTACGCGAAGGCGTACATTCACGATGAGAAGGCGCGCTTGCACGAGTATTTGCGCACGCTCTCCCAGCAGCTTCCGCCCCCCAGCAATGGCTGGACTGTGGAGCTGGACTCCTACCTCGTCTCTGCGACGCTGTTCGATGAGTTGCGCAAGCGCTACGATGACGGGACTTGGGACAGAGCGAAGTTTGCGCAACACCACATCCTCTTTCCAGAACGCAACGGCGGGTATGACTACCTGCGGTTTATCCTTGCACTGCCGCCGCAATCCGCTCTAGCCCCGCTTCAATTACGGCTTCGGAGACGGCGTAGGAGAGGCGGATATAGCCAGGCGCGCAGAAGCCTTCGCCAGGCACGGTGGCGACGCGGGCGGTAGCGAGCAGATACTCCGCCACATCCGCCGAGCTGCCGAGCGTGCGCCCGTCGTAGGTACGCCCAATCAACCCCTGCACATTCGCGTACACATAGAACGCGCCGCGCGGCGTCCAGCAGCGGATCCCCTCGATGCGGTTCAGCCCGTCCACCATCAGGCGGCGACGGCGGTCAAAGGTCGCCTGCAGCTGCGTGCGCCAGTCGGGTGTGGCATCGCGCAGGGCAGCCAGCGCGGCGTACTGCGCAATCGTGCAGGCGTTGGAGGTCATCTGGTCTTGCAGACGGCTCACGGCGCGGGCGACCTCCGTCGGCGCGCCTCCTCGACGCTCAGCCCCTCAGGGCTGGTCTCCAGCCGCTTGGCAACCTCGTCTATGGGCAGCGCGTGGGGCGCAAACTCGCGGAGCATCTCAGGGGCTTCTACTGTCGGGTTCGGCATAGCGGCGTTCCTCCCACAGGGAGTATACCCCTGATAGGAGGCGCGACTTACAAGCACGGTTGGTAAGCAAACCAGCGGGCAACCACAAGGGTTGCCCCTACAGAGGTGCGGCGACACCAACCTTGTAGGGGCAGGTCTTGTGCCTGCCCCGTCTGCATGTTGAAATCATATCGCAAAGGCACTTATTACGCCGCCCCCCGCGCTACAGCGCGCACCGCCTCCACAATAGCGCGAGCGTTAATCCCATACGCCTCCAGTAAGGCGTCGGGCTTGCCTGAGCGCGGGACTTCGCGCACAGCGAGCCGATAGACGCGAATCCCATGCCCGTTCACCGCTGCACTGACCGCCTCGCCAATCCCGCCTTCGGGGTAGTGGTCTTCCACCGTAATGATGACTCCGTTCGTCTCGTGTGCGCAGCGAATGAGCGTCTCGGCGTCTACCGGCTTGACGCTGTAGAGGTCTATCACGCGGATGGCAAGCCCTTCCTGCTGAAGCATCTGGTGCGCTTTGAGCGCCTCGTGCAGGGTGATGCCTGCGCCAACGACAGTCGCCACATCGTGGGGCGACTGGCGCACGATTTTGCACCCGCCGATGAGGAACGCCTCGGTGTTGGGGTAAATTACGGGCGTTTTGGGGCGCGTGGTGCGAAGGTAGGCGATGCCCTGATACCGCGCCGCCTCCGCGACCAGTTTGACGGTCGAGACTGCGTCGCTGGGGTACAGCACAACCGAGCCTGGGATGGCGCGGAACATCGCGAGGTCTTCCAGCCCCATCTGCGAGGGACCGTCCTCGCCGATGGAGACGCCCGCGTGCGAGCCGCAGAACTTCACATTCGCCCTGCCGATTGCCGCCATGCGGATGAAGTCGTAGGCGCGCGTCAGGAAGCAGGCGAAACTGGAGGCGAAGGGGACTTTGCCGCACTCCGCCGCGCCGACCGCCGCGCCCACCATGTTCTGCTCCGCGATAAAGCACTCCACAAAGCGGTCAGGATGTGTCTTGAGGAACTTCTCCGAGTAGGTGGAGTTTTTCACATCGCCGTCGAAGGCGTAGATTCGTGGGTCGGCGTTGCCGAGGGCGACCAGCGCGTCGCCGTATGCCTCGCGCGTGGCGACCTCCTGCCCCAGCGTATAGGTGGGCAGGCTTGGCGTCTTGGGGGCGACGGGTTCGGGCAGGTACGCCTCGTGGGGAGGCAGCACACGCAGCTGCGCCGCTGCTGCCAACTGGTCGGGTGGCGGCGTCAACTCGGCGATTGCTTGCTCGGCGAGGTCAGGCGGCAGCGGTTTGCCGTGCCAGCCCTCCTTATCTTCCACAGCGGACGCGCCTTTGCCCTTAAGCGTGCGCGCCAGAATCGCGAACGGTCGCGCCGCCGCTTGCGCCGCCGTCAGCGCGTCCAAAATCGCCGTCATGTCGTGCCCGTCGATGACGGCGGTCTGCCATCCGAAGGCTTCGAAGCGGGCGCGGTAGGTCTGCAGGTCGTGCTGGAGCATCGTGGGCTGGCTCTGCCCCTGACGGTTGATGTCTACCAGCGCGATGAGGTTGTTCAGCCCGTAGTAGCTGGCGAAGGCGGCAGCTTCCCACACCGCGCCTTCCGCGGTCTCGCCATCGCCCATCAGACAGTAGACGCGCGGGGGCAACCCGTCCCGCTTGAGCGCAAGCGCCATCCCCGCCGCGATAGATAGCCCCTGCCCCAGTGAGCCTGTCGCCGCACCATACCATCTAAAGCGCGGCGTCGGGTGTCCCTCTAAGTCGCTTGTGAACTCGCGCAGGGTGTCCAGATGCTCCACAGGAAACGCGCCCGCCTCCGCCCACACCGCATACAGCAAGGGCGCCGCGTGCCCTTTGGAAAAAATCACACGGTCGTTCAGCGGATGGCGCGGATTCGACACATCCGCGCGCAGCGCATAAAAAAACAGCCCCGCAACTAGGTCTGCCGCCGACAGACAAGTCGTCGGGTGCCCTGACCCTGCACGGGTGGTCGTGCGAATGGAGTGGATGCGGAGCAGGTTCGCCTTCGTTTGCAACGCAACAATCAGTTCAGGGGCGTATCCAGCCATGGTTCTCTCTCCAGCCGTGTAATCGTTCCTCGGCGGGAAAGTATACCCCTCGTAGCTCCCATTTGACGCCAGTCAGAGTCCCTCTATGGGGGTATACTTGCGCCGATGCGAATCGCGCACCTAAGCGATGTGCATTTGGGCTACCGCGCCTACAGCCGCACGAACGAGCATGGGATGAACCAGCGCGAACACGATGTGCTGCAGGCGTTCGGACGCGCCCTACGAGCCATCCTCAGAGCCGCGCCCGACCTGGTGCTAATCACGGGCGACCTGTTCCACTCTGTGCGTCCGCCCAACTCCAGCCTTATCCTTGCCTATCGCAGCCTGTTAGAGTTTCAGAAGAATCGGCAGGGCGCGCCGCTGGTCATTATCGCGGGCAACCACGAGACGCCGCGTGTGGCGGGCAGCGGCTGTATCCTCGCGCTACTGACGCACATTCCGGGCGTGCAGGTCATCTACGACCAAATCCAGATGCTGGAGATTGCGTCGCTGGATGCGAGCCTGCTGTGCATTCCCGCGCGCGGCGTCTACGAGTTAGAACGGAGCCTCCTGCAGCCTAATCCGCGCACGCGCTGGAACCTGTTGCTGCTGCACGGCTTGCTGGAGGGCATAACATCCTTCGCGCTGGAGCGACCGATTGACCGCCAGAAGATTGTGCGCGACGAATGGGACTATATCGCGCTGGGAGACTGGCACATCTATACCGAAGTCGCCCCGAACGCGCTCTACGCAGGCGCAACCGAGTTCACCAGCACGAACATCTGGGAGGAGGTGAAAGAGTCTAAGGGCTGGATTTTGTACGACGCCGAAACGCGCACGCACGAGTTCCAAAAAATTCGCACGCGGGCAGTGTTTGACCTGACGCCGATAGACGCCACCGACTTGAGCGCCGCGGAGCTGAACGAAGCGATTGAGTCGCGGGCGGAAGCGTTAGGCGACGCGCTGCACGGGGCGATCGTACGCCAGCGCGTGTGGAACCTACACCCCGAACTGCGCCGCCAAATCGACGGCGAATTGCTCCGCGAACTCAAGGCGTGCGCGTTGCATTACCTCTTAGACCTGCGTGCGCCGCGCACAGGCGCAGGCGGGCGCGTCGCCCCAAACGCCTCCGACGCCGACGGGGAGAACCGCCTCACCCTCATCGACGAATGGCGACTCTTTGCGCAGACCTACGAACTTCCCGCCGACATCGACCGCGCCGCGTTTATCGAACTGGGCGAGCGCTACCTGCGCGAAGCAGAAGGGAGGGAGGCATAGCTGCCCAAGACGAAAATAAGAGGCGGCTGGAATGCTTCCATCGAGTAAAATTCCCGCTGCATGCGCTTGATACACGACTACTTTGAACGGATTCGGGCGCAACTTTCGGAGCTGGAGCGGCGTTCTCGGGAGGCCATCGAGCAAGCGGCGGAGCGGTGCGCCCAGTGCCTGATGGCAGGCGGCGTCATCCATGTGTACGACACAGGACACCTCGTCTCGCGCGAACTGATTAACCGTGCAGGCGGGCTGGCGGCGTTCGCGCCCTTCAGTTTCGATCTTCAGGTGACCAACACGAACGCCTACCGCGAGGCGCAAGGCGTCGGCGCGCAGACCACGCCCGAAACCGTGCGCTGCATCGTTCGCGCCGCGCTCGATCGCAGCCGCATCACGGCAGGCGATGTGCTGATTATCGGCAGCGTGTCGGGCAAGACGCCCTTCCCTGTGGAGTTGGCGATTCAGGCGCGCGAACGCGGCGTGTTCACCATCGGGCTAACCGCGCTGGACTATTCCTCCCAACTCCAGTCCGAACACGAGTCGGGCAAGCGGCTGTTCGAGGTCGTAGACTTGGTCATCGACAACGCGGCGCCCTACGGCGACGCGATGCTGACCATAGAAGGCGTCGAAACCGCTTTCTGCCCTGCGTCGGGAATCGGCGCGGCTGCCGCCCTGTGGGCACTGGTCGCAGGAATCGTCGAGCGCATGACCGCCGCGGGCAAACCGCCGACTATCCTCGCCAGCGTCAACAAGCCCGACGGCATGGAACGCTACCGGCAGACGATTGAGCAATATAAACAAAGGGGCTACTGAAATGGAGACCGAGCAACCGAAACTGGTGCTGTTTGTGTGCGTGGGCAACTCGTGCCGCAGCCAGATGGCAGAGGGCTTCTGCAACTACTATGGGCAGGGCAAGGTGGTCGCCTTCAGCGCGGGCACGCTGCCCGCAGGTAGGGTACATCCGCTGGCGATCGAAGCGATGCGCGAAGTGGGCATCGACATCGCGCGTCAGACCTCTAAGGGCGTCTGGGAGTTCGACATCACACAGTTTGACGCGGTGGTGAGCCTGTGCGACGCCCGAACCGACGAGCTGTGCCCTGCGACCTACATGGGTATTCAGGAGCACTGGAACATCCCTGACCCTGTGGGACTGCCGATGGATGAGTTTCGGCGCGTGCGGGCAACGATAGAGACGCGCGTCAAAGACCTCATCCAGCGACTTCTCGAAAATGGCTGACTCACGAGTGGTGGTCATCGCGAGCCACAACCGTTCCAAGTCGCGCGAGATTGAGGCGTTGCTGCGCGAGGGGCTTGCCGACTTGCCTGTGATGATACGATTGCTGGCGGACTACCCCGACGCGCCTCCGCCCCCCGAAGAGAACGCGGACAGCTATGTCGGCAACGCCGTAATCAAAGCGCGTGCGTGCGCCGCGTTCACCTGTGCGATTAGCTTCGCCGACGACGCAGGGCTGGAGATTGACGCGCTGAATGGCATGCCAGGCGTCCACTCGCGTCGATTCGCAGGCGAGGAGACGCCCTTCCCCGCGAAGATGGGCATCCTGCTGGAGATGCTCAAGGATGTGCCTCCCGAACGGCGCACGGCGCGATTCCGATGCGCCGTCGCAATTGCCACGCCTGACGGCGCCATCTACACCTTCGAAGACACGCTGGAGGGACGGATTGCCGATGCGCCGCGCGGGCAGGCAGGCTTCGGTTATGATCCCATCTTCTATGTGCCGTCGCTGGGCTGCACACTGGCGGAGTTGCCTGCCGCGTTTAAAAATCGTATCAGCCACCGCGCGAAAGTGATGCGCCAAGCCATCCCGCAGCTGCGTGGATTGCTGCGCGAGGCGTGAACCCAGAGAAATAGCAGGAATCATCGCGCGGAGCGCGAACCACTTCCAGTGGAGCAAGACGATGGCTGTCGATACTTTGAGCAAGGCGTTTTGGCGGAGCGTGGAGCAGCATGGCGAGAAGCCCGCGCTGCTGGTGAAGCGCGAGAAACAGTACCGTCCAATCACCTACACTGAGCTGGGTAGGCGCGTCTATGCCTTCGCGCGCGCCCTCCACGAGCTGGGCGTCCGCAAAGGCGATCGCGTGTCTATCCTCTCCGAGAACTGCCCCGAATGGGCTATCACCGACTGGGCGACGCTGTGTCTGGGCGCGATTACCGTGCCCATCTACCCGACGCTCACTGCCCCGCAGGTGCAAGAGATCCTCTGCGACTCGGAGCCGAAGGTGCTGGTCGTCAGCGACAAGAAACAGCTGCGCAAGGCGTGTGAAGCCGTCGAGGGCACAGGGCTTAGCCCCCAGATGATTAGTATGGAGTCTGAAGGCGTGGGGGAGACGCCTACCTTCGAGCAAATGCTCAATCAGCCTGGCACACTCACCGAATCGGAGCTGCGCGCTCTCGTAGAAGCAAGCCAGCCCGACGACATCATCACCTTCATCTACACTTCAGGCACTACAGGCGAGCCGAAGGGCGCGATGCTCACCCACCGCAACCTCATCTCGAACATCGAGGCGGCGCTACAGATTATCGATTGTCGCCCCGATGATTTGTTCTTGTCGTTCCTGCCGCTGAGTCATGTGTTCGAGCGGATGGCTGGGCACTTTCTGCCGATCTACGCGGGGCTGACGATTGCCTACGCCGAGAGCCTGTTCACGCTGGCGAACGACATAGTGGAGGTCAAGCCGACGCTGATGTTGGGCGTGCCGCGTTTTTATGCGTCGGTGATGGATCGGATTCTGGCGTCGGTGCGCCAGATGCCGCCACTGCGCCAGAAACTGTTCTATCGCACGCTGGAGGTCGGCAAGGTCTATTCGCGCTGCGTGCGGGAAGGACGCTCCGTACCGCTGGGGATACGGCTGCAGCATGCCGTGCTGGATAAACTGGTGGCTGCCAAGATTCGCGAGCGCGTGGGCGGGCGGCTGCGCTTCTTTGTGTCGGGCGGCGCGGCGCTGCCCAAAGAGGTCGCCGAATTCTTCCACGCCTTCGGAATCCTGATTCTGGAAGGCTACGGCTTGACCGAGACCAGTCCCGTGCTAACCGTGAACCCCAAAAACGCACCGCGCTTTGGAAGCGTCGGCAAGCCCATCCCTGGCGTGGAAATCAAAATCGCCGAAGATGGCGAGATCCTCGCGCGCGGACCGAACATCATGCTGGGCTACTACAAAAAGCCCGAAGCGACCGCCGCCGCAATCGACCCCGACGGCTGGTTCCACACGGGCGATGTGGGGTACATGGACGCCGACGGCTACCTTTACATTACCGACCGCAAGAAAGACATCATCGTGCTGGCAAACGGCAAAAATGTCGCCCCACAGCCCATCGAGAACCTGCTCAAGCAGAGCGAGTTGGTGCAGGAGGCGGTTGTGTACGGCGACGGGATGAGCGCGCCCGTCGCGCTGATTGTGCCGAATATGGACGCCCTGCGCGCCTTCGCCAAGCAAGAGGGTATCGAGGCGGACGACGACGCGCTGCTGAACCACGACGCTGTGCAGAAGCGGTTCCGCCAAGAGCTGGAGCGCGTCAACCGCGAGCTGGCGGACTTCCAACGCATCAAAGGCTTTCGGCTCATCAGCAAGCCGTTCAGCATCGAAACGGGCGAGCTGACCCCCACGCTAAAGGTCAAGCGGCGCGTGGTGGCGGAAAAGTACGCGCATCTGCTTCAGGAGATGGCGCGCTGAGGTGACTCTATGCGACGACCCTTGATTGCAGGCAACTGGAAGATGCATCGCACGCCTTCGGAGGGCGCGGCGCTGGCGACCACACTGCGCCAGCGCATCGGCATGCGCTCCGATGTGGAGATTCTGCTCTGCCCTGCCTTCGTCGCGCTGCAAGCGGTCGCGGAGGCGATTCGAGGTAGCGAGATGAAGCTCGGCGCGCAAAATGTGTTTTGGCGCGATTCGGGCGCGTTCACGGGGCAGGTGTCGCCACCGATGCTGGTTGCCGTCGGCTGCGAGTATGTGATTCTGGGGCACTCGGAGACGCGCGGCAGGTTCGGGGTCGACGATTCCGAGCTGGACGCGAGCCTGCTGTCCTACTTCAGTGAGACGGAGGCGACGCTGAATCGCAAGTTGCGCGCCGTGCTGCCGCATGGTCTCAAGCCCATCCTGTGCGTCGGCGAGACACTCGCCGAGCGCGATGCGGGGCAGACCGAGCAGGTGATTCGCACGCAATTAGAAGGCGCGTTGCACGGGCTGGCGTCCGACGAACTCTACGAGCTGGTGATTGCCTACGAGCCTGTGTGGGCAATCGGCACGGGGCGAGTCTGCGACGCGCCAGAGGCGAACCGCGTGTGCGGCTTCATTCGCCAGACGCTGCGCGAGCTTTATGACGACGAGCTGGCGGAGTTCGTGCGCATTCTGTACGGAGGCAGCGTGAAGGCGTCGAATGCGCACGCGCTGCTCCACCAGCCCGAAATCGATGGCGCGCTGGTCGGCGGCGCGAGCCTAAATGCTGAGGAGTTCGAGCGGATTAGCTACTGTGCGCCGCGCCGGTAGGGATTACTCCTTGGGTTGCAGCAGCGCGCGCCCCATTACGAGGTAGTCTGCGCCCCACTGCAGTGCCTGTTGGGGAGTAGCGACGCGCTTCTGGTCGTCTGCATCGTATCCAGCGGGGCGTACGCCTGGCGTCACAATCAAGAACGGCGGCGGCAAGCGTCGGCGCAGCACGCGCGCTTCCCACGGTGAGGCAATTACGCCGTCCAGCCCCGATGCATGCGCCAGTTGCGCCAAGCGCAGTACCTGCGCGCGGGGCGTGCGCGGGATGCCCACTTCGCGCAGCGCGTTGGCGTCGAGGCTGGTCAGCACCGTGACGCCCATCAGCAGTGGCGGGTTCGGCAGATCGGCGACTGCCGCACGCGCCGCACGGAGCATCTCCGCCCCGCCCAAACAGTGCAGCGTCAGCATCCAGACCCCAAACCCCGCCGCCTGACGCACCGCCAACGCAACCGCGTGGGGAATGTCGTGGAACTTGAGGTCTAAAAACACGCGCTCTGCGCCTGCCTCGCGCAGCGTGCGCACAATCGGCAACCCGTGCCCCATCGCCAGCGCGCCGCCCAACTTGAACGCATAGACCCGCTCGCGATACCGCTGTACCCACTCGCACGCTTGCCCCAAGTTCGGCGTGTCCAGCGCAAGGATTGTCCGTGCGAGGATGGCGTCGCCTATCATTCGGTCTATCTACCTACGCGCCCACTTGCTCGCGCGAATGGCTTTCTGCAGTTCGGTCTCGAATCGCTGCTCGATGCCCGGTCCGTAGCCGATTTGCACGAACTGGATTTTGCCGCGCGCGTCGATGATCACGAAGTGCGGGATGCCTCGCACGCGATACTGGGCTGCGACGGAGCCGTCCGTGTCCATCAGCACGGTGAAGGTGTAGTTGTGGCTCTGCATGAATTGGCGCACGGTTTCGGGGTCTTCTCTGAGATTAATCGTGAGGATATGCGCGTCTTTACCGTATTTCTCAGCAAGTTTCTGCGTATGGGGTAAGGCGCGTCGGCACGGTCCGCACCAAGTCGCCCAGAAGTCGATAAACACGGGTTTGCCGCGCAGTTTGCTCAGCTCGACGGTCTTGCCGTCCAGGGTGTCCAGTTTAAAGTCGGGGGCGTCGGTACCCACAGGCAAGCCGCGCTCTTGAAGCAGGGCGTGCGCGCCCAGCGCGGTCAGCGCAACGGCTACGGCAATCTGCCACCATCGTTTGGTCATCAGCGGTTTCCTCCAGAGGGGAGTATACCATACGCGGGGGACATTCTGGCTGCCGGGGGTGGATTCGAACCACCACTACCAGATCCAAAGTCTGGCGTCCTGCCATTAGACGACCCGGCAACGCGCATGCAGTGTACCCGATAGCAGCCGTACGCATGCAAGCCCTGTCCGACGCCCTCGACGCCGTTTTCCACACCTCGCGAATTTCGCGAGTCTGGGAGTCATGAACCGTCGCCTGTTTCTCTCAGGGCTACAGGCAAACCCGATTTTTGCGGGCTGAGTAGTGAGGGCAATCCGCAGGAATCACGATATACGGAAGCGAGTTAATGATTTCAGAGGCGCGGTTGGCAGTGCCCTTCTACCCCCCCTAAAGTAGCGAACACCGTCGCCAGCCTTCGAGGGCGCAGCAAGGCGCGCCGCGTCGCGGACGGCAAGGCTGGCAGTGGAGCCAACCAGCGCCTCCCACAGGTGGGTACCGACCCCGACCCTGTATGCAGGTATACGCAACAGTTTGCCTGAGAGTTCCCAGCAGGATTTCCAGCGGTGGGGGAGTATTTTTCGCCTATGCGTGGGCAGAATCCCCTTCGCGCGTACTGGCGCGCCAATGTGCGCTTGATAGCGACGCTATTGGCTGTCTGGTTCATAACGGCGTATCTTATCAGTATCGTCCTGGCGCCGTGGCTGAACCAGTTCCGATTGGGCAGCGCGCCCCTCGGCTTCTGGTTCGCCCAGCAGGGCAGCATCTATGTGTTCATCCTGCTCATTTGGATTTACGCGCGTCGGATGGACGCGCTCGATCGGCAGTACGATGTGCATGAATAACGGAGGTCAGAATGTCAGTAGAGGTCTGGACTTATCTGCTTGTTGGGCTGAGTTTTGCACTCTATTTATATATCGGCTACACTTCGCGCGTGCGCGACACGAAGGGGTTCTATGTCGCGGGGCGTGGGGTGCCGCCGGTCGCCAACGGCGCGGCGACCGCCGCCGATTGGATGAGCGCGGCGAGCTTCATCTCGATGGCGGGGCTTATCTCCGTGCTGGGCTACGACGGCGCAATTTACTTGATGGGCTGGACAGGCGGCTATGTGCTGCTGGCGTTGTTGCTCGCGCCCTACTTGCGCAAGTACCGCAAGTTCACCGTGCCCGACTTTGTGGGCGACCGCTACGCCTCCAACGCTGCGCGCACGCTTGCCGCGATAGCGACCATCTTCATCTCGCTTATCTATGTGGCGGGACAGATGCGCGGGGTCGGCATCGTGTTCAGCCGATTCTTAGCCCTCGACATCGCGCAGGGCGTGCTAATCGGCGTTGCGGTGGTCGCCTTCTTCGCGATTTTGGGCGGGATGAAGGGCGTCACTTGGACTCAGGCGGCGCAGTACGCGGTACTCATTATCGCCTACCTAATCCCTGGCGTCGCGCTGGCGTACCTGCTGACGGGCAACCCAATTCCGCAGTTGGCATTCGCGTTGAGCGACATCAGCGAGCGCATCAACCAAATCCAGACCGATTTGGGCTTCGGCGAATACACCGCACCGTTCCAGAGCAAGCCGATGCTCGATGTGCTGGCAATCACAGGCGCGCTGATGGTCGGCACGGCAGGGTTGCCGCATGTGATTATCCGCTTCTACACCACGCCTGATGTGCGCTCGGCGCGCTACTCGGCGTTCTGGGCACTACTATTCATCGGGCTACTCTACACCACTGCGCCCGCGCTGGCGATGTTCGCCCGCTACAACCTGATTAGCACGCTGCACGACAAACCCATCGAGCAGGTGCGCCAAATCGACTGGGTCGCCAAGTGGGAGCAGACGGGGCTACTGAAGATTACCGACAAGAACGGCGACGGCATCGTGCAAATCGCGAAGGGCAAGGCGTTCCAAGAGAAGGGCGGCAAGCCCGACTTCAATGCGCCCGACATGTCGAATCCGAACGAGGTGTATCTGGACAACGACATCATCGTACTGTCGACGCCTGAGGTGGCGCGCCTTGCGCCGTTCGTGATTGCGCTGTTGGCGGCGGGCGGGCTGGCAGCCGCGCTTTCAACAGCGTCGGGGCTGCTGATTGCCATGTCCAGCGCGGTGGCGCACGATTTGTATTACCGCGTGTTCAACCCGCGCGCGCAGGAGCGACAGCGCCTGCTGGTCGGGCGGCTGGCGATGGTACCCGCGCTGGCGGCGGCGGCGTACTTGGGCATCAACCCGCCTGGGTTTGTGGCGCAGGTGGTGGCGTTTGCGTTCGGGCTGGCAGCGTCGGGGCTGTTCCCTGCGATTCTGCTGGGCATCTTTGACCGTCGGATGAACGCGCAGGGCGCAATCGCGGGCATGCTGGTCGGTCTGACCTTCACCAGCGTCATGATTGGGCTGATGCGTGCGCCGCAACTCTTTGGCGCGGCACAACCTGTCATCAAGGACTTTTTCGGGATTAGCGCAGAGGGCATCGGCATCGTGGGCATGGTGCTGAACTTGGTGACCGCGTTGGTGGTCTCGCGCCTGACGCCGCCGCCCCCGATGCACATCCAAGAGATTGTGGACAGCATCCGCATCCCACGCGGGGCAGGCGAGGCGCTGGACGAGTAAAGGCGGGCTAACTAAGCGTACAAGACCCTCCGTTGCACAGCGCGTCCAACGAGCGGGGATAGCTAATCGTCCCGCGCCAGCGGGCAAGCCAGCGCAGCCGCCATGCGCTGGGCAGGTGACCTCGCCACTCGTAAAACACGCCTGTCAATCCGCTTGCACGCGCGCCCTTGATGGAGGATAGGCGGAAGTCGTTCACGGACACGCCTTTGGGCAGGGACGGCGCGACGGCGTCGTTAGCAACCTGCTCCAGCGTGAACGCCGCGCGAATGCGCCTGTGCGACTGCTCAATTGTCGCCCCTATCTGCGTCGGCAGTTGCCGCAAGTCGGGATGCAATGCCTCAAGGGTGTAGGACGCGCGAACTCGCTTGGTGGACAGCCGTAGCCCTGCCAACCGCTCGCCTGCAAGCACGAGTGTGAACTCCACCCCGTCGCTCGGTCGGCGCAGCACAAGCGTGTCGCCCTCTTGCGCATAGTCCCCTAGACGCGCGCCGTACACCGAAGCAATCGGCGTCCCCGACAGCAGTAGGAAGTCCACCGTTCCAAACGGGTACAAGCAGCCAATCTCCAGCGGCGCAGGATGTGCTATCGCGGGTTCGGGCGTCTTGTAGACGCTGGCGATTGCAGACGACGGATAGCCACGGCAGTAGGAGTAGCCGATGCAGTAGTCTTTGCCGAACTCTACAAGCGTATCTGCGGGTAGCCACAGGTCGGGGTAATCCTCCAGCCCAAGCACAGGCGCGCGCGTCTCTATCGTCAGAACTGTGCGGTTTGGGGAATGGTGGACGCAGATTGTCCCGCTGAAATCCAGTCGCGCGCCCTGCAGTACCGCCTCGCGAATGGCGCGCGCCCTGTGTTCGGGCAGCGGGGCGCCTCTGGAGCGCTCCACCCAGCGGGCGCGCGCCTCTGCCACGCTTTCAGGGCGCGGGAACTCCTGCACCGCGCCTGAAAACCGCCACGCCAGTTTCGCCCGACTCGTTCGAAGCGACTGGTGCGCTCGCGAAGCTCCCTCAAGCCACTGTTGAACGGCATGCATTTCACATACCCCCAACTCCTATAAGCATACCCGAAGAGGATTGTTGCTCACCCCCATACTTCAGGTACACTCCTTGCCGATGACGACCTACCGCCGTGCGCCCGAAGTGTGGCGCGAGATGGGGCTGACCGACGCCGAGTACGAGCGCATCGTGTCGCTCATGGGGCGCGAGCCAACCGATGTGGAACTCGGCATGTTCGCCGTGATGTGGTCGGAACACTGCGGCTACAAGTATTCGCGCCCCGTGCTGCGCCTGTTCCGCAAGTACCGCGAGTCGCTGGAGGGCGCGGGCTTCGAGAACGCAGGCGTCGTGCCGCTGGACGATAGGCTGGGCATCGCCTTCAAGGTGGAGAGCCACAATCACCCGTCGGCGGTGGAGCCGCATCAGGGCGCGGCGACGGGCGTCGGGGGGATTATTCGCGACATCTTCACGATGGGCGCGCGCCCGATTGCGATCCTCAACTCGCTGCGTTTTGGACCCTTAAGCGAGCCGCGCAACCGCTACCTGTTCGAGCATGTGGTGGAGGGCATCGCGAGTTATGGCAACTGCATCGGCGTGCCGACCGTCGCGGGCGAGGTCTACTTCCACCCGTGCTATTCGGGCAACCCGCTGGTGAACGCGATGGCGGTGGGCGTCGTGCCGCTGGACGGCATCGTGTCGGCGCGGGCAGATGTGCCTAACAGCGCGGTGATGTATGTCGGCGCAAGCACGGGACGCGACGGCATCCACGGCGCGACCTTCGCCTCCGAAACCCTCGGCGACGACCAAGAGGAGAAGCGCCCGAATGTGCAAATCGGCGACCCGTTCATGGAGAAACTGCTGATTGAGGCGACGCTGGAAGCGATTGAGACGGGCGCAGTGCTGGGCATGCAAGATATGGGCGCGGCAGGGCTGACCTGCACTACCTGCGAGCCGACCTCCAAGTCGGGCACAGGCGTGGAGATCGACACCAGCCTCGTGCCCACCCGTGAGGCGAACATGACCCCCTACGAGATTATGCTTTCCGAGTCGCAGGAGCGGATGCTGCTCTATGTTCAGGCGGGGCGCGAGGAGGAGGTCGCGCGAGTGTTCCGCAAGTGGGGGCTGAACGCCGTCGTGATTGGGCGCGTGATTGAAGAGCCTGTCGTGCGCGTGCGCCATCGGGGCGAGGTGGTCGCCGAAGTGTCGCCCGACCACCTCACGAAAGCGTGCCCGACCTACACGCTGCAGGCGGACGAGCCTGCGTACCTGCGCGAGGCGCAGCGATTGGAACTTGCGGAAGTGCCCGTCCCCGACGATATGAACGCCGTGCTGCTCGCGCTGTTGGAATCGCCCACGATTGCCAGCAAGCGCTGGGTGTACGAGCAGTACGACTGGCTGGTGGGCACGCAGACGATTCTGCCGCCAGGCGCGGGCGACGCGGCGGCGTTGCGCATTCGCGGCTCGGAGCGCGGGATTGCGCTGACGATTGACTGCAACGCGCGGTATTGCTACCTGCACCCGTATCGCGGGGGGCAGATTGCGGTTGCGGAGGCGGCGCGCAACCTCGCCTGCGTCGGCGCACAGCCCCGCGCGATCACCGACTGCCTCAACTTCGGCAACCCGCAACGCCCCGAAATCTACTACCAGTTCGAGCAAGCCGTGCGCGGAATCGCCGACGCGAGCGAGTTTTTCGAGACGCCTGTCGTGTCGGGCAATGTGAGTTTCTACAACGAGAGCGAGTTCGGCGCGGTCTACCCCACCCCCACAATCGGCATGCTGGGCATACTGGAGCGTCCCGAAGATGCGGTCGGGATGGGCTTTCGCGCGGCGGGCGATGTGGTGCTGCTGGTGTGCCCCGCATCCCGTCCCGCCGACGCCGAGCCGCACTTCGGGATTGGCGCAAGCGAGTATCTGTATGTGCAACACGGGCTGGAGCGCGGCGCGCCTGACCCCGTAGACTTGGCGGCGGAGCGCGCCTTGCATCGGCTGCTGGTTGAATTGGCGCGTCGTCGGCTGGTGCGCTCGATGCACGACCTGAGCGAGGGCGGGTTTGCCGTTGCGCTGGCGGAGTGCGCGCTGGTACATGGCGTCGGCGTGCAGGTGAACCTCACGGACGCTGCGAGCGAGGGCGCGCCGCGTCCCGACGCCGCGCTGTTCGGTGAGCGGCAGACGCGCGTGATTCTCTCGGCATCGCCCCAGCATGTGAACGCAATCGTTGCACGGGCGCAGCAGCTTGGGCTGGCGTGCTATGTGATTGGCGAAACGGGCGGCGACCGCCTGACCATCCGCTGGGACGGCGCGTCGCTTATTGACTTATCGCTGGAGGAGTGCCGCGAGGCATACGAAGGGGCGATTCCGCGCTGGTTCACAAGGGCAGACCTGCCAGGCTGAGGTATACTGACAGTGTTATGGGACGCCTTCGCGTGTTGCACGGCAGCCGAGAGCAACTGATGGCTTACCTACGGTGCCATCCCGAAATCGAGCGGCTCAGCCTGCTCATTTCCGAAGGTGACGATGGGGCTGAGTGCGTGGACGCTTCTGGAACGGGGACAACCCGCGTTCGAAACGGCGTTCCCTTATTCCCCGATGTGCCGAACCCAGTGCCTGTGACTGTAGAGCTGGTGAACCAGTTGCTCCATGAAGAAGAAGCGACAACGGATTGACCTGCTAAATCCCCGCCTGCTGAGCGTACACCTCGCGCTCGTAAAGCCGCACGAGCGTCTCGTAGTCCACAAACTTAACCCACGAGCGGATTGCGTCGAACGCAGAGGCAGTGATTCGCTTTTGGAACTCTCCCTGCCGCTCCCTGCGCGCGACGATGTAGAAGCGCACCCGAAAATCCTGAAACTCGGCAAACTTGATGAGCGCGTTGTTGAAGTCGGTCGTGTGTTCAATCTCAAAGAAGCTGTTGGGGAACAGCCCCGCCTCGCGCCTGTGGAACCAAATCACATCGACCATCTGGGCGCGCTGGCACAACGAATCGTAGGTGAAGCGCGGAAACTCCTGCAAGGAGACCCGCGCTCCCAGTGGCTCTCCCAGAAACAGCTTGCTCCTATCGGGTTTCGGCGCGAAAACTTCGTAGCCGCGCAGCCTGCCAATCATCAGCGCAAGCCCCTGATAATAGGTGTGGTCGAACGCCGTCTGTTGCTCTTCGGAAGCCGCTTCGCCAATCTGTAGGCGGTTCAGGATTGGGTCGCGTTGCGCCGTTAGTCCCCACAGTCCAGGGCGTATTCGGAAGAAGCGCGAATCCATCTGCAGGATGCGGTGCACGGTGGCGAAGGGCGTTTTTGTGCCCCAGTTCTGAATGGGGATACGCTTGTAGAGGTCAGCGAGCGTCGCATAGCCGCCTAACTCCACGAGAGCGCGCTCCACATCACCCGCCTGTGTCTGCCTGCGCATAGGCGCGGTTCTCCTTCACTCCAGCGAAGCGCCCAAATTGTACCTCCAGCTGCCCACTGAAAGGCACAACAGAACCTGTTGAACCATGCCCAAGTTGACGATCGAAGTAGACCCTAAAGCCTGGCAGCTGCTTCACCAGCAGGCTGAACTTCGGGGGCTGACCCCTGAAGCACTGGCGCAGCAACTTCTCTTGGGTGAGCTGCGCGCGGGAGAAAAGAAAAGCCGCGGACAAGACTTGGACAACGAATTGCTTCACGCAGCAGCGCTGCATCGAGGCTCGCTGCAGCGCGTACTCACCACATAAGAACTCATCGATACGCTGCCGATGGCGCGTGAGTTCTTCTACTCCATCTGCGCGATACTAGACATGCCGCTTTTGGACGGCGCGCGGAGTGACGCCGACGAGGGCGGCGGTCTGTTGGAGGGTGTTGCCGCGTCTGAGCAGGGCGAGGGCGTGGAAGCGTCTGGCAATGTGGCTGTAGGGTTCGTCGGCAGGGCGTTTCTGTTCCGCGAGCCGTTTTCGTCCGCGTATAGGTGTTCCTCCTGTGTGTGCGATTGCGGGATAAGTGTACCCTATTTACGAACCGTGAACCGACGATTGGTATTAGTTTCCCAAATCGGAGGGCGGCTTCATCCTGCCCAGTAGCCCCATCAGCGCAATCACCGTGAGCAGGTAGGGCAGCATCAGCAGCAGGTCGGTCGGCAGTTGCACGCCGAACACGGGTTGCCCCTGCAGGCGCATCTGCAGCGCCTCGAAGAAGCCGAAGCCGAGCGCTGCACCCGCTGCGCCCAGCGGATGCCACCTGCCGAAAATCAGCGCGGCAAGCGCGATAAAGCCCCGCCCCGCACTCATGTTCTCGCGGAACTGTCCCGTCGCCGCCAGCACCAGAAACGCGCCCGCCATTCCCGCCAGCGCGCCCGACAACAGCACGCCCAGATACCGCAGGCGCTTCACAGGCACGCCCATCATCCGCGCCTTCTGCGAATCGTTGCCCACCGCGTACACGCGCAGCCCCCAGCGCGTGCGCATCAAAAGCACCAATAGCACGAACGGCAACCCCAGCGCAAACAGCGTCAGCCAGCTCTGGTCTTTCACCAGCACATTCAGCAGCGGCAGGTTCTCTAGCCCGCCGAGCGACACCGCGCCGAAGGTCGGCACAACGGACGACTCGCCTGCCTCTTCACGCGGCACAATAAGCTGCCGAAACAGGTAGGTGCTTAGCCCCAGCGCGAGCAAGTTAATCGCCACGCCGCTGACGATGTGGTCGGTGCGCCACTCTTGCGTGGCGACGGCGTGCAGGAGCGCGAGCGTCAGCCCGACGAGTATGGCGCACGCCAAGCCGACCCACAGCGAGCCTGTGAGCAGCGCGCCCAGCGCGGCGGCGAACGCGCCCATCAGAATCTTGCCTTCCAAACCGATGTTGACCACGCCGACGCGCTCACTCAGCAGCCCGCCCAGCGACGCCAACATCAGCGGCGTTGCCTGCCGTATCGCCGTGCCGAACAGTTCCGCATCCAGAATCCCGCCCATCGTTAGCCCTCCACGCGCCGCTTGCGCAGGTAGACCGCCGCGATATAGAGTATCAGCGCCGCCTGTACGACGACGGCAATCTCTTTGGGCGCGCCCGTCTCGGCGTGCAGGTGGTACGCCCCGCTGCGCAGCGCGCTCATCAGGTACGCCGAGAGCAGTATCAGCGCGGGGTGGTTGCCCGCCAGCAGCGCGACAGCGATCCCATCAAAGCCGTACTCGGCGGGGAAGCCCTCGAAGAAGCGGTGCTGCACGCCGCACACTTCGATGGCGCCTGCCAGCCCCGCCAGCGCGCCCGACAGGAGCATCGCTTCCGTCATACGCCGTGCGGTCGGCGCGCCTGCCGCGTCCGCCGCGTCGCGGTTCGCGCCTGTCGCCCGCATCTCGTAGCCCCACACTGTGCGATAGAGCGCGAGCCACAGCCCCAGCGCGACCAGCACGGCAATCGCCAGCCCCCAACTCGCTTGCAAGAACGCCTCGTGCAGCAGAGCAAGCCGCGCGGCTTCCGCTATCGGCGCGGTTTGGGGCGCGTCGCCTGCGGGGTCTTTCAGCCGTTCCGTCACCAGCCAGTGCGTCAGGTACAACGCGATGTAGTTGAACATGATGGTGGAGATGACCTCGTGCGCGCCGCGATGCGTCTTGAGCCACGCAGGTGGGAACGCCCAGAGCGCGCCTGCGAGCGCGCCCGCCGCAAGCGCGAGCGGCAGGTGCAACGGCGCGGGCACGCCTGCCTGCGTCCCGACCCACGCCGCCGCCAGCGCGCCCACCAGCAGCTGCCCTGCCGCGCCAATATTAAAAAGCCCCGCTTGCAACGCGACCGCCACCGCCAGACCCGTCAGCACCAGCAGCGTCATGTCGTGCAGCACGGCGTCCCACGCTTCCAACGGACCGAACGCCTCGCCGCGCGGGTAGCCCGTCGCGCCCTGCAGGATAATCTGGAAACTCTCGCCGAGCGGTTTGCCCGCCGCCAGCACCAGCACGCTGAGCACCGCCAGCACCACCAACGCGCCCAGCAACGCAGGCGCAATCCGCGTCCGAAGCATCACCCGCGTAGGTTCGCCTACAAGTCGCTGATTCCTGTAGGGCTGGTATACTTCAGGCGATGGCGAGCCAGTCGGAACGGCAATCTCCCGCACTGTCCGAGAGCTGCGCGGCGGAGCGGTTGCGCTTCACGCCGGAGATGTTCCATCGGCTTGGCGAACTGGGCGTGCTGGACGACGCCACACGCTACGAACTCATCGAAGGAGACATCTACGCCATGCCCCCCGAAGGTCCCGAACACGCCACCGTGCGCACGCGCCTGATGTATCGGATACTCGCGCTGCCTGCAGGCGAGTGGCATCTGCGGGTGGAAGCGCCGCTGCGCCTGGGCGCAAGCGAACTGGCTCCTGAACTCGCTGTCGTGCCTGGGCGTGTGGAGGACTACGCCGCGCAGCACCCAGCGACCGCGCTGCTGGTCATCGAGATTGCGGCGACCTCGCCCCAGCGCAATCGCGAGTTGAAGTTAGGCGTCTACGCGCGGGCGGGCGTGCCCGAATGCTGGCTGGTGAACCTGCCAGAGGGGTGCATCGAGGTCTACCGCGAGCCTGCAGGCGACGCTTACAAATCCGTGCGCCTCTACACGCCCGACGAAGCGATTGCGCCCCTGTTCGCCCCTGAATGGGCAGCGCCCGTCGGTGAGTTGCTGAGCGTCTCGGCGTAGTCGCGCGGCGGTTCATCGAGTTGTTTGCGCCCACAAAGCGCGCAATCGGCAGGAAACCTTGGGCAAACCGCGAAGGGGTATGGTATGGCAAAACGCGGCGTGATGGAGGTCTCGCTCATCTTCCCTGAAGCCGAGACGATTCGCAAGTATTATCGGGGGCTGATCTACCTGGCGGCGCGCACCTGCTACAGCGAGAAGACGCCCCAGCAAATCTGGGACGAATTCATTACCGACAAAACGCCCCCCGAACGGGTGATGAAACTGATTGAGCATGTGATCGAATCGGGGCACCACAGCACGATCGAGCATATCAACTTTACCTTCGCGATTTCGGGGGTGAGCCGCGCGCTGAGCCACCAACTGGTGCGCCACCGCATCGGCGTCGCCTTCGACCAGCAGAGCCAGCGCTATGTGAAATACAAAGAGCCGCAGTATGTCACCCCGCCGAGCATCGAGGCGAACCCCGACGCCCTGCGCGAGTTCGAACGCCTCCGCGACATGAGCGAGGAGGTTTACCACCGATTTTTAGAGCAGGGCATCCCCGCCGAAGATGCGCGGTTCATCTTCCCCAACGCTGTGACGACGAACCTGATTATGACGGTGAACCTGCGCCAGCTGATGCACATGGCGGGGCTGCGCCTGTGTACCTTGGCGCAGTGGGAGATACGGCAGCTGTTCAAGCTCATCCGCAAAGAGGTAATGGCAGCAGACCCCTACTTCGGACGGCTGCTCGTGCCCAAGTGTGTGCCGCTCGGCTATTGCGACGAGAAGCGCAACGAGGACGAACACTGCCGAATCCGCCCGCACAAAAACTCCGTGTTCCGCGTGTGGGAACTTTATAAGCGGGGCGCACTGGTGGAGCGGGAAACATCATAATCCGATGACCTCGCGCCTCCTATGCGCAACGGCGGTATACTTTCACTGACCCACGGGTCAAATGCGCGAGGTGGTGCGATGAAACGAGCACTGGTGCTACTGGGCGTGCTTGGCTGGCTGCTGAGTGTGCAGCTGGCGTATAGCGTTTCCGACACGAGCAAGCGACTGCCTGTGCCCTCTGCAAGTGTCGCCGAACTGGTGCGAGCGACGGCAAACGACCTGCCCAACGGACCCAAAGCAGACGGGCGACCTGGCGACTATGTGCTGCGCAACCGTGTGGCGACCTTCGTGATTGCGGGCGACCGACCGACGCACGGCTACGGGCGTTTCGGCGGCAGGCTGATAGACGCCGTGCGCCATGAAGACGGACGCCAACGCGACTTCCTCGGCGAGCAGTTTTTCGGGATTGCCGACTCACGCGGCTTGCTTTTTGCGCGCACGCTGCGCCCCACTGCCTTCGAAGTCGTCTCGGCAGGCGGCGCGGGTAAGCCTGCCGTCTTGCGCGTGCAGATGACCGACGAACGCCTGCCGCTAATCGACCAGACGACGCGCCTGCCCAGCCAGCCGCTGGGCGTCCAGGCAACCATCACCTACACGCTGGAACCCGACTCGCCCACCCTGCTGGTGGAGGCGCGCCTGCAGAACACGAGCGACCGCCCCCAAAGCTACACGCTGATACTCGCGTGGATTCAAGACGACGGGATGCAGATGTACCTGCCGCCGTTCGGCAACGCGAAGGCGGCGCAGAGCGTTGGGGCGGGGGCAGGCATGCTGGCGCTGGTGCAGACCTTGCGCGGCGAAATCCCCTACGCTGCAGCAGTCAACCACGCCCTGAGCTACGGGCTGTTCCCGTTTGGCGACAGGTTCCCCGTCGTGCAGAAGGTGCAAGACATCTACCTCTTCACGCTGCTGGCAGGCGGGCGCGCGGAGCCGAACGGGAGCGTCACGGCGCGTTGGGCGTTCACGGTTGGCAACGGCGAGACGGAGACCGTCCGCGCCGAACGCAACCGCCTCCTACAGCGTGAACCTGAGCAGACGCTGGTGCAAGGCACAGTGCAAAACGGTGGCGGCGCGCCGCTTGAGAACGCGCGCGTCTATCTCTTCCAGCAAAGCGGCGAAGCAGAGCAGTTTGTCACCGTCGTGCGCACGGATGCGCAGGGACGCTTCGCAGCGCGCCTGCCGCAAGGCGACTACCGCGCGATGGCGTTCGCCGACCACCACACCCCGCAGGAGTTCCGCTTCAGTGTGCCCACGAGCGTGCTGCCCAGCGTGAGCCTGCCCGAACCTGCGCAACTGCGCCTGCGCGCGACCGACCTGCTCGACCGCCCGATGCCGACCGCTGTGGTGTTCCAACGGCTGGATGAGCCGCGCGTGCGCGCCCAGCGACTGCTCTACGGCGAAGAGGGCAACTACGGCAACTGGACGCGCGTGCATTACAGCCTCACAGGCGACGAGACGCTACAGGTGGAGCCTGGACGCTATCGCATCACGCTCCTGCGCGGATTCGAGTACGAAATCGCGCAGCTGGAGTTCGACCTCAAGGCAGGCGACCGCGCCGAGTTCGCCGCGCGACTCGCCCTCACCGCTCCCCTGGAAGGCTACCTCTCAGGCGATTACCATTTGCACACCCTCGCCTCACCCGACTCGTTCGATTTCTTCGAAGACAAAATCGCCTCCTATGTGGCGATGGATGTGCATATCATGGTCAACACCGACCACGACTACCATGTAGACCTTGCGCCGACGGTGCAAGCGATGGGGTTGCGCAATCGCTTGGCGACCATCGTCGGCAACGAGATTACCCCGCTGAACACCATCGGGCACTTTAACGCCTTTCCCCAGCGCTACGACCCAAACGCTTGGAACAACGGCGCGATTGAGTGGTGGGATCGCAAGGCAGGCGAGATATTCGCTGCCGCCCGCAAAAACTACGACGGCGATGTCATCGTGATGATTAACCACCCCCGCGCGCCGACGATGGGCTACTTTATCCACATCGGCTTAGACCCCAAAACGGGCGAAATCAAGCGTCCCGACGAACTCAGCGAGGACTTCGACGCCATCGAGGTGATGAACGGTATGAGCGTCGCCGCCGCCGAAGCCGTGATGCAGGACTGGTTCTACTTCCTCAACAAAGGCAAGCGCGTGTTGGGCATCGGCACGACCGACAGCCACCATGTGTTCCGCCTGCAGCCAGGGCTGCCGCGCACCTATGTCTACTTTGGGCATCGCGACCCGTCGCGCGTGACGCCCGATAACCTCGTGAAGCAGCTGCGCAAGGGCGACTTGGTGGTCTCCAGCGGTCCCGTGCTGACGCTGACCGCCGCCGACCCAAAGCGTCCGCGCCAGCGCGTGCGCATCGGCGACACGCTGAAACTGCAGGGCGACGCGATTCAGCTCGAGGTGCAGGCGCGCGCGGCATCGTGGGTGCGTGTCAAGTCGCTGCAGGTGATTGTGAACGGCGCAGTTGTGCGCGAGGAGCCGCTGAACCAACCTGACGGCAAGCCGCTGGACTACAAGGCAACGCTGACCGTGCCCGTGCAGAGTGAGCGCGGCTGGGTGCTGGTGCGCATCGTTGGTGAACGGTTCACCGCGCTGTTCGCCGACGCGCCGATGGCGTTCACCAACCCCATCTATTGGGAGCGGTAACACCAATCGCTGTACCAGACTTCACAAAAAAGCGACAGTCGTTCACCCCCTCCTTAAGGTTCCCCCTGCACGCAGGGGGAGCCAATCCCTGCGCGGTTCCCCTCGCGCAGCGGGGGGAACCTTACGGAGGGGGGCAATTTATGAACTCTGGCTGCGCAGTCGGTACAAGTTCACTTCCCGCTCTGTAGCGATTCGAAGTAGCGTCTCACGCGCTTGCGCTCGGCGGGCGGCACATTCTGCTGACTCAACGCCTGCTCCGCCTTCTTCTGATAGGTCGGCAGTGCCTTTGTCAGCGGGATGGAGCTGCTACCAGGCGTTGGGGGCGCGTTGTAGTCCATGTAGTCGCCTGCGCCAGGCACCAGCGGCGGCTGACCGCTGATGGCAGTGTCCTTCATCGGAATCTTCAGCTCAGGCTGTTTGTCGCCCTGATTGAACAGCTCAGGCTGCCCGACGAACTCGCCCTTGTCCCACGCCTGCTTCTGCTTCGTGCCGAACGCTCCACCCATACCCATACCAAGCCCAAAGCAGTTGCCCATGCCCAGCCCCAAGCACGCGCCTTGACACTGGGATAGCTCCTTCATCTGCTTGACCTGCTCCAGCAGTTGTTGCGCCAGCTCGCGGATTTTCTCGTCAGTGTTATACTTTTTCGCAAGTTCCTCCAATTTACGCTCCAGCTCCTGCAGGCGTTTCTCGATTTCCTCTTGGGTAAGCTTGCGCTGCTGGGGGTCTTGCTGCTGGTTGAGCTTTTGCATCTGCTCGGCGAGCTTGCGCAGGTGTTCCATCGCCTCTTTGTAAGCGGGGTCGTTCATCAGCTTGCGCAGGAACTCTTGCGCTTCCTGCGAGAGCTTCAGCGCGCGCATCTGCTGCTGGAGCGACTCCAGCTGCTTTTTGAGCTGTTCCCTCTGCTCTTGGGTCAGCGGGTTGCCGTTGGCGTCTTTACCCGACTGGAGTTGCTTCTGGAGTTCGTCGATTTGGCGTTGCAGGTCGTTCATCTGCGCCTGCAGGTTCGCCTGGTTCGGGTTCTGCATCGCCTGCAGGGTCGCCTGCAGCCGCTGGAGTTGCTGCTGCAGGTTTTGCATCTGCTGGGCGCTCAGGGGGCGTCCTTGCAGGTCTTTGCCCGACTGAAGTTGCTGCTGCAGGTTTTGCATCTGCTGTTGGAGTTGCTGGTGGAGACCCTGGAGTTGTTGTTGCAGTTGCGGCGGGAGTTGCTTCTGTTGATTAGACTGCTCCGCCAGTTTCTGCAGTTGTTCGCCTGCGGTCTGGGCTTTTTGGGCGGCTTGCTCCAGTCGCTTCTGGGTCTGCTGTTCCAGTTTACGCGCCTCGTCGAGGATTTCGTTGTAGCGCAGCAGGGCTTCCTGCTTGTTCATCTTGGCTTCGCGGGCGCGCTTGTTGTAGAGTTCCACATTCTGCGCGATGCGCTTAGTCAGCTCGTCGGCGTCGGGCTTTTTCGCTTCCTCAAGGATGGGCTTAGCGACTTCCTGAATCTCCTCTGCCGCTTGCTTGATCTCTTTCTGTTCCTCGCGCCGTTCGGGAATCGTGATTGCCAAGATTTGGGGCAAAAATTGCACAAACAGCGTCAAGGCGACCGCGCCTACGAACAGTTTTTGCCATCTGCCAAACCGCAGGCGCAGAATGCGTTTCGGGTCTGCGTTCTGCAGCGCGTTCTGGGCGTCTTCAAGGAGGGGTAAGTCAAACAGGTGCGCACCGTCGGTGTGTTCCATCGCAGTCTGCAGGCGGTCTTTGAGTCCTGCGCGTCGGTCGATGAGTTGCGCGACTGCCGCGTCCGAGACGCGCAGCAGGAGTCCGTACAGTATGCCCATCAGCACGCCCGCTAAAATGCACGCGCCCAACTGTGATGGATAGATGGTCAGCACGCCGCGCCAATCAAGAAGGCTCAGCAGTGTTGCGACGAGCGCGCCTGCTACGCCCGCCATCGCGCCGTAGCGCCACATCAGCAGGATGCGCACCCGCCGTCGGTACGGGCGCAGGCGATCCACCCAGTTCAAAGCGTTCAACGCCATCGTGATACCCCCAACTGCCCACAGTATACCCGCCCCGACGCTAATTGCAAGCCCCTCTCCACTGCCCGACAGGAAACTCGCGCCGCGGGGCGAACCCCTGCCCGCGATGCAAACACTTTTCGCAGCGACTTGGTGGTTCGGGCGCGTGTGCGTCGAGGCGGCATATCGACGCTGGGAGGAGTCTTCCGAGAGCGATTCCGCGCTGCGGTTGTTGGACGCGGTTGTGGAGGGCGCGGCGACGGCGGAGCGCGACCCGCAGGTGCTGTCGGTCGGCTATGGCGGCTTGCCCAACCGCGACGGCGAGGTGGAGCTGGACGCCGCCGTGATGGAGGGCGCGCGGCTACGGGCGGGCGCAGTGGCAGGTGTGCGCGGGTTTATGCCTGCGGTGTACCTCGCGCGCGCGGTGATGGAGCGCACGCCGCACCTGATGCTGGTCGGCGACGGCGTGGCGCGTTTCGCGCTCCAGCAGGGCTACGAGCCACAGCAACTGCTCACCGTCGAGTCGCTGCGCCGCTGGCAGGAGTGGCGACAACGGCAGACCGCACCGAAAGAGGTCTCCCAAGAGCGCGCCGACTCGCACGACACAGTGGGTGTGCTGGGCTGGAACGGGGGGCATCTGGTGGTCGCCTGCACCACCAGTGGGCTGGCGTGGAAGCTGCCTGGGCGCGTGGGCGACTCGCCGATTGTGGGCGCGGGGCTGTACGCCGACAATGAGGCGGGCGCGGCGGTCTGCACGGGCGTTGGCGAGGAGATCTGGCGCTTCGCGTTAGCCAGCCGCGTCGTGGAGGCGATGCGCGCAGGCTACTCGGCGCAACAAGCGTGCCAGCGGAGCATCGAGTTTATGCTGCGCCGCCTGCCCGATGTCGCCCAGCACCAGTGCGCTGTCATCGCCATCTCCGCGCGCGGCGAGTTCGGGCTGGCAGCCACACAGCCTGAGCGGTTCAACGCCTTCCTCTGCCGCGACGGCGCGATCGAGGAGGTCAGGGCAGGGTAGAATGCAGGTACACCACCAGCCTTCCAAGCTGGGAGTCTAAGAGAAAAAATGGAGCGGGCAGCGGGAATCGAACCCGCACCGCCAGCTTGGAAGGCTGGAGCTCTACCATTGAGCTATGCCCGCTCGCGCTTGGGGATTATACCCTACTGCCCTCGCCCGAATGCAAGGCAGCGCGGGCTACAGGCTGAACGATGTGCCGCACCCGCAGGTGCGCTTCGCCTTCGGGATGTCGAAGTGGAATCCGCCGCCGATGAGCTGCCCCGTGTAGTCGACGGTTGTGCCTTCCAGAATCTCCGCGCTCTTGGGGTCTATGACGATGCGCACCCCGTCGAACTCCGCTACGAGGTCGTTCGGGCGCGGCGCGTCCACAGGTAGCATCACATGCTCGTAGCCCGAACAGCCGCCTGCGCGGACGCCTATCCGCAGGTAGGCGTCCTGCTTACCCTGCCGCGCCAACACCTGCTTGATTCGAGCAATCGCACGCTCCGTCAGCCGAATCGGGAACTGGGTCTCCACGCTCATCGGTGGAATTGTACCACATCCGCTGAGCGGGAGCTGACGCCTCCGCGCTTATTATGGAGTGCTAAACGGATTGTGCAAAGTCACCTTGCCCAACACATTACCCTGCTTCACCCGCGCAGGTCTCCACACCAAGCCGCGCACTCCCATCCACGCGCCAGCGCATGCAATTGCTCTCTTATGTCTCGACGCGCCGCCTAACGACCCGCGCATCAGCCGCAGGCGAGCCAAGTGCAGCGAGGCGAAGCCTGCCGGCTGGATGCACCTGTTAGCCGCCGTTCGTTTTTGCAAGACGCAAATCAAAAATCAGCGCTTCGTCTGTTCCGTGCGTAGATTCTGCCAAGACTTTCCCATCTCTACTGATAATCATTGCTCCGCCAAACGATGCATCTGGGAGCAAAGGATCTTCCAACGAATTCACAATCAACGTTGTAATCCCGACTTTCCTGACTTCATCCACATACGCTTGCCGTTCTTCCCTGAGCCATCTTTCCAGATCAGGCGACTTTCCATCAAAACTGCGTGCCATGGGCAAGATTAGCCATTCCACTCGCTCAGGCAACTTGACTTTCACATCATCCGAAAATAGATCTCCACACAGTAGAACAGACAAATTGCCAAATTCTGTTTTAATCGCCTGTACGTTGCAACCCGAAGCAAAAGGGGGCTTTTCGTTTATTTTGCGGTGGACAAGAACGATTTCACCAGACTTGTCAAACAAAACCGCAGAACTATAAATGCCTTCCTCTGCTTTCTCCAACATTCCAAAGCAAATGTAGCAACGATTGGCTTTTGCCAATCTTGAGAGAACGTCTGTCGTGTCACCAGGAATTGGCTCTGCAAAACTTTCAAGGTCTTGTTCTTCATAGAGATAGCCTGTGAAAGCACACTCTGGCAAACAAATCATATCAGGTTGGTGCGGTACTATTTCCGTCAGCCTTTGCCGAAAGTGACGCAAATTTGCTGACGGATTCCTGACTTCAATCCTCAGCGGAACAAGGCACACTCGCATATTTCATCTCGCAAAGGCGGCTGAAAGGAGCCGTACAACGCCAGACGCCGCACGCCGTACCGCTCGCGCAGGGTGGGGAGCGCTGCACGGAGACGCTCCACCACCTCTTGACGCGATTGTACGCGCGACCGAGCCTTGCGCCGTGCTTGCATGTTAGCTCATCATCTTGCGCAGCACCATCGGCAGGATGCCGCCGTGTCGGTAGTATTCTACCTCTATCGGCGTGTCCACGCGGGCAAGCACTTGAAAGGCGCGCTCGCTGCCGTCGGGCTTGACCGCGCGCACGGTCAGCGTCTTGCGCGGCGTCAGGTCGGCAATGCCCTGAATGTGGAACACCTCCTCGCCCGTTAGCCCCAGCGACTGCACATTCTCGCCAGGCATAAACTGTAGCGGCAGCACGCCCATCCCGACGAGGTTGCCGCGATGGATGCGCTCGAAGCTCTCGGCAATCACGGCACGCACACCCAGCAGCGCGGTACCCTTCGCCGCCCAGTCGCGCGAACTGCCCGAACCGTACTCCTTGCCTGCAAGCACCACCAGCGGCGTGCCCGACGCCTTGTACCGCTGGCACGCCTCGTAGATGGTCGTGCGCTCGCCCGTGTCCCAGTGAATCGTGTAGCCACCCTCCACACCAGGCAGCAGCAGATTCTTGATGCGGATGTTCGCGAAGGTGCCACGGATCATCACCTCGTGGTTGCCGCGCCGCGAGCCGTAGGTGTTGAAATCGCGCGGGTCAACGCCGTGCTGAATCAGATACTGCCCCGCGGGGCTGTCGACGGGGATACTGCCCGCAGGCGAGATGTGGTCGGTCGTGATGCTGTCGCCGAAGATTGCCAGCACGCGCGCGCCTAAGATGTCGCTCAGCGCAGGCGGCGCGTCGGGCATCCCGTCAAAGTACGGCGGCCGCTGAATGTAGGTGCTGTTGGCGTCCCACTCGTACACCTCCGAGTCGGGCACGGGCAACGACCGCCAGTGTTCGTCGCCGTCGAACACCTGCGCGTAGCGGTGCTTGAACAGCTCGGACTGCAGCGCGCGGGCGATGGTCTCGCGCACCTCCTGCGGGCTGGGCCAGAGGTCTTTCAGGAACACAGGATTGCCGTTGGGATCCCAGCCCAGCGGGTCGCGCTGCAGGTCGATGTCCACCGTGCCTGCGAGTGCGTAGGCGACCACCAGCGGCGGCGAGGCGAGGTAGTTCGCCTTCACCTGCGGGTTGATGCGCGCCTCGAAGTTGCGGTTGCCCGACAGCACCGCCGCGACCACCAAATCGCCCTGCTTGACCGCCTCCGAAATCACGGGCGGCAGGGGTCCGCTGTTGCCGATGCAGGTCGTGCAGCCGTAGCCGACCACATGGAAGCGCAACGCCTCCAGATAAGGCAGCAACCCCGCGTTCGCCAAGTAGTCCGACACCACGCGGCTGCCTGGCGCAAGGCTCGTCTTCACCCACGGCTTGACCTGCAGCCCGCGCTCGACAGCTTTTTTCGCCAGCAGCCCCGCCGCGACCATCACTGCAGGGTTCGAGGTGTTCGTGCAGGAGGTAATCGCCGCGATGACCACATCGCCGTGCTTGAGGAAGGTCTCCTCGCCCTCCAGCACGACGGGCACGCCTACTTCTCCACGCTCGGCAGGCGTGTCCTCCACAGGCGACTCATCGTCCCATCGGCTCGGCTCGTGCGGTTGCAACCCGAAGCCGCCCTCGCGGATAGGCGTATACAGTGCCTTGCGGAAACTCGCCTGCATCTCGCGCAGGGGCACGCGGTCGTGCGGGCGCTTGGGTCCTGCAAGGCTCGGCTCCACCGTGCTGAGATCCAGCTCCAGCGTGTCAGAGTATTCGGGGTCGGGCGTCTCGTCTGTGCGGAACAGCGCGTTCTCCTTGCAGTAGGCTTCCACAAGACGCACGAGGCTTTCGTGCCTGCCTGTGAAGCGCAGATACTCCAGCGTGCGCTGGTCGACGGGGAAAAAGCCCATCGTTGCGCCGTACTCGGGCGCCATGTTCGCAATCGTCGCGCGGTCTTCCACCGTGAGGCTACTCAAGCCCGGTCCGTAGAACTCCACGAACTTGTCCACCACGCCCTTCTTGCGCAGCAGCTGCGTCACGGTCAGCACCAAGTCGGTCGCTGTCGCGCCTTCGGGCAACTCGCCCGTGAGTTTGACGCCCACCACCTGCGGGATGAGCATGTAGTAGGGCTGTCCCAGCATCACGGCTTCGGCTTCGATACCCCCGACGCCCCAGCCGAGAATGCCCAGCGCGTTAATCATCGTCGTGTGGCTGTCCGTGCCGACCAGCGAGTCGGGGAAGGCGACCACCTCGCCGTTCACCTGCTTGGTCTGCACCACCTTGCCGAGATACTCCAAGTTCACCTGATGCACGATGCCCGTGCCTGGGGGCACCACGCGGAAGCCGTCGAAAGCGCGTTGCGCCCAGCGTAGCAGCATATACCGCTCGCGGTTGCGCTCGAACTCTTTCTCGACATTCAGGAAGAAGGCGTACTGCGTGCCGAAGTAGTCCACCTGCACAGAGTGGTCAATCACAAGGTCGGCGGGCACGACGGGGTTGATGCGCTGGGGGTCTTTGCCGCGCTCTTGCATTGCGTTGCGCATCGCCACGAGGTCTACGATGCACGGCACGCCCGTGAAGTCCTGCAGGATCACGCGGGCGGGCATCAGCGGGATTTCGCGCGGCTCGGGCTGCGGCTGCCAACTCGCCAGCGCGCGTAGGGTCGCCTCCGCCTCTGCCCCAAGGAGCGTCGCGCCGTCGGGCGACTCCGCCACGCGCAGCATGTTTTCCAACAATACGCGAATCGAAAACGGCAAGCGGTCAATCCTGCCCAGTCCCTGCGTCTCTGCGGCGGGCAAACTGTAGTAGGTGTAGGGCTGTCCCTCCACGGATAAAGTGGCTCGCGTCGTCATGGGTTGTCTCCTCCGCTACAGGAGTGTACCCGATAGCAGGGAGTTGACTCGCGCCCGCAGGGAATTGACTCGTGAGCGCAGGGAGTTGACTCGTGCTGGGTCAGGGCGGTTGTTTAAAGCCCTCACCTCCCTTGCTCCCTCTCCCGCAAGCGGGCGAGGGGAAAAAGCAGGGCGAACAGCCGTTCGCCCCTACACCCCCCTCCCACAGCGCGGGCGAGGGGCTGGGAGTGAGGGCTAACACCCACTGCCGAAGTTAAGCAGAACGATAAGCAGGTCGGCGTCGTCGATGGCGCCATCCCAGTTGAGGTCTTCGTTGCGGTAGCCCTGCCCGCCGAACGCAAACAGCACACGGAGCAGGTCGGCGTCGTCTACGCACCCGTTGCGGTCGACATCCCCACGCAGCGGGAAGCCTGTGTCCAGTAGGAACGCCTCCCAGCGATTGGTGGCGGCGTTATAGCCTGTGCCTACGATGTAGCGTCCATCGGGGGAGACGGCATACGCTGTAGCCAGACGCGAACCAGGAGTCAGCAGCTGGGCGTAGGTGAGGTTCAGGTCTTCTATCCCGCGCTCGGCTGTCCAGCGCAGGGCGCGTCTGTTGCGCCCTGCGGCGTCTTCGGTTCCGCCAACCACTATATGTCCGTCGGCAGAGACGCCACGAGCAAAGCTGTAATCGCTGCCCAGCGTGCCGAGGTTCTGCATCGTGCCGCCCTCCCAGCGGAAGGCGCGCGCCTGAAGATTACGGTCGTAATCCAAGCCGACGATTACTGTGCCATCTGCGGATACGCTATGGGCTATGCTGATGCCGCCACGCGGCGAACTGAGTCCCTGCATCACGCCATTCTCCCAACGGAAGGCGTGTGTTCGTATAAAGGCGTCTTCCGCTCCGCCGACCACCACGCGTCCATCAGCAGAAACGCCGTAAGCCTCACTGCGACTGCCCCCCAGCGTGCCGAGATCTTGCCTCACGCCGTTCTCCCAGCGGAAGGCGCGCGTTCGTTCTGCACTATCGCTCGCCCAGCCAACCACCACGCGTCCATCAGCAGAAACGCCGTAAGCCTCACTGCGACTGCCCCCCAGCGTGCCGAGATCTTGCCTCACGCCGTTCTCCCAGCGGAAGGCGCGCGTTCGTTCTGCACTATCGCTCGCCCAGCCAACCACCACGCGCCCGTCAGCAGAAACGCCATAGGCGAAACTGTATTCGCCCCCCAGCGTGCCGAGATCTTGCATCACGCCGTTCTCCCAGCGGAAGGCGCGCCCGAGCCCAACCACGATAAACGCCACACCGACCACCACGCGCCCATCGGCAGAAACGCCGTAGGCTATGCTCTGGCTGTATCTGGGCAGCCCACCGAGCCAGGTAAGTGAAGGCTGCTGCGACCAACACACAGTTGCCATCAGCGACAGAAGCGCTGCGCTCAGCAGCGCGCCACAGCGAAGCCTACTATCTCGTGTCATGGCTCTACCTCCGATTGAAGGGGAACTCTATTTCTACGATGCGTCCATCACGTTGCCGTACCCTTGCCACATCTTTGCCCTCTGCAGGAAGCCACCCAACGAACGGGTTCCCAAAAAACTCTTTATGCGACGCCCCCATGGGAGAAGCCTGCCGGTCGATCGGTGCGGCCTTTTTGAAGGTTCCATCGTCGATGTTGGCGACCCAAACTTCGTCCGTCAAAGAGTCGTACAGAGCAACATGCTTTCCCGAGGGAGAGATGGACGCAAACACCACCGACTGAAAGTGGGGGATGACTACGGTTCTTCCATCGGCTCGACGAACAAGAATATCGTTGTTGTCGAGCATCCGTTCAACGACACAGCCTTCAGAGGAGTCCAGCACCTGAACATATCTCGACGACCCCTGCAGGGTTTTCGTTGCGACGCGCCAAGAGGTGGCGAGGGTTCCTACAAACGCCAGCAGGAGTACGCCTATCAGTGCCAGCGCGCTTACAAGGACGGTCAGCCGTCGCTTCCGTTGCGCCCGCTGCTGCTGTTTCTGGGCTTCTGCTGCTCGGCGCTGCTGGCACTGCTGGAGTGCAAGCGCTAAGCTTTCCTCTGAAATACCCGCCTCGTAAGCGATTGCGCGCAGTTGCTCTGCAGTTATCGTGTTGCCCTGAATGCTCGCCGCCAAGCGCAGAATCTCGCTCGCCTCTTCGGGCGAGTAGTGCGCCTGCGACTCGGCGGTTTCAGTCAGTCGGCTTTGTTTTAGCGCCATCGTATGTTCCCCCGACCGAATTATACTGCAATCGCGCCGTGATTCCTTCCGAGATCAACTGCGCCAGCAGAGTTCGTATTCGCACCTCTGTCAAAGACGCGGCTTCTGTGGAGCGTCGGGTATACTCCCCCGCGTGATGCGAATGCGCGCAGGGTTGACACTCGGGTTGGGGCTACTGATTGCGCTTGGTTGGGCGCAAGCGACGCTTCCGAAAGCACTCCAAGAGCGGTTCGAGCGGGCGACGCGCTTGGCGGCGCAAGGCAAACTGCGCGAGGCGGAGCCGCTCTTTCGCGAGATTGTGCAGAAGCAGCCGAACTTCGCGCCTGCGCATCTCAATCTGGGGCTGGTCTACCGCCTGCTGAACCAGAACGAAAAGGCGTTGACACACCTGCGCCGCGCGGCGACGCTGAACCCGAAAGACCCCAAACCGCTGGTCGAACTCGCCCGCCTGTGCCTGGACATTAACCGTCTGGACGACGCGCAGGGCTACCTCCGCATGCTGCGCGACCGCTTCCCCAAAGAGCCAGAGCTGCCCGTACTGGAGGGCGCACTTGCCTCGCTGCGCGGCGAGTGGGGCGTCGCTCAGCAGAAGTTCCAGCAAGCCCTCAAAACGCGCCCGAACGATTTCCGCATCCATTACAACCTCGGCATCGCGGCATACCAGCTCCAACGGTACGATGTGGCGGAACAGCACTTCCGACGCACAACCGAGCTCAAGCCCGACTACACCACAGGCTGGAAGTCGCTGGGGATGACCTACGAGGCGCGCGGGCTGCCTGAGCATGCCATCCGCGCCTACAGCGAGTCGCTCAAACGCGAGCCAGACGACCTGCCCACCCGCCTCAAACGCGCCTACCTCTACCAGCGGGGAGGCAACCTCGACGCCGCGCTGAAGGACTTCCAGCATATCGCGAAGCTTTACCCCCGCAACTCCGACGCGCACATCGGCGCAGGACTAATCCTGATGCGTCAGGAGCGGTATCAGGAAGCCCTCGTGCATTTAGGCGCGGCGCTCAGCCTGCTCCCGCCCAGCGACCCGCTCTATTTGGAAGTGCTGACCGAAATCGGGCACTGCAACCTAAACCTGAAGCAGTACGGTAAGGCGCGCGAGCAGTTCGCCCAAGTGCTGAAACTGATGCCCAAAAACGCGCGCGCCTACGAGGGGCAACTGCAGGTGCTGCTTGCGCAGGAGCAGGAGACCGAAATCCTGCCGTTCCTGCGCAACTGGGCAAGCAACCTGCCTGATGATCCGCGCCCGATTCTGCAAATCGCCCGCATCTACGAGCGCAACCGCAATCCGAGCCTCGCCGACGAGGAATACAAGCAACTCCTGCAGAAGTTCCCGCAGCGGACCGAGTTCGTGCGTGAGTACGCGCAGTTCCTGTCGCGTCAGGGGCGCGAAGACGAAGCCGCCGCGCTCTACGATCAGCTGCTGACGCAGTCGCCAAACGAAGCGTTCGCGTTGCTGGGCAAAGCGCGCCTCGCCGAGAAGAAAGGCGACCATGCCCAAGCGTTGGCGCTCTACCAGCGTGTGTTGGAGCAACATCCCGACCACGAGATTGCCCTGCTCGGCGCGGCAGCAATGTACCGCAAACTGGAACAGCTTGAACCCGCCATCGAGATTTACCGACGGCTCACTCTCGCCGAGACGCCGAATCCGCTCGCGTTCTCTGCTCTGCTCGACCTCTACCGCCAAGCGAACCGCACAGATGACCTGCTGGTGTACCTCAAGGCGATGGCGCAGCGGCACGGGGCGCGCTTCCTGCCGTTTCTGGCAAGCGAGATGATACAAGCAGGCAAGGGCGAGCAAGCCGTCGCCTTGTTCCAAGAGATGCTGCAGCGCGAGCCGAACAACGCGCAGCTCCATCGGCTGCTGGGCGTGGTCTACGAAACGCTCCAAAGACTCGAAGACGCGCTCCAAGCCTACGAACGCGCCCGCCAACTGGAGCCAAACGACAGCTGGACGCTCTATCACATCGCGCAGATTCAGATTCGGCAAGGGCGCAAAGAGGCGGCGTGGGAGACCCTGATGGGCGCGCTGCGCGCGAACCCCGACGATATTAGCCTCTACCCCTTGTTGGAGCAACTGGCGGTTGAGCTGGGACGCACAGACGCCTACCGCGCGATGCTCCAAGCGCTTGCTCAGCAGGACACCCCTGGCGAGGAGCCGCTGAAAGCGTATGTCGCCCTGCTGCAACGCGAGGGCAAGACCGAAGACGCGCTCGCGCTGGTGAGCCGTCGCCTGCGCGCCAAGCCCGACGACACCGCGCTGCTGAACCTGCAACTGGGGCTGCTGAACGCGCTGGGACGCCACCAACAGATGCTGGGCGTCTACGCCCAACTCGCGCGGCTGAACCCGAACGACATCAGCCTGCTGCGCAACTGGGTGATGCACGCCGAGCAGTACGGCTCGACGGTGGAGGTTATCCTCGCGCTGCAGGCGCTCTACCGCGCCGTGCCCGACGAAATCTCCGTAGGGCTGAAACTCGCCCGCTACCTGGAGATGGCAGGGCAACGGTTCCGCGCCATCGAGCTGGTGCGCCTGATGCAGGAGAACTTCCCGACGAATCAGGACATCCGCAACGAGTTGGCGCGGCTGGAGGGCGCGCGGTGAGGCGCGAGTGGCTCGCGCTGTTCGCGATTATCCTGACGCTGGGACGCGGCGCGATTCGCGAGATCGAGAAAAACGCCGCGCGCGAAATCCGACAGCGCATTGGCGATGGCGCGTTCACTGTGAGAATCGAACCCGACGGAGTCGACGGACTCACGCAGGGACGGCTTAAAACGCTCACGGTACACGCCCGCGACTTTACACTGAACGGGCTACCGTTCACCTTAGAGCCTGAGCGCCCCCAGTCGGGGCGCATCAAGCGGTTCGTGATGCAGATGACCAACGCGAACCTGCGCGGGCTGCGTGCCGAACGCGCGAGTGCCGTCATTCCCGAAGTCTACTACGACAAGTCGCTCGCGCTTACGAAGCGTATCTTCCGCCTGAGCGCGACGGGCGTCGGCGCATGCGAAATCGTAGTGAACGAGACCGACCTCGCCGCCTACATCGTGCGCAAGTACGCGCCCTACCTTCGAGAGGTTGCCGTGCAAATCGCCCCTGAACAGACCACTGTGCAGGGCATCGCTGTACTGTTTGTGGGTGAGGTGCGCTTTAAAGCCGTCGGTAGGCTCGTGCCCCGCGATGGACGCTACCTCGACCTCGCCGAAGTGCGCATCGAAATCGAAGGCGCGAACCTGCCCCTCGAATCGGCGAACCTGCTGCGCCAGTTTCTGAACCCGATTATCGATATCGAGCGCGACTTGGGGCTCTACGACGGCTTGACGATTGACACGGTAATTAGCGAGTTGGGCAGGATGCGTGCGCTCGGCAGGGTGTGGATCCCGAACAGGCGGGAGCAATAAAAGTCGACGCGCATCTCCTCAAACAAATCGTAGCTACTCACAACATCAACGCCTGCGCGAAGCGTTCCATCGCATCGCGGGCGTGTTGGAGTTTGAGTTGGCGGCGCAGGTCGCGGTCTTTAGGCGCGTCTTCGGGGTCGGGCAGTAGCCCCCAGTTGGCGTTCATCGGCGGGAAATCGGGGTGCGGGTAAGTGCTGATGTAGTGCAGCAGCGAGCCGATGACCGTCTCGCGTGGGGGCGCAACGGCGGGCTTGCCCAGCGCAATCCGCGCCGCGTTCAGCCCTGCGATAATCCCGCTCGCCGCCGACTCGATGTAGCCCTCCACGCCGACCAGCTGCCCCGCGAAAAAGAGCTTGCCGTCGTCGCAGAACTGGAGCGTGCGCTGCAGTAGGCGCGGCGAGTCCAGATAGGTGTTTCGATGCACGACGCCGTAGCGCACGAACTCGGCGTTTTCCAGCCCAGGCACGAGGCGGAACACACGCTTCTGCTCGCCCCACTTCATGCGCGTCTGGCAGGCGACGAGGCTATACAGCGTGCGCTCGCTGTTTTCGGGGCGCAACTGCAGCACGGCATACGGACGCTTGCCTGTGCGCGGGTCGGTCAGCCCAATCGGCTTGAGCGGTCCGAAGCGCAGGGTGTCTTTGCCGCGTGCTGCCAATTCCTCCAGCGGGGTGCAGCCCTCGAAAAAGCGCGGCTCCTCAAACTCATGCAGGGGCGCGCATTCTGCAGCGACTATTGCCTCCCAGAAGCGTTCGTATTCCTCTTTGGTGAACGGGCAGTTGATGTAGGCGGGGTCGCCCTTCTCGCGCCGACTGCCAAAAAAGACCTTGTCGTAGTCGATGGTGCTGGCGTCCACGATGGGCGAGACGGCATCGTAGAAGTAGAGGTGCTGCTTGCCCGTGAGCCGCGCGATTTCGCCTGCAAGCGCGTCGGAGGTGAGCGGACCTGTCGCGATAATCAGCGGGCGGTCAGGCGGGAGGCTTGTAACCTCCTCGCGCACGACTTCAATCAGCGGGTGGAGTTCAACGCGGGCGGTGATGGCTTTGGCGAACGCCTCGCGGTCTACGGCGAGCGCTTCGCCTGCGGGCACGGCGAACTCGCGCGCGGTGGGAATCACCAACGAGCCGAGCCGCTCCATCTCCCACTTCAGTTGCCCCGACGGGGTGGTGGGCAGTATCGACTTGAACGAGTTGGAGCAGACCAGCTCTGCGAGCCAGCCCGTTTTGTGGGCGGGCGTCATGCGTTGGGGGCGCATCTCGTAGAGGCGCACGGAGACGCCGAGCCGCGCGGCTGCCCACGCCGCCTCGACTCCTGCGAACCCGCCACCGACAATCGTCACGCGCGGCATACCGACTCAGTATACCCCCTTTCTGGAATGCGCGTTCCCCAGCGGGCGGTATAATTCCGCCGTGAGCCGCGTTGTAGGCAAGCCGAAAGTGCGTCGTCGTCCCAGCCTTCCCATGCGCCGCTGGATTACACGAGCGGAGTTCGAGGCGCTGATGGAGGCGGAGGTATTCCCACGCGAGGAGCGGCTGGAACTTCTCGCAGGCGAGTTGACGCGGAGGGAGCCTGTGAACACTGCACACGCTGTCGCCGTCGTGTTGGTAAGCGAAGCCCTACAACAAGTTTTGCCGAAAAACTTACACTTGCGCGCCCAGTTGCCCCTTGCACTTAGCGATTACGACGAGCCGTTCCCCGACCTTGCGGTCGTGTCGGGCAGCCCGCGCGATTACCTCAGCCAGCACCCGACCAGTGCGTTGCTGGTGGTGGAGGTGTCTGAAGCGTCGCTGAAGACCGACCGCGAGGTGAAAGGCAGCCTCTACGCGAGCGCAGGCATCCCCGAATACTGGATTTTGAACCTGCGCGAGCGCGTGCTGGAGGTGTACCGCGAGCCAGCAGCAGACACGCGAGCCGTGTACGGTGCGGCGTACCGCTGGCAGCAGACACTGTCGGCAAGTGAGCAGGTTTCACCCCTCTTCGCGCCCGATGCAAGGCTTGCCGTTCAGCATCTCTTGCCGTGAAGGAGTAAGCCCCCAAAGAAGCAGGAATCCCCGCCTGCAGCGCGAAACCCACTTTGGGGTGAGACCATGCGTTTCTGGATGGTGTTCGCTTGGCTAAGTAGCGCATTGCTGCTTGCAGTGGCGCAAGAGACCGTGCTGACCGACGACGCGCTGCACAAGCCGATTACCGTGTGGCAACGCCTTGCCAGCCTCGCCGAAGTGCTGGACGACATCCGCAAGCAGACGGGCGTTCCATTGCGCTGCCAAGACGCGCTGCGCGAGATGAAACTGGCGGTCTATGTGCAGAACCGACCCGCGCGCGAGATTCTGGAGCAGGTTGCGTCGCTGTTTGGGTTGCGCTGGCGGCGGGATGATGACGGGAGTTATGTGTTGTATCTGCCTGACGAGACGCGCCGTGCGTTGGAGCGCGCCCAACGCGACGACCGCGCGGCGACGGAGCGCGCCCTGCGCGAGATGCTGCGGATTGCTCGCGAGTGGCTGCGCCTGCCGCCTGAGGCGCGCGCCGAAGCGATGGCGCCGTTCGCTCAGACCAGAGAATACCCTGCCAACATGCCCTACTCTGCCTACCTGATGGAAGAGGCCGCTGCCCAGCGTCAGATGACACAAGAACAGCGCGTGAAAGCGTTGGTGGCGGACTATTTGTCGGGCTACAGCCCACAAGGCGAGCCGTCGAAGCCGAAGCGAGACGCCTTTTTTTCGGAGGAGGATACACAAGGCAGCCTGCTGCACTGCCTAAGCGAAGCAGGGGACGCCATCGTGAATAGACTGCTGGAAGGGCACACGCTGGGGTTCAGCACGCGCCCGACGCCCGACGCCCTACCGCTGCCCCCGCGCGTGCTGCTGCCGTTCTGGATGCGCCACGCGCAACTGAGTGATGAGAGCGTTCTCCAGTTCGACGCGGCAAGCGGGCAGTTCACGGAGGTGCAACCACTGCCCAATCCCGACTGGGGCGGCTACTGGGTGCGCCTCTCAGCATGGGGCAACTCGCTGGAGTACATGGTCGTTGCACTCCGCGTTTACGAACTGGACGGGAAAACCCAGAAGTTTTTGAACAAAGTTGACTATCAGTTGCATCTGCCGCATCAGGAGTATCTTGCCGAGACAGAGACTTGGCGTCAGTGGGAAGCGTGGGCGACACCGATGGAAGACTGGACTGCGCGGCTCAAAGAGCGCACGCCCCTTGAACGCCCCAAGCCCACTGTGAACAACGAGAGACCGCTGTTAGCCGCCGATGCGTTGGAGTGGCTTGCCTGGCACACGGGCTACCCTGTCATCAGCGACGCCAGTCGCTATGTGCCTGCGTGGTATCGCGATTCGCTCGATAGTCCTCGTGCGCTGCTGACCTTGCTCAGCAACGACCTGTGGCTGCGCTTTGACCCAAACGGCTACCTGCTGGCGCGGCACAAGCGGTTTTGGACGCTGAACCAGTTCGAGATTCCTGAGCGTATCGTGCGCCCGTTGGAGGCGAAGTGGCTGGCGTGGCAGTGGCTTTCGCTGGACGACTATGCGACGCTGGCGGCGGCGATTACCGATGAGCAGGCGCGGGGCTTCACGCGAGTGCGACGGCGCGGGAGTATTCAGTTCTGGACAGCGTTCGACAACGACCCGCTCTACTACGAACTGCCCGCGTTGCGCTTCTGGGCGTCGCTGAGCGCGGCGCAGCGGCAGCGCGCGCTTGCGGGCGAATGGATTCCTGAAAGCGCCCTGACGCTGCCGCAGCGCAAGCTCTTCCGCGCCGCGCTCTACCGCGAATTCCCACCACCTGAACAACTTCTACGCGACCTGCCCGACGACTACGAGGTTGGCTTGTATGTCCCTTCCGTGTTCCGCAGTGAGGGGGTACCGGAATCCCGAAGCGAGGCGCTTAAGCAGTCGCCTGACGCGCCTGCGTTCCGCGTGCTGCAGCAAAACCCCGTTAGCGAGCTAAGCGTCCTGAAGTATAAAGACGAGCTTGGTCGGCGCACCTACACACTTCACGAAGTGAAGACGCAGGTCAGCCGTGAGGGAGTGGATTGGAAGAAGGTCTTTCAGGAAGCGGGGTACGAGGGCGAACCTGCAGAGGCGATACTGAAGACGGTGCTGGACACAATCCTCCAGTTCGCACTCCCGCCGCGTATGTTCGAGCAGTATATTCTCAATCAGAGCCGCTACGCCGATTTCGGTAGGCACGCTGCTCCTTAGCGGCTCACGGGCAGCGCGTGCGAGAGGTCGATGTGCCCGCCGAGGCTTTCAATCGGCTTGCCGTCGACCAGTATCTGCACGCGCTCGATGTTCGGGAAGCTGCCTGCGGTGCTGGTGATAGCGTTAATAAGTGCAGCTTCGTCGTCCGAGCCGCCTGCGAAGTTCTGGGTCAGCTCAGGCGAGAAGTTGAGCTGCAGGGTGCCGTTCTGCACGGTCGCGCCGAGCAGCCGCGCGCCTTCAGGGAACACGCCTGGCTCGCGGACGAGCTTCTCGAAGACTTCCATATACGCTGTGTCGGGGTTCTGGATGGCGACGGGCTTGCTCTCGTAGGTCAGCTCGCCTTGCGCGTCCACTTTGGGGATGTAGATTCGCGCTTCGCGGGGCGGGGCGGGTAGCGGAGGCGGCGGCGCGGGCGTGAGGCGCAGCCACACCCCCACCGCGATTGCCAGCGCGGCAATCGCTACAAACAGAACGCCCAGCATGCCCTGCACGCGGCGCGCTTCGTTCATGTTATGCCTCGTTGGTCGTCGCGTCGTGCGCTTGCGTTTCGGCATCGGCTTCGGTCGGAGGGGCTTCGGACGCTTCCGTCGGCTCGGCAGCAGTCGCCCACTCGATGCGGAACTGCGTCTTACCGAGTGTCAGTGTCGCGTCGGGGGGCACAGTGGTCGGCATGTTCGGCGCGATTTTCGTCTCGCCCAGAAAGGTGCCGTTCGTGCTGCCAAGGTCGGTGATACGCACATCCGCGCCGACGATTTCAATCTGGGCGTGCTGCCCCGACACATAGGCGTCGGGGATCACGATGTCGTTGCCCGCGCGTCGCCCGATGCGTTGCAGGCGTGCATAGAGTGGGAAACGCAGGCTGGGGTCGGTGAGGCTTACCAGGTACGCCAGCGGTGGGGCAATCTCAGCGGCGACGGTCGGCGTTTCGAAGCCTTCGGGCAGCTCCAGCGTCATTTGTACGCTGCCGAACTGCAGTGTGGCGTTCGGGGGCAGCGGCGTGCGTTCCGCGCCGACGGGCTGCCCGTTCAGAAGCGTGCCGTTCGTGCTGCCCAAGTCTTGGAGGTAGGCGTGGTTCTCCTCGATAATAATGCATGCGTGGCGTCGGCTCACTGTGCCGTCGCTAATCAGCACCTCGCTGCTGGGGTCGCGCCCGATGATGTTCTCGCCTGCTTTGAGCAGGAACTCGCGTCCTGCGCCGTCGCGCAGTTTCGGGTACGCGCCTGCAGGCGCGGTCTCCGTCGGCGCATCGCTGCTGAGCAGAAAGCCGCACTCGATGCAGTAAACCTCGCCTGGCGGGTTCATCTGCGCGCAGATGGGGCACTGCACGGGCGTCATCGCCTGCGTGGTCTGCGGCTCAGGCGAAATCGCGACAGTCGCCTCGCCGCCGACCGCTACCGTCGTCTCGGTCTGCATAGCCATATGATACCCGCAAAATCGCCGACGGAAGTAGCAGGAAACGCGCAGGCGGGCGCGAATCGGTGCGTGTGGGATCCCCCCAACAGAACACGGAGGTTGACTGGATGATGACGACTCGCTGGATTCGTTGGAGCGCGCTAAGCGCGCTGATGACTTTGGTTTTTGCGACGGCGGCGGCGCAACTGGAGACGGCGGCGGCGCGCCTGCGCTTCGGCGCGTACTTCCCGTCGGACACCGACCTGCAGGCGTTCAATAAGACTTGGTTCGCGGTCGGGCTAACCTTCGCAGCAGAAGGCGTACCGTTGCTGGGCAGCGACGCGACGGAGCTGAGCGCGGACTTGTTCACGCACCAGACGGGCGGTTCGCGCGGCGCGGTTACCAGCCTGCTGGTGACGCAAGTGTACGAGCAGCCTATCAACAATACTGAAATGCGCTTGCAGCTGCGTCTCGGCGCAGGGCTGTATATCGTGGACACCACAGGACCGAGTAAAAACATCTTCGGCGGGCGCGTCGGGCTGACCCTGTGGTTCAACGAAGCCTACAGCGCGGAGCTGAACTTCGACATTACCGACCGCTTCGGAGCGAATCGCGACCGCGCAAGCGGCTTCTCGTTCACGATAGGCTACCAGTTCTAATGGTTGCACCTGCCTCTAAGGGCAGGTGAGGGTATGACATGGCAGGCGCGGCGCGTCTGGTTGGCTTGCTCTGGCTTGCGGTGTGGCTCCTTGTAAGCTGCGGCGAGCCAGAGCATACGATTCGGCGTACCCTGCGCGCGGGCGACCAGTGGCGCTACACCCTCACCCTGCAGGGTGACCTGCGCGGGCAGACCGATACGCTGGAGATGCGCTACACCGACCGTGTGCGGTCGGTCGAGTCGGACGGCAGCGCGATTGCCGAGCGCACGCTACAGATGACGCCCGACGCGCTGCAACGCCTGCAGGCGAGCGCAGCGCCTTTCGGCGAAGTCAAACCCAAAACGCGCTGGAAACTGTTCCCCGATGGGCGCGAGACCCCGCTGGACGAAGGGGTCTTTGTCATCGGCGCGTTCGGCTACGCCTATCCCGACCGACCCGTGCGCATCGGGGCGCAGTGGGGGCGCATGGAGCGCGTCGGCAGCCTCGAGCTAAAGTACCTCTGCCAACTGGAGGGCATCGAAACGCTGGAGGGCGTCTCCTGCTACCGTATCCGCGTGCAGGTGGAGCCGTTGCCCGACTCGCTGCCCCAAATGCAAGGCGAAATGACGGTGCATGTGGACGCGCAATCGGGCTGGACACGCCAAATTCGGGGTACACTTAAGATGCGCGCAGGCGAGGTGGAAGGCGACTTCGCGCTGACCCTGCGCGGCGAGCCTGTGGGAGAACAGCCATGAGAGAGCGACTGTGCCCTGTGTGTCAAATTGAGCTAAAGCCTCAAGTGCATTACGGCGTGACGATCGATGTGTGTCCCGCATGCGCAGGCATTTGGTTCGACGCCGACGAATTAAAGCGTCTGCACGATATTGACGAGAGCATCCTGCCACGACTTGATACAATCTACCAGCCCCAAGTGCTTCCCTACGACCCGCCATGGGAGAAGCTGTGCCCCGTGTGTCGTTCTCCGCTGCGCCCGTATAACTACCTTTACACCACGAATATTGTGCTGGATACCTGCGACCAGTGTGGCGGCGTATGGGTCGATCACGGCGAGCTGGAGAAGATGAGGCGCGTGCTGCAGGACGCGCATGCGATGGAAATCCCCCCTGAGGCGAAGGCGAAGATGGCAGTGGCTCAGATAGAGGCAGAGGCGTCGGAAGTGCGGGCGCGCGCCGAGTTCTGGCGCGGCTTGTTCGACTTCCTGCGCGCCCGACCCCGATTCCCGTTCTGAGGATGGAGCCGATTCGCGCGGGGGTGCATGTCGCGGCGATTACGCCGTTCACGCAGGAGGGGACGATCGATGCGCCGTACTTCGTGCAGCTGTTGGCGCACTTCGAGGCGCACGGTGCTCAAGGCGTGGTGGTCGCAGGCTCCACGGGCGAAGGTCCCTCGCTGAGCGCGCCCGAAAAGGTGCAATTGTACGAACTTGCCGTACAGGGCAGAGGGCGGCTGCAAGTGATTGCGGGCGTGCTGTCGTGCAGCTTGGACGAAACGCTCTATTTGGCGCGGCAGGCGGCGAAGGTCGGCTGCGACGCGCTGATGGTCGCCCCCCCGTTTTATTACCCCGCAACGCTGGAGGGGCTGGTTGCTTACTACCGCGCCGTGCTGGATGCCAGTCGGTTGCCTGTGATTCTTTACAACATCCCGCAGCGCACGCGCGTCAAACTCACGCCCGCGCTCGTAGATGCGCTGGTGCAACACCCGAACCTGCAGGGTATCAAGGACAGTTCGGGTAGCGTGCGCTCGATGCGCCAGTTTTTGAAGTACGCGCCGCGCCTGCGCGTATGGGTCGGCGAGGAGAAGTTGCTGCTGCAGTGTCTGCAGGGGGGCGGTGCAGGAACGATTAGCGGGCTGGCGAATGTCTACCTGCCGCGCATGGTCGCGCTGTACCGCGCTTTCGAGCAGGGGGCGGACTGTAGTGGGCTGCAGACGCTGATTGACGCCGCCGCCGATGCAATTGACGCCTTCCCTGCCCCCGCGAACTTCAAGTACGCGCTGGCACTAACGGGCTTCCCACACGCATTCGTGCGCCCGCCACTCTCTGACCTAACCGAGACGCAGCGGGCGCAGTTGGAACGGGGGTGGCATGAGGTGGCGTAGCGCCCCGAAAAGACAGCGCCCCCCAAGTTAGCCTTCGCCCGTAGCCCCGAAGTTGAACAGCACCACCAACAAATCGGCGTCGTCTACCACGCCGTCTCCGTTCACATCCGCTGTGCTGGAGGATGTGCCAAAGTCGAACAGCACCTGCAGCAAATCAGCGTCATCGATGACATCGTCGCCGTTCACATCGCCCGCGCGGTCAAGCGTGAGTTCCAAATACGCAAAGCCTTGCGGACTAATCTGAACCGAGTTTCGCCGAACGGACAGATAATTGCCAACCTTGACGCTTACATCGTAGACGCCACTGCTGGGAACGCGCTCCGAGAACCGACCGTAGGCGTCTAAGCGAGTGGTCATCGTATGCGTTTGATTACCCTGATGAAGCCTGAGGCGCAGGGGTTGGTTCAAAAGCCGCCCTTGATACCCTGCGAGAGAGACCTTCCCGTTGAGGATTTCAGGCGGATTCACGGGGCGGATGCGGTGAATGCGGTTTGCAAGGTGCGAAACGACATAGAGATAGCCGTCAGGACCGATTTTGAGGTCTGAAACAACGCCCCAACTGCTGCCCCAAGCGTTTAGGTCGCGCTCCGCCGCGCTGTCTGCAACCAAATCGTGAAGCCGTGTATCGGTAAACCGAAAGCCGTTGCGGTTCGTATTCATTTGGAACAGGTACAGCCGACCGTTGACGGACTCACCGATGACGCACTGGTCGCGCAGGTCGGCGTCAAATCGGGCGGAGCGGAGGAAGCAGATCGCCGCAACGCCAATTGGCGTGTACCAAGAAAAGCGAGGGTCGTCGTAATAAGCGTTCCGCAACATAACAAGATGTTGCGCATTATACGGATAGTTTCCGTTCTCCCCGTAGCGCGCGTCGCGGCTATCAGGACCCATAATCCGAAGCCAACCGCTGTTGAAGCCGGGCAACGCAAGGTTGACCTCGTCGTACACATTCGGGCCGTTCTCCGTAAACCATAACCACCCCGTGAGCGCATCAAAAGCCAGTCCAAAGGAGTTGCGGATCCCGTAAGCGTAAAGGGCTTTGATGCGTTGATCGGTGTGGTATGTAAACGGATTATCTTCGGGTATTGTGCCATCTGCATTAAGGCGGTAGATTCCTCCCGCACCAAGCACGCGATTCATGGTTCGGTTAATCTCAATCGCGCTTGGAGAAAGGTAATTCGTGTCGCCGATAACAATATAGAGCTTTCCGTCGGGTCCGAAACGAATAACGCCACCAAAGTGGATCTGATATTCGCGCACATTGATGGGAACTGTCCAGAGGATGGTCGGTTCTACAAAAGCAGTTCCGTTGAACCGATAGCGTACTAAACGCGCTCGACTCGCCAACGAGGGATTGTCTGAAGCAGGTTCGGTGTAATACAAGTAGACATAGCCGTTCTCGCGGAAGTTCGGGTGCAACTCGATGCCCAGTAGCCCATGCTCCCAGTTCACCGAGGAGACAGGGAGCGTTAAGAGCGGGTCGCTTGCGACCCCGTTCGTTACGCGACGCACCCGTCCGACCACAGGATTGGAACCTTGCACAACCTTCTCCACAACGAAAAAGTCGTTCGGGTTCGCTGGATCGAGCCAGGCAATCATAATTGGGCGGGATAACCCCGAACCAACCACTGTTTCGCGCATCAGTCGCGAGTCGTTGATTGTCTGAGCGACACCAGTGATCGCCGCGACCACAAACAAACAACTCCCAAGAATCACTCTCATAAGCAGATATCCTCCTCCTCTGTATTATACACCAACTGCAAGCACACTGGCGGCTTTCTACGACCCTTGCAAGGGTCATCTTCGCTCCCTACCTACTCCACCCACTCATACCGCGTGTTGCGCCGCTTAGGGATAAACCCCGCGCTGCGAATCACGCGCTCAATCTCCTGCGCGTTCAGAATGAACTTCGTACCCTGCGCCGAGACCACATTCTCCTCGATCATCGTGGATCCCATATCGTCCAGCCCGTAGCGCAAGGCGACGGTGATGACCTTGGGTCCCTGCGTGAGGATGCTTGCCTGCAGGTGGTCGAAGTTGTCCAGCATCAAGCGGGCGACGGCGACAGTGCGCAGGTACTCAGCGGGCGTCGCCTTGCGCACATGCGGCAACTCTGTGCCTTCGGGCTGGAAGTTCCAGCACACGAACGCTGTGAAGCCGCCCGTCTCGTCCTGCACCTCGCGCAGGCGGATGAAATGCTCTACACGGTCCTCGACGGTCTCCACATGCCCGTACATCATGCTCGCGCTGCTGCGCAGCCCCAGTTGGTGCGCCTCGCGCATGAAGTCCAGCCACTCTTGCGCGGTGTCTTTGAAGGGGGCGATTTGCTGGCGCACGCGATCGACCAGTATCTCGCCGCCCGCGCCTGGGATGGAGTTCAGCCCTGCCGCCACCAGCCGCTGCAGGCACTCGCGCACGCTCAGCCGCGAGATATGCGCGATATACAAAATCTCCGTCGGCGATAGCCCGTGAATAATCACCTGCGGATAGTGCTGCTTAATCAGCCGAAAGAGCCGCTCGTAATAGTCAATCTTCAGTTTCGGGTTCAGCCCGCCTTGGATAAGCGCCTCGACGCCCCCCTGCTGCACCAACTCGTCGATTTTCTGCAGAATCTCCTCGTCGCTGAGCAGGTAGCCCTCCGCGTGGTTCGGCGGGCGATAGAACGCACAAAACTTGCAGCGCACCCAGCACACATTCGTGTAGTTGATGATGCGCCCGATGACATAGGTGACATACGGGTGGGGATTTTTGCGCATGCGCACTGCGTGCGCCAGCGCGCCCAGCGCGGGCAGGTTCGGATAGCGGAACAGCGCGACGCCGTCCTCAAACGACAGTCGCTCACCCGCCAACACCTTCTCGGCGATGGCTTCAAAGCGCGATTGCTCGGTACGAACAGGCGTTTCTAACATAGGGTGTGATACCTCGCGGAGAGTATACCCAACAGGCAGGAATTCGCACTTTACGCTATAATATAAGCCCTATGAGCCAGTCTATCACACGCCGAGAGTTTCTGAAGGCAGGCGTGGTGCTGGGTGCGCTGCCGCTGGCGTCGATGGTGCATGCGCACGGTTCCGACCGCATCAAGGTCGGGCTGGTCGGCTGCGGCGGGCGCGGCACGGGCGCTGCCATCGATTGCCTCCGCGCGGATGAAGGCACAGTCATCTGGGCACTGGGCGACATCTTCGAAGACCGCCTCAGCGCCAGTTATGAAGGTCTCAAGGAGCAGTTCCCCGACCGCGTGCAGGTACCTCCTGAGCGTCGGTTTCTGGGGTTTGACGCCTACAAGAAGGTGCTGGCGAGCGGGATTGACCTTGTGCTATTGTGTGAGCCGCCCGCGTTTCGCCCGATTCACTTTCTGGCGGCGGTGGAAGCGGGCACGCATGTGTTTATGGAGAAGCCTGTCGCCGTGTGTCCCGAAGGGGTACGGATGATGCTGCGCGGGGACGAGATTGCCCGCCAGAAGCGGCTGGGCGTAATGCCTGGCACACAGTACCGCTGGCATCCAGGCTATCAGGGCGTGATTGAGCGCATCCGCGCGGGACACATCGGCGAGATTCGCGCCGCCTACGCCTACTACAACGCCGCCAGCCCCGCCCCGCGCCCCCGCGAAGCAGGCTGGAGCGATATGGTCTACCAACTGCGCAACTGGCTGTTCTACACTTGGCTGTCGGGCGACCAGCCTGTGGAGCAGTTCGTGCATAACATCGATGTGATGAACTGGGTGATGGGCAGCGTGCCCGTACGGGCGATGGCGATGGGCGGCAGACAGGCGCGCACCGCGCCCGAATACGGCGATGTGTACGACCACTTCGCGATTGAGTACGAATACCCCAACGGCGTGCGCGTGCTGGCGATGTGCCGCCAGATGGACAACACCGCCTATCGCGTCTCGAATCTGGTGGTCGGCGCAGAAGGGCAAGCCCTGATGGAACAGTTCACCAACTTCTATGTGCGCGGCAAAGAGCGCTGGGAGCCAGGTCAGCAGTGGCTGAACCCCTATGTGGAAGAGCATCGCGTGCTGATTCAGAGCATCCGCAAGGGCGACCCCATCAACGAGACGCGCACGATTGCCGAAAGCACGCTGACCGCAATGATGGGGCGCATGTCGGCGTACACGGGCAAAATCGTGACTTGGGACGCCGCGCTGAACTCCAAACTGAACTATGTGGAGCGCGTGCGTAGTATCGACTACGATAGCCCTGCGCCGCAAGACCCTGTACCCATCCCTGGCAAGACGCCGCTGATATAGGCGGTACACTATCGGCGTGCTGGGCGTTGGGATTGGGCTGGTCGTAGCCGCTGCGCTCGCGCTGCTGGGCGGTTTGTGGGCGCGTCGCTGGACGCCGAGCCGCTTAGAGCAGTGGGCGTATGGCGGCGCGCTGGCGTTGGGGCTGTGGGCGTACCTGATTGCAGGGTGCACCGCGCTGGGGCTGATGGGGCTTGTGCCCTGGACGCCGCTGGTGGTGGCGGGGGTGTTGGGGGTGGTGGGGTGGTGGAGGTTCAAGAGAAAGGTTTCCCCCCTCCTAACCTCCCCCGCAAGCGGGGGAGGAACCCAGCCCCCCTCCCCATTGACGGGGAGAGCTGGGGAGGGGTCTACTCCCTCCCCGCGTGCGGGGAGGGTCGGGGAGGGGGCAGATGAAGACACAGCCCCCCGCTTAACCTCCCCCGCAAGCGGGGGAGGAACCCAAACCCCCTCCCCGTTGACGGGGAGGGCTGGGGAGAGGAAAATCCTACACAGATCGCCACAAACTGTGCTATTTATCCTCTCTGCCGTACTCGCCCTCCTAAGCCTGCTGCTTTGCGCCTTGCCGCCTGATGGCAACGAGTGGGACGCGCTCGCGTACCACCTCGCCTTCCCCAAGCTTTACCTACAGGCGGGCAGGATGGTGGAGATTCCGTTTATGCACCAAAGCTACTTCCCGCCGTTGCAGGATATGCTCTACCTGTGGGGTCTGAGTGTGACGGGCGAGTCGGCGGCGAAGGTGATGCACTGGGCGGTGGGGATGCTCACCGTGTTCGGCGCGGCGGGCTTTCTGCAGCGGCGGGGCATCTCGGGCGCGTGGGCAGCCGCGCTGGTTCTGGGCGCGCCTGCGTTCCTGTGGCAGATGTTCAGCGCGTATGCGGACCTTGCGACCGCGCTCTATGCGTCACTGGGTATGTTCGCGCTGGCGTATGCCGTGCAGGAGGGCAGTCGGCGTTGGCTGGGGATCTCGGGCGCGCTGATGGGCTTCGCGCTCGCCACCAAATACACCGCACTGCTCACGGCGGGGCTGTGGGGGCTGGTCGGGCTGGTGTGGCTTATACGGGCAGGGCGAGCGAAGCTTATCCCGACGCTGGTTGGCGCGGGGCTGCTCGCGGGAGCCATCGGCGCGCCGTGGTACATCCGCAACGCCGTCTGGACGAGCAACCCCGTCTATCCGTTCGCCTACGAGATTTTCGGCGGCAAGAACTGGAGCCAAGCGCAAGCAGACGCCTACCGCAACGACCAGCTCAAGTTCGGGCTGGGGCGCGAGCCTGCGCAGCTGCTGCTCGCGCCGTGGAACTTGACGGCGAACCCTGCGCCGTTTACCGACCCCATCGGCGCGCGGGTGGGCGAGCGGGTGTTCCTGCTGCCATCGCTGGGGGTGGGCGTATTGGCGATGCCGAGTCTGTGGCTGTCGGGCGGTCTCACGCAGGGCGCGGGCTACCTGCTCGCGTTCACGGGACTGCATACCGTCGGCTGGTTCTACATGATGCAGCAGGTTCGCTACTGGCTGCTGCTGTTGCCGATTCTGGCGGGAGGCGGCTTGGCGTCGGCGGCGCGCGCGGCGGGCTGGCTCAGGTTTGGCTATGCGGGGCTGCTCGCGCTACAAGCAGTTTTCACGCTGTGGCTGATGGCGAGCGTGTATTTGCCTGTGCTGCCGCTTGCGTTGCGCGACCGTGACGCTTACCTCGCCAAACGCCTGCAAATCTACCCCGCCGTGCGTTTCATCAACGAGCAGACGCCCCCCGACGCAGGCGTCATCCTGCTGGACGAGACGCGCGGCTACTACCTGCAGCGACGCTACCTGTGGGGCAACGCGGGGCATCATCGCCTCATCCCCTACGACTCGATGCAGTCGGGCGACGACCTCGCCCGCTGGATGGCAGCCAACGGCTACACCTACCTGCTCATCAACCGCCAGTTCACGCCGCAGGGCACGCCCGAAGCGTGGCGCGCGCTGTACTACGATGCCATCGCGCACGGACGCTTGCAACTCGTGTTCGCACAGCGGATGGTAGAGGTATATGCCCTCCAGTAGGCAGGACATTTGCGATCAGAATATAATAGGGTTTCAACATGCGGACGGGGCAGGCACAAGACCTGCCCCTGCAAGGTTGGCGTCGCTGCACCTCCGTAGGGGCAACCCTTGTGGTTGCCCGCTCCGGGTTGCCGATGTCGAAAACACAGTGCATCGGCACTTAGTCGTGTGCAGATAAGATTTTCTTATCTGCACACGGTTCCAGTTATGATATGTTCTGTGCTGGTTCAACTTCCACATCCCAACAGTGATAGATAATGAATCAACAGGTCTTCGCATCAGCTGTGTATGGGAGCGCTTTACCTCACACTCTCATGCCCGCAGGCAAGCCCCCAGTAGTACCACTCCACATACTGCCCGCTCCACTGCACGCTGCGCGGATAGAGCGCGAGGAACCGATACCACTTGGCATGCCCGTCGACATGGATGGCTACCGAGCCTTCGTTGTGGCGTCCCTTGAAGTTCTCGCCCCAGAGCCGACCACCAGGCCATTCAAAGTGCGCCGTCGGGAAGTCGATCATCATTACTGCCTTGCTGGGGTTGACAACCACAGGATCGTCGATGGATCTGCCTGGCTCAACACATACACCCCCCGCGCACTGCAGCGGCGGCAGGTAGCACGCGGTTCGCGAGTCTGACCAGCGGTACGCCCACAGGTTCTCGTTGGTGCGGTAGTCCATCGGTGGGTAGATGTCGTCAAAGTAATTCTGTCGCCCGCGCGTAGAGGTTCCCAGCCCGACCAGCGGGTGATTGGGCGCAGTCAGGTAATCCGCTTGCCCGTTGTCGCGCTGGGCGGCTTGCACCGAGCCTTGACGGAACGGCGACGAGGGACATTTGAAGATGTCGCGGTTTTTGATATACGGCATTGCACGCGCCGCAATCATGTAGCTTTCAGGCCAGCTGTAAACGGGCAGGCGGTTGTCGAAGTCGTTGGCGTACATCAGCAGCCCAAGCGAAATCTGCTTGCCGTTGCTAAGGCACTGCGTTTGGCGCGCTTTCTCACGCGCCTGCGCGAACACAGGGAACAGTATCGCCGCGAGAATGGCGATAATCGCGATAACGACCAATAGCTCGATGAGCGTAAAGCCACGATGCTGTGTTGCCTTCATTGTGTCTTACCTCCTATAGATGAATTACCGCTGGGAACCAGAACGGTTCCCGACAGGGGCGGCAGGTCTACGGTGATGCGCCCCTCTACTACCGTGAAAGTCGTTTGGGTGGGGGTGTGCGTGCTTACGGCGTGCGCCCACTGGGAGATGCCGTTCCACGCGGGCACGGTGGCGCGCTGGGATTGGTCGCTGACATTGACAAGCACCAGCGCGGCGTCGCCGTTGTGATGGCGCACGAAGCCGTACAGCCCGCGCGCGTCGTCCACCAGCACGGTCGTCCAATCGCCCCGTCGCAAGGCGACCGAACCCTTGCGCATGGCAATCAGCGCGCGCGTATACTCGAACAGCGACTGCTCGTCGGGCGTGCGTTCGAATCGCATCGGGCGGCGATTGTCAGGGGTGCCGCCGCCGTCCATGCCGATTTCGTCGCCGTAGTAAATCGCAGGCGCGCCGATTGCCGTGAACTGCAACAGTAAGCCCAGCCGCACGCGGTTCAGGTCGCCTCCGCACTCGCGTCGGAAGCGCGGCGTGTCGTGGCTGCTGAGCATGTTATACATCGCGTAGAGGCTCTGGCGCGGGTACATCACCTGCAACTGCGCCATGCGCTGGTCGAACTGCGAGGGTGTGAGGCTCCTGTGCGCGACAAAGCCCAGCACCGCGCCGCGCCAGACATAGTTCATCACGCTGTCGAACATATCGCCCTGCAGCCAGCGTCCTGCGTCGTCCCAAATCTCGCCGATAATCACGGCGTCGGGGTTCGCGCGGCGCACCACAGGGCGGAACTCGCGCCAGAATATATCGGGCACCTCGTTAGGCACATCGAGTCGCCAACCATCCAAGCGCAACGCGCGCGTCCAGTAGTCCACCACGCCGAGCAGATAGCGGCGCACCAGCGGGTTCTCGTGCCTCAGCTTCGGCATATACGGAATGTTCCACCACGCCCAGTAATTGGGGTTCCACTGCACAGCGACGGGGAACCGCTCCACGATGAACCACTCGCGGAACGGCGACTGCTCCTGATGGCGCAGCAGGTCTTGGAACGCGAAGAAGTAGACGCCGACATGGTTGAACACGCCGTCCAGAATCAGGCGCATGTCGTGCTGGTGAAGGGCTTGCGCGAGTTCGATGAGGTCTTCGTTCGTGCCCAGTTCGGGGTCAACGCGCTCGTAGTCGTCGGTGTCGTAGTTGTGGTGCGTCACGGAGGCGAACACGGGCGTCAGGTACAGCGCGGTGATGCCCAGCGTGCGCAGGTAGTCCATCTGCTGCAGGATGCCCTGCAGGTCGCCGCCGTAGAAGCCGTCGCCCTCGATGCGCCCCGTGAAGTCAATCGGTTGGCTGGGGTCGGGGTCGTTGGTCGGGTCGGCGTTGTAGAAGCGGTCGGGCACGATTTGGTAGAAGACGGCGTCCTGCACCCAGTCGGGCACATCGAATCGGTTCTCGCCGCGGCGGTGGCGGAAGGTGGCATTGCCTGCAGGTAGGCGCAGGCGCATCCGCCCATCGCGCAGCTCGAACCAATACTCCATGTCGGCTTCGGGTAGCCGCGCGCGGAAGTAGGTATACAGCGCGTCGCTCACAAACGGCGTCATTGCCATGCGGCGCGTGCGCCCGTTCTGGCGGTAGACGAGCGTTGCCTGCGCCACATCGTCTTTGCGCACGCGCAGGCACAGGTAGAGTTGCCCGCCGATGGGGTTTCGGTCGCGCAGGTCGCTGGGGTTATGGCGGATTGCGCTGCGGGTGATGTGTCCGTCGCCGATGCGCGCGGGGCGGTTGTAGCCGTCTGGTTCCACCCACACCACCGAGTTCAGGTTGCCGTTGCCGTCGTCAATCACGGGCGCGTTGGGGTCGGTGCGCCAGTCCACGCCGTTGACCACGAACTTGTATTGGTGCGCCCCCGCGGGCAAGCGTAGCGTAAGGCTCCACACGCGCCTCTCGGCGTCGGGAATCATCGGGGTCGTGCGCGGCTGCCACTGGTTGAAACTGCCCGCCAGATAAACCACCTCCGCAGGGGCGTCCAGCGCGAGACGAAACACGACAGGGTAGGTCTGCTCGTCAGCCCAGCCTGACAGCATCCACGCTAATAGTAGCCCTGCAACACTTAGGCGTCTCCGCATTATGCGACCCTGCGTCGGAATACTTCCCAGATTACTTGCAGTGGGGGCGACCACGCCCGCCGTGAGAAATCGTATTCTGAACTATATTATAGCATGCTTTGCCCCCTGTGTCAAGGGGTTAGACAGGCGACTACTCTCGTGTGTGAAACCTCACCCCCTGAGACACTCGTCTAATTGCTGGACGGTGATTCCTAATGAGGAGACGCGGATACTGGCTTACACTGTGCGGTAGTCTGCTGACGGCTGTTGCGACTCCTTCCGATACGAACACGGTTTCAGACGCGCCCATCCGACGCCTCGTTGTCTACAAGGATGGACACTGCTTTACCCAACGCGAGATTGTTGTGAATAGCCCGACGGCGGCGATTTCCGAGCTGCCCCACGCCTTGCTGGGCGGAGTGTGGGCGTACTCGCGCGACCCGAAGGTGCAGGTGGCGCAGTTGCGGGCGAGCTGGCACGAGGCGAAGCGCACGATTGCGCCCCAAAACATGGCGGAACTGCTCGTACTGAACGACGGCGCGGAGGTCACGATGGAGCTGATGTTCCCCGCGCCGCAGCCCGACTCGAACCAGCCGATTCAGACCGAGCAGCATTCGGGCAAGCTGCGGGTGTTCAAGCCCGCGATTAGCTACAAGGATGCCTACCCGACGCACGACCCGCCTCCCCCGTACAGCCCGCAGCCAGTCTTGCCGCCACGCCCGCGCAGGGATTGGTACTACGGCTACTACTCTTGGTACCCCTACGGACAGCAGTCGCCGCCCGACTATGTGCAGGACGATTGGAGCCGTATGGCGAGCCAGTGTAGCTTTGCGTTAGAAACAGCGCGCGGGATGGTCGCTTTTACCCCCGCGCAGGTGAAGCGCGTGGAGTTCCTCGGCAACTATGTGAAGCAGCGCGAGGCGACCCTGCGCCACCCGCAGCTGGAGATACACCTCAACGGCGCGAAGACGGGGCAACGCACGACCGTCGTGCTGGCTGCCCTTGAGCGTGGCATCCGCTGGATCCCAGAGTACCGACTGGTGCTGCCCCCAGACAAAGGCGAGGCGACTCTGGAGCTGCACGCGACGCTCATCAACGAGTTGAGCGACCTTCGCGATGCGGAGGTCACGCTGGCTGTGGGCGCGCCGCAGTTCCTGATGAAGGACGAAATCTCGCCGCTGGCGATGCGCGAGACCTTCAGGCAACTCTCACGCTGGTTCGGCGAGCCTGACGATGTCTACCAGCGCGCGATTGGAGGCGCCGGTGGATTCGGAGGGTTCGGCGGATTCGGCGCGGTAGTGCCGAATGTTTCGCCCCCACCTGGGATGGGCATATCGCCTGCCTCATCGGAATCTTTGCTCGAAGCCCTACCCCAAACCGATGCGCAGGCGACCGTGCTGCCGCAGTTGAGCCTCATCCCGCTGGGACGCATCACCCTGCCCAAAGATTCTATCGCCCAGCACGCGGTGATGCAGCAGCCGTTGCCGTACAAGCGCGTCTGCTTCTGGGCAATTGACCTCACGCAGCGCGAACGCGAAAGCTACTACTGGTATCGCCGCGATCCGCGGCGGTTCCGCACCTTCGAGGAGCTTGCTTACGAGTTGATGCAGCGGCGCAACCTATCGGGCGAGGTGCAAGACGCCATCCTACTGGAAAACAAGGGCAACTTAGCGTGGACGACTGCGCCGATTACGGTCGTGCAGAACGGCGCGCCTATCGCGCAGGACATCCTGCTGTTCACGCCGCAGGGCGAGGACGCGCTGGTGGTATTGGGTCCCGCGCCGCAGGTGAACCTGTCGCATACGGTGAGCAGCGAGACGCGCGGGCAAGGCTTCGGACGCATCGAAACCGAACGGCGCGGCGTCATCCGCGTCACGAACGCCCGCTCCGAGGCGGTGCTGATGGTCGTGCGCGTGCGCTTTCTGGGGCACTACCTCAGCGCCACGCGCGAGCCGTTCCGTATCACGCGCAAAAGCGTCGAGCAAAGCACCAGCGACACATGGAACTGGAGCCTGCGCCAAAAAGCGCCGATGAACCCCTTCACGGAGGTGACTTGGGAGGCGATTGTACCCCCCGGCGCGATGGAGTGGGAGTACCGCTATGAAATCAAAGAAGGTCAGTAAGTGCCCATGTAGGGGCAGGTCTCGTGCCTGCCCCATCTGCTTGTTGAAATCATCTCGCGTCGTCAACCCTTCACTTACAGGGAAACCAGCAGGTATAATACCGCGCGATGCCGAGCGATTATGTGCCATTGCTGATCCTGTTCGCGATTGCCGCCGTGATTGTCGCCGTGATGGTCGGCGGGTCGTGGCTGCTGGGTCCCAAACGCCCGTCGCTGGCGAAGGGATCGCCCTACGAGTGCGGTATCACGCCCGTCGGCAGTGCACGTGAGCGGTTCCCCATCCACTTCTACCTGACCGCGATGCTGTTTATCATCTTCGATGTGGAGATTGCCTTCCTGTACCCGTTTTTCGTGGCGGTGCGCGACTTGCCCCCCGACGCGCGAGCGTTCGCCGTCGGCGTGGTGGGCGTGTTCACCCTGCTGCTGCTGGTCAGTTTCCTGTACGAGTGGAGAAAAGGCGCGTTGGACTGGGAAGATCCTGTAGAGCCGCGGCGACTGAAGCCTGAGCCTGCGCCCGTCCTGAACGCCCCCCAGCCTGAACCCGTCGCCGCCCTGACAGGAGAGAACCGATGAGCGAGCGCATCGAGTACCAGACCATCGCCGCGCGCTACCCCGACGCCGTTGAGGAAGTGTACGAATTCCGCGGGGATACTTGGCTGTATATTCGCAAAGAGCGGCTGCTGGAGGTGTGCCGCCTGCTGCGCGACGCCCCCGAACTGGGCTATCTGTATATCAGCGACATCACCGCGATTGATTGGCTGCCCCACTGGCAGCAGGGCGAGAAGCCCAAGCGGTTCGAGGTGGTCTACAACCTCTATTCGCCCGTGCATTTTCGGCGCATCTTCCTGAAGGTGCGTGTGGACGATGGCGAGCCTGTGCCGTCCGTCACGGGCATATGGGAAGGCGCGAACTACCCCGAACGCGAAGTGTACGACATGTTCGGCATCCCGTTCGAGGGGCATCCGAACCTGAAGCGGATCCTAATGCCCGACGACTGGGTGGGGCATCCCCTGCGCAAGGACTTCCCGCTGGGCGGCGAGGAGATTCCGTTCGCGCAGGGCACTTGGGGACCCTCCATCGAGGACAAGACCCATCCCCACGCAGGCGAGTCGTTCGAGGGTCTCACGGGGTCGGAGCCTGTGAGTGGGCGATGATTGTCTCGCTTGAGGCGCACGATGTCTCTCCCTGAAAGATACAGGCAGTTGCGCGAAGCAGGAAACTCTCCCACGTAAGCGTGGGCGCAGTTGAAGGACGATTATATAGCGCAGTTCCGCCAGCGCACTCCGTCAGGAGATGCCGAGCAGTCGTGGAAGTCCGCATCAGGCAAGGCTTTTGAAGATATCGTGCTGCAGGAGTTTGCTGCCCAGTGCGAAGGATTGAAGGGTTTGTGGATAGCGCAGTGGCGCGCCACCCCAGCCTCTCTCAAAGAGCCTTTGAGTGAACGGTTGTGGGTACGCGGCGAGATTCAATCGGTTACGGCAGAGTCGAATGTGGACTTTGTGGCTTACGAATTGGACACCAGCAACACCCCGAAACGAATCATCGCGGTCTACAGCTGCAAGGTCTCCCTCCGCGAGCGTTTTCAGCAGGATCTCTTCTGGGCAGAGCGATTGCGGGGGCGCGGCATACGGTTCTGTTTTATCACTCTCGATAATGATGGCGTGCTTACAGAGGCAACAGCGGAGGGCAAACTAACTTCCAAGCAAGCCAGTATGTCCGTCGCTATGTATGACAGGATTTATCTCTTCTGCAACGAATCCGAAATCCAGCACTACACGCGCATCTTCCGAACCGTTAACCGTCTGGGTGAGGACTTGAAACGATGGTTGGAACTCGATTAGCCGACTCTGCGGCTTCAGTGTTAGAGCAGTTTACAGGGCTAACTCCTGACCCTGAGTGGGCGTTTGCGCACCTGACGCAGGCGCAGACCAGCTACGCCACGCACGGCTACCACCGCTACCCTGCCAAGTTTATTCCCCAACTCGCAGCGCGCCTGATTGAGGACTACTCCCACCCAGGCGATACCGTGTTAGACCCCTTCATGGGGTCGGGCACGGCGTTAGTGGAGGCGAAACGGCTGGGGCGACCGAGCGTCGGGGTGGACATCAATCCCGTGGCGCACTTAATCGCCACTGCGAAGGTACGCGCCCTTGAACCGCACCTGCTGGGCGAAGCAATTGCCTGCGTTTGGGAGAGACTGGCGTCGCCCCTACAACCGTCGCCGTTTGCCGAGGCGTGTGCGACCGTCGACGACTCCCACTGGCACGAGCGACTGCGCTACTGGTTCCGCGAGGATGTGCTGTGCGCGTTGTCTCGGATTCAGCACGCCTTTGAGATGCTGGACGACTCGGTGCAACCCTTTTTCCGCTGCGCCCTGTCGCACACGCTGAAACCCGTCTCGTGGTGGCACGATCGCAGCGTCAAGCCTGTGCGCAAGTTGGAGAAGCCCATCCCCGACCCGACGCTGGTCTTTTTCAGGCATGTGCGGCGCATGGCACGGGGCAACCGCGAATACTGGGCACTCCTGCAGCGTGCAGGCACACTGGATACATCCGCATATTGTCACTGCGCCGATGCACGCGCCCTGCCCGTGCCTGACCAGTCGGTAGACCTCATCGTGACCTCGCCGCCGTATGTCACCAGTTACGAGTACGCCGACCTGCACCAGCTGAGCGCGCTGTGGTTCCAGATGACGACCGACCTGCGCGAGTTCCGTCAGGGGTTTATTGGGCGTTCTAACGGTATCCACGAGCCTGTGGGAAGCCTCCACTCGCCGCTGGCGGAAGCGATTGTCACCAAGCTAAGCGCAGTCAACCCGCGCAAGGCGCGCGAGGTCGCCCTCTACTTCGCCGAGATGTACGCCTGCTTCACCGAGTGGCGGCGAGTGATGCGCTCTGGCGGGTACGCCTGCATCGTGATTGGCAATACGCACCTAAGCGGTGTCGAGGTGCAGAACGCACAGGTTTTTGCCGAGCAGCTCATGACGCTGGGCTTTGTGCTGGAGCGCGTGATCCTGCGCGAAATCCCCAGCAAAATCTTGCCTCGCACGCGCGACAAGCAGACGGGCAAGTTCACCAAAACACACGATGCCGACTACCTCGCTTACCCAACGGAATATATAATCGTTTTTCGATGTTGGAAGGAGTAAGCGGGGTATACTTCCCCCGATGACGCCCTACCTCGAGCTACAGGAGCCGAAATGCCTACTGTACAACACCGATGTGCTGCAGGCGGGACTCGCGCCTGAGTCGGTAGACCTCATCGTCACCTCGCCACCATACAATGTGGAGGTCGTCTATGGGACGCACCGCGACGACCTCAGCTACGCCGACTATCTGGAGTTTTGCGAGGCGTGGCTGAAGCGGTGCTATGAGTGGCTGAAACCCGACGGGCGCATGTGCCTCAATATCCCGCTGGACAAAAACAAGGGCGGTCAGCAGAGCGTCGGCGCAGACCTCACGACGCTGGCGAAACGGCTGGGCTTCCAATACCACTCCACCATCGTGTGGAACGAGGGCAACATCTCGCGGCGCACGGCATGGGGGTCCTGGGTCAGCGCGTCCGCACCCTATGTGATTGCGCCTGTTGAGCTGATTGTTGTGCTTTACAAGCGCGAGTGGAAGAAGACCTCTGGCACACGCATCTCGGACATCACGCCGCAGGAGTTTATGGAATGGACGAACGGCTTGTGGACTTTCAACGGCGAGAGCCGTAAGCGCGTTGGACACCCCGCACCGTTCCCGCTGGAGCTGCCGAAACGCTGCATCAAGCTGTTCAGCTATGTCGGCGACACGGTGCTGGATCCTTTTGCAGGCAGCGGCACGACACTACTTGCCGCGATTATGCACAACCGCCACGCGATAGGTGTAGAGATCGAGCCGGCTTATTGCGAGTTGGCAAAGCAGCGGATTATGCAGTACCTATACTCACGGCAACTGGCACTCAGTGTAGAAGAGGAGCCTATCGCCTATGAAGCGACCTAAGCAACGCAAGACCATCCGCGAACTGATTCAGGAGTATTTCCAGCAGCACCCGAACACAGACCTTCCTCACGGACCTGTCGTGGATTGGGTTACCGAGCAGTGGCGCTTGCAGGGAAACGAAACCCCACCGCGCGACCCGTGGCGAATGATACGCCGCCTCCATCAGGAGGGATGGCTCATCAAAGTGCGCAAGGGCGTGTATCGGTATGACCCCGAATCCGCAAGAAGGGTTGAGCTTGACGACTTCACTCCAGAACAAAAGCAGGCGATACTGGAGCGCGACCAGTATCGGTGCGTCATCTGTGGTAAGGGGCTTGCCGACGGCGTGGAACTGCATGTAGACCATATCCGACCGCGCCATCTCGGAGGACGGTCGGAAATCGAGAATGGGCAAACCCTCTGCGCTCAGTGCAACTTTCGGAAGAAAGTCTACAGGCAGACCGAGACGGGGAAGCGAATGTTCATTCGGCTGCTGCAGCTCGCCGAAAAAGAGGGCGATCAGAAGATGGTCGAGTTCTGCCGTGAGGTTCTACGCCTCTACGACACGCACGGGATAAATGACCACATTCGCTGGGAGTAGGAATTCTTGTCTGTCGCGCACTGTTCGCAGGTGTAGTCGGTGCTGCGTGAAATCCCCAGCAAAATCCTGCCCCGCACCCGCGATAAAGAGACGGGCAAGTTCGCCAAAACGCAAGACGCCGACTACCTCGCCTACCCAACAGAGTATGTGCTGGCGTTTCGGCACTGGGGGTAGCAGGCGTGTAGGGTAAGTGGATCGTGGCGTTTGGGTGGGATGAGGTAGAATTCCTTCGCAATGCGCCAGTATCAGTGGATCGAGGCGAACCCGCAGGTGATGATGGGCAAACCTGTATTCAAGGGAACCCGAATCCCTGTCGATTTAGTGCTGGAGAAGTTAGCAGCGGGCGAAACTCTCGAACAAATCCTTGAGTCGCACCCACGATTGACCGCTGAAGCCGTTCACGAAGCATTCCTATTCGCCGCAGAGTTGGCGCGCGGCGAAACCGTGTACGCATTAGCAGATACAAAGTGATCAGCATGGGGAACCGAACCGCGCGCCCGTTTGGTTCCCCCTGCACACAAGGGGAACCTTAAGGAGGATCGTCAATCGCCTATGCTTTCGTAAAGTATGCTTCCTAATTCGGCTGAATCGTCACCTTACGGGCGTAGTCGTTGCCTTCCTCGTCGCGCGTGCGGTGAATCGTTGCGCGGGCAGGCGGCTTGATTTGCTCCACCTTCACGGGCTTGCCCTTGAAAGTGAACTCGGTTTTGTCGTCGTAGCGGATTTCGCGCAGGTCGCCTGCGCGAGTCAGCACCTTGAGAATCTTCTTCTGGCGGTCGATGCTCTGGATGGTGCCTTGAAGGGAGGGCAGGGCGCGTTCGCGTCCTATCTGAGCGTCCTTCTCGGTGTTGCTGACCGACAAGAGCATCGTGTCGAGGTTCGACAGCAGGCGCGGCGCGAAGTAGAGCGTCTCGCCGATGGCAAAATCCTCCAGCGTAGCGGGCTTGCCGTCGCGCTCGAAGCGGGTCTTCGGCGTGAACTTGTAGGAAAAGCGCGTCTTGTCGGGGAACTCAATAATGAGGTAGTTATTCTCCACGCCGACGAGCGTGCCTTTGACGACGCCGCGGCGCACTTTTTCGAGCCATTTCCAGGTGTCGGGGTCTGCCATCTCGCGCACGACGGGGCGCACCTGCGTGCCGACGCTCACCCGCGCCATCACCTGCTTGCCCTCCAGCTGCCGAAACTGCTCGATGTCGGCGGGCTGCTTGTTCAGCCATAGGCGCGGCTTTTTGTGCAGCGTGGCGTTCATATCGGGCTTGCCCGTGCGCTTGAGAATGATCGAGCCGCCCTCAGGGTCGAACTTCGCCAGCGTCGCCAGAAAAATCTCCGTTTCCGCCCAGCCCAACACGGTTGCCGAACAAAGCGCCACACATGCCATCCAACGCATCCCAACCACCTCGGACGAGGTCGATTCGAGGTTCCGCGCAAGAATCCTGCCGTTCCGATGAGGATACGGTCTGCTGCCTGCGAACAGCAAGGTTCTCTTCGGGGTACAATTGGCGCGAGGTGCGCCTGTGCGACTAAGTGAATTCAAGCAGCGAGTGGAAGCCGAGTTCGGACCGAACTTGGAAAACGCCACGCCCGCGAATGTGCGCGAGTTCCTGGATAAACTCCAGCAGGAGGCGTGGGACAATCAACGCCGCTACAGCGAACGCTACGAGATGCCCATCGAAAACGCTCGCACTTATGAGGAGGTCATGAAGGAGTTTTTCATGGATGTGCTGGACTTGCCTGCTGAGCGCGCCGTGATGCTGCTGTGGACGCTCGCGCTGGATCTCACCTTCGCGGCGATTGAACACCAATACTCCGAGGTGCTGGATCCCCTGTTCCGCAGCGCGGACGATACGGGATAGCGCGAATCCCGTAATCCGTTCAGTGCGGAGCCTCCCCGAATCGGGCAGAATCTCCCATAGAAACCATATTTGGGGAGGCTTCGCTATGTCGTTCAACGACGCACAGCAGTATATCGGGATGGAGTGCGTGATCGCCTGGCGCGATCGGCGCGGGGATGTGCAAGAGCGGAACCTATTTGTCTCGGATGTGACCTTCGTGCCGCTGTACGGCATCTGCCTGATTACCGACTACATGGAGATACGGCTTGACCGTGTGGTGAGTATCCGCGCAGTGGGCGAGGCGGCGGAGCCTGCCGCTGCATAAGATACCCCTTCGGGGAAGGAAAGTCGCGCGGCGTGGGGCGACACCCTGCGCCGCGTCAGACGCCGAGTACGCCCTGCGCGTACAACTCGCGCACGATAACATCCTGCGGCGCACGGTCGTTGCGCACCTGAATATAGGTTCCCCCAATCCGTCGGCAGGCAGACTGAATCGCCTCCACATGCGCCTTCAGCCTGCGCTGGTACTCTTGCAGCACGCCGCTCGTTGCCGTGATGTCAATCGCGTCGTCCGTCTCGGCGTCGATGAGTTTCAGGTCGCCTTCCAAGTCGGGGTCTAACTCCACTTCAGAAAGGATATGCAGCAGCACGACCTCATGGCGTCGGCTGCCCAGCGCGCGCAGCGCGTCGGGGAACGCCTCATCCAGCCCGTCGGTCAGCAGCAGCACCAGTCCGCTGGGCAGGTTCGCATGCGCGAAGCGTTGCACAGCGGCGGCAAGATGCCTGCCGTCGGCTTGGCGCGTGCGCAGCCACTCCAGCAGGCGCGTGTAGGCGACCCTGCCGCGCAAGGCGCGCGTCTCGGCAGGCTGATGGTGCAGCGCGGTCGGGTACACCGCGTCGCCCGCCACCAGCCCAATATAGCCCAAGCACGCCGCCAGCGACCGCGCCGCGTCGAACTTCGTCGGCTCGCCAAACGCCATCGACGCCGAACAGTCCAGCAGTAGATGCACAGGCAACTCCTGCTCGTCCTGATAGGTGCGCAAATAGGCGCGGTCTAATCGCGCGAGGATGTTCCAGTCCAAGTGGCGCAGGTCGTCGCCTGGCGTGTAGTGGCGGTAGTCGGCGAACTCGATGGAGATACCCTTGCGCGACGACAGTCGCTCGCCCCGAATGGTCGCCGCATGCATCTTCTTGGGCTGGAACCGATACCGTTCCAGACGCCCCAGAACTTCTATTGAAACCCCGTCCCACGCCATGCCTTGATTCTACCTTAGCGGCTTGTGCGACGCCCGCAGGATACGCGACACAGGCACGACGACGCCCGCAATCGCCTGTGAGGCGACGCTTTCGTCGCGCGTGAACGCCTGCATGGCGCGGTAAGCGTAGCCAAACGGCGCGTTCGCGACAGCGGCAGGCTCGCGATAAACTTCCACCTGCGAGTCCTTCAGGTTCACAATCCAATATTCAGGGATGCCCGCTTTCGCGTACAGGCTCTGCTTGAAGGTGCGGTCATACGGCAGCGAAGTGTCTGACACCTCTACTACCAGCGCGGCGGTCGTGGGGTGCGCCTCTTCGTAGTCGTCTGGACTGCCCAGAACGATGGACACATCAGGCTCAGGCTCGCTCTCGCCCAGACTCAGCGGCGCTTGGAGACGCACCCAGTAGCCGTCGGGCACAACCTCGCGCAGCAGGCGGTACAGGCGGTCGGTAGACGCCACATGGCGCGGACTCAGCGGCGACATCTCGATAACCTCGCCCTCGATCAGTTCGACGCGCTTGCCCCAGAACAAGCCCAGCGCCGCCATCTGATAGTAGGCGTCGCGCGTGAACTTGAACCGTCGTGGAATCGCGCTCTCCACAGGCATCGTGCGCGGCGACATGCGCTCACCCGCCTGATTGTACCTGAATTAGGCATTCGCATGCGGTATACTTCGCGCGGAGATGCCTATGGCGCTTACAGCGACGCGCAGAATCGGCTGGGACGAATATCTCCAGTTGCCGCTTACCTATTACGAGATTATCGACGGTGAGGTGAACGCTTTGCCGACGCCGCTATTCAAGCACCAAAAGATTGTCTCGGAGTTGATGATACGGTTGGGTGGGCAAATCCACCGCGACGCGAAGGGGTACCTTGTGCCTGCGCCTTATGATGTCGTGATACGCCGTGCGCCGCTGCGCACGCGCCAGCCCGACCTGCTGTTCCTCAGCCACGAACGCGCCGAACAAATCCCCGATCTGCAGAACCAGCCGCGCATCGAGGTGGCGCCCGAACTCGTGATTGAGGTGCTTTCGCCTTCCGATACCGCTTCCGAGTGGCTGGAGAAACTGCGCGACTACCATCAGATTGGCGTGCAGGAGGTGTGGGCGGTAGACCCCCAGTCAGCGTCGGTGGAGGTGCTGCGCTGGTCAGCGGCGGGCTGGCAATCGGTAGGGGTGTTCACAGGCGACCAACCGATTCGCTCGGAGGTGCTGGGCGAGACATCCATCACGCCTGCGACGCTGTTTGAGTGAGGTATCCTTGCGCTATGCGTGTGCAACCGATTGAGTGGCGCGACGGCGTCGTAGCGATTTTAGACCAGACGCAGTTGCCCCAGCGCATGGTCGTTCACGAGTACGACGACTGGCAGGGGGTGGCGGAAGCGATTCGCGTGATGCAGGTGCGCGGCGCGCCTGCGATTGGGATTGCCGCTGCGTATGGGCTTGCGCTCGCCGCGCGCACGATCGACGCCCCGACGATGGAGGCGTTCCGCGCCGAGTTTGGCGAGGCGTGCCGTGCGTTCGCGCAGACGCGCCCAACGGCTGTGAACCTGTTCGGCGCAATCGAACGCTTGCAGGCGGTGGTCGCCCAGTGCCCGACGCCCGACGAGGCGCGGGTGCGCCTGCTTGCCGAAGCGCACGCCATCCGCGAGGAAGACTACGCCGCCGACTACGCGATGGGCAAACACGGCGCGGCACTCTTGCCCCCAAACGCCCGCGTACTGACCATCTGCAACACGGGCGCGCTGGCAACTGGCGGGATTGGCACCGCGCTGGGCATCCTCCGCGTCGCGCGCCAGCAGGGCACGCTCGCCCATGTGTACGCATGCGAGACGCGCCCCCGCCTGCAAGGGCTGAAACTCACCGCCTGGGAACTGCTGCAGGAGGGTATCCCCTTCGAGGTGATTGCCGACAGCGCAGCAGGGACGCTGATGGCGCAGGGCAAAGTAGATGCCGTAATCGCAGGTGCCGACCGAATCGCCGCCAACGGCGACACCGCCAACAAAATCGGCACCTACACGCTGGCGGTGCTGGCGCACTACCATGGGGTTCCATTCTACATCGCCGCGCCCCTCTCCACGATCGACCCTCGCACACCTGACGGGGCGTCTATCCCGATTGAGTACCGCGACCCTTCGGAGATTACGCACATCGATGGGTTGCAGATTGCCCCCGCGGGCGCGCCCGCACTCAATCCCGCTTTCGACATCACCCCCGCCGCGCTGATTACTGCCATCATTACCGAACAAGGCGTCTTTCGACCGCCGTATGACTTTATACCAATCGCCCAAGCATAGTTCACAAAACGGCAGGCAGGGCGAATCTCCCCACTCCTTTCCCCCTCTCCTCCCTTGCTGAGGGGGTGAAAAAGTGCCCAGACTCGCAGGAGATAACTGTGAACTATGATAGCGCGACTGGTATTCGCAGACTTTCCCTTGCGCTAAAGAGATGTCCCGATGGCTACAGCCCGCGCAGAATCATCTCGATAGACTCTTTGTGCTTGGTCTCGTCGGAGATGATGTCTTCCAGGTCGTTCACCAGCCCGAAGTCGCCGAGTTGCTCGGCTTGATGGCGTCGCTCCAGATAGCGGGCGATGGTTTCTTCTTCGGCGCGATGCACATTCAGCAGCATCTGCTTCAGGTCGCTGGCGGGCGGCACGGCGACGGGCGTGGTGGTGGGCGTTCCGCCCAGCGCGGCGATTTTGTTCGCCAGATACTCAGCATGGCGTAGCTCGTCGGGCACTTCGCGCATGAAAAACTCCTTCATCTCCTCGCGGTAGATGCCCGTGACAGTCGCGCCGTAGGTAATGTAGGTGATAATCGCCTGGTACTCGTTCGCCAGATCGGTGTTCAGACCCGCAATCAGCTGTTCCTTGATGGTACTCATAGCCAACCTCCGCAGGTAGTGTACCTCATGGCGCGGCTATGGAGCAATTCCCAGCCGAGTCGCGCAGTAGCGGATCGACTCGCTGCGCTGGAGGGCAAGGTTCCAATCGTAGACATCAAGGATTTGCTGGAGCAGTATGATGCGCTCCTCGAGGTTCTGGGCGCGTTCCCCGAAAATTCGTGCAAAAGCTTGCTTGTCGACATCCTCCACTGTAGGAGGGATGCTGGCTTTGAACAGGTTTTGGGTGGGGACGCCCGCGGTATACCATGCCTCTATCATAGGGCACGCGACCAAAACCTGCCTCTCACCCAATTGCGGCTGGTATCGACGAGCATACACCCGCCGAACTTCAGAGATACACGGTACCCTGTCCTTATCTACAACGAGAAAGTAGTCGCTGTTCATCCGCTGGAGTGAACGAAAGTGGCTGCTTAGTTTCTCATCGGGGGTCTGCGCGTGCATGTGCACGCGAACTTCGCTATATTGCTGCAGCAAGCGAGGCTTCAGAACGCGCTCGGCGAACGCTCTGTCTTCTTCGCCCTCAACAAACAGGGCAATTCGCCGCCACTGAGTAGCGTTCATACGCCAAGAAGTTGTTGCGTGTGTAGGTAGTCTAACTCCAAATTTTCTTCCAGAAAGATTTTCACACCCTCTTGGTCTGCGGGACGCTTAATCATCGAGCTGCCTTCCGCATCACGCTCGACCAATACTAACTCATCCAGTTCCGCATGCCGTACCAGTTCTGGATTGTGTGTAGTGATAAGGACCTGATTGCGTTCGGCAGCTGCGCGAAAGAGTTCCATCAGCGCGCTCATCAAGCCTGGGTGTAGGTTGCGGTCTGGCTCCTCCAGAACCACAAGCCCATTAGACAGACGCGAGAAGAAGAGCGCGACCACCAGCGCGACAATCTCTACTGTGCCGTCTGAGAGCAGCACTGCTGGGAGCGCGCGCTTGCCGTGATAGGTCTCCTGAACCTGCAGCTGCACATGTTGCCCGCCCACCATCGTCGTATGCAGATGTTGGATGTAGGGCAGTACACTTTGTACGAGTCGCAGCAGGCGTTCTCGCTGATGAGGATCGCGCAGTATCTGGTGAACCACAAGCGGCAGGTTCGAGCCGTCCTCACTCAGTATATAAGTAGACGCCACAGGAATCGCTTGCTTAGCTTGCTTAGGTGAAAAGTCATAAGTCGCTATGTTCTCTTCATACAGAGATGGAGGCAAACCTAACACAAAGGGTGTTAGCTCAAACAAAGAGGTGCTTGTATCCAACTCAAAGCGGTTCCCTCCCGTGAAAATTGCGTACAAGAGATTGGAGTCTGGTGCTTTTAGGCGTATATTTTTTCCCCTGCGCGTCATTCTCAGTATCCGCATACCGCCACCCGTCGTGACATAGCGCACTTCCACTGTTTCACGCGCCACACGCGCAGAGTTCTTAGAGCGAATCGTCTGGATAGTCAATTCATGGCAAATACTTTCCACAATTAGCCCTTCGCGGTTTGCGCCCTTAGGGTAGACAACCCTATTAGGCGCAATCGTTAGTTCGATGGTCACTTCCCGTTCACGGGAGTTCAAGGGGATCAGGTACTCCGCCCCACCCTGCAACGCAACGGCATCCTCCAGCCCCGAACGCGCCAAGTCGCGCAGGAAGCGGAACGCATGCACCAAATTCGTCTTGCCCGAAGCGTTCGCCCCCACAACGATGTTCAACGGACGCAGCTCTATCGTAGCGTCCTTGAAGCTGCGGAAGTTCCTCAAGCGTAGTCGCTGTACCATGCTCGTCCAAGTATACCTAACTCCCGCGTCCTTGCCCCTTTTTTAACTTCCCCTTCACATCCTTATCGTGTATCCTATAGGCATGCGTATCCTACAGTGGCGTTTTGGGTGGATAGGGCTGTTGCTAACGCTGGCGGTTGGCGCGTGGGCGCAGCAGGTCGCCACAGGCGTGGTGTTCCACGACCGCAACCGCAACGGCATTCGCGACGCGGGCGAGCCGGGCGTTCCGAATGTGCTGGTCTCCAATCAGCGCGAGGTGGTCAAGACCGATGCGCAGGGACGCTATCGGCTGCCTGTGGACGACGACACGATTCTGTTCGTAATCAAACCGCGCGGGTGGGCGCTGCCCGTCTCGGAAGACAATGTGCCCCGCTTTTACTATGTGCATAAGCCGAACGGCTCGATTCCCGTGCGCTACGGCGGCGTGTCCCCGACGGGACCGCTGCCCGCGTCGGTGGACTTTCCGTTGTACCCGCAACGCGAGCCAGACCGTTTCCGTGCGCTGATGTTCGGCGACACGCAGCCGCGCGATATGACCGAAGTGTTCTACATCGGGCGCGATGTGGTGCGCGAACTTATCGGCACGAAAGAGGCGGCGTTCGGCGTGGTGCTGGGCGATGTGGTGTTCGATGACCTGAGCCTGTTCCCCGCCATCACGCGCATGATGGGACAAATCGGCGTGCCCATCTACTATGTGCTGGGCAACCACGACATCAACTTCGATTCGCCCGATGACCAAAACAGCGACGAGACTTGGCATCGCTACTTCGGTCCGAACTACTATGCGTTCCAGTATGGGCGGGCGCACTTTCTGGTGCTGGACGATGTGGTGTGGTTCGGCGCACAGGAGGGGCAGCGCGGACGCTATGTGGCGGGCTTGGGCGAGCGACAGATTGAGTTCATCCGCAACTACCTGCGCCATGTGAACCGCAACGACCTGATTGTGCTGCTGATGCATATCCCGATGTGGGAGTGGCCCGACGCGGAGCGCAGGCAGGTATTCGACGCGCTCGCGCCGTTTGCCCACACGCTCTCGTTCTCGGCGCACACCCATGTGCAGATGCATCGCTTTTTCGGCGCGGAAGCGGGCTGGAAAGGGCGCACGCCGCACCATCACATCAACGCGGTGACGGTGTGCGGCAGTTGGTGGACAGGCGCGCCTGACCCTGTGGGCATCCCGCACACGACCATGCGCGACGGCACGCCCAACGGCTACCTGTGGCTGGAGGTGAACCGCAACCGTTATCATGTGCGCTATCAGGCGGCGCGCCGACCCCCCGACTACCAAATGCATATCTACACCCTGGACGAGGTCGACCGCGCCAAGCTCGCCGAGACGCCCGTGCTGGTGAACTACTTCTTCGGCTCGGAGCGCTGCACGGTGGAGATGCGCGTCGGCGACGGCGCGTGGACACGTATGCAGCAGGTTGTCGACACGCCCGACCCTGCCTACGCCGCACTCAAACAGCAGGAGCAGGAGTTCAAACTGCCAGGCAGACCACTGCCAGGGCTGGCGCCTGCCGTTCACTTGTGGCGTGCGAACCTGCCTCCTGACTTGCCGCGCGGGTTTCACATCGTGGAGGTGCGCGTGCGCAACCTGTTCGGCGACGAGTACCGCGACAAACGCATAATTCGGGTGCGCTAAGGCGCAAAAGGGCGTCATTCGTCTCCTGCGAGGTATACTTAACCCCGCCCGAAGCGGGGCAGGAGAGAGGTTTATGGCGGAAGTGCGCTCGATTCTGGCGACCGACTGCGGCAGCACGACCACGAAGGCAATTTTAATCGAGAAGCGCGGCGAGGAGTACCGCCTCATTAATCGCGGCGAGGCGCCCACCACCGTCGAAGCACCCTTCGACGATGTGACGATTGGCGTGCTGAACGCCACGCGCGAGTTGGAAGACCTCACGGGACGCCAACTGATTCAAGACGGCACAATCCTCACGCCACAGAGCGACGAGAAGCGTGGGGTAGACCTGTATCTGTCCACCTCCAGCGCAGGCGGCGGACTGCAGATGATGGTGATGGGCGTGGTGCGCCAGATGTCCGCCGAGAGCGCGCAACGCGCGGCGCTGGGCGCAGGCGCGATTATCATGGATGTCATCGCTATCGACGACGGGCGCAAAGACTACCAGAAGATTCAGCGGTTGCGCGAGTTGCGCCCCGATATTGTGCTGCTTTCGGGCGGCACAGACGGCGGTACGATTACCCACCTGGTGGAGCTGGCGGAGCTACTGATCGCCGCCGACCCGCGCCCGCGCTTCGGCACGATGAACCTGCCCGTTATCTTCGCGGGCAACAAGGACGCCCGCGACGAAATCCGCCACCTGCTCGGCGAGCGGTTCGACCTGCGCATCGTGGACAACCTGCGCCCCGACTTGGAACGCGAGAATCTCGGACCTGCCCGCGAAGCCATCCACGAACTGTTCCTTGAGCATGTGATGCAGCAAGCGCCTGGCTACTCCAAACTCATGACTTGGACCTCCGCCGACATTATGTCTACGCCGAACGCGGTCGGCAAAATCATGGTCACCATCGCTGAGCAGCGCGGAATCAACATTCTCGGCGTAGACATCGGCGGCGCGACGACCGATGTGTTCTCGGTCTTCGACGGCAACTACACGCGCACGGTGAGCGCGAATTTGGGCATGAGCTATTCCATCTGTAATGTGATGCTGGAGGCGGGCATTCAGAACATCCGCCGCTGGTTGCCGTTCGATATCGAAGAGTACGAGGTGCGCAACCGCCTGCGCAACAAGATGATTCGCCCGACTACTATCCCGCAGACCTACGAAGATTTGCTGCTGGAGCAGGCGGTCGCACGCGAAGCGTTGCGGCTGGCGTTTGTTCACCACAAGCAGTTGGCGCGTGGGCTGAAGGGCGTCCAGCAGCAGCGCACCATCGGCGAAGCGTTGGAGCAAGCCGAAACGGGCAAGACGCTCGTGCAGATGATGAAACTGAACATGATAGTCGGCAGCGGCGGAGTGCTGAGCCACGCGCCGAAACGCGCCCAAGCCGCGCTGATGATGATGGACGCCTACCAGCCCGAAGGCGTCACGATGCTGGCAGTGGACTCGATCTTTATGATGCCGCAGTTGGGGGTGCTGTCGACGGTGCATCCCGAAGCGGCGGCGCAGGTGTTTGACCGCGACTGCCTGATTCGGCTCGGCTCGTGCGTCGCACCCGTTGGGCAGGCGAAGGAGGGCGAGCCGTGCCTCACGATTGAATACAACGGCAAGAGCGAGACCTTCCGCTACGGTGAGTTGCGCGTGCTGCCGTTGGGTGTCGGCGAAACGATACAAGCGACGATTAAGCCCGCGCGCGGGTTCGATGTCGGCGCGGGCAAAGGGCGCGCAATAGACGCCACGCTGGAAGGCGGCGTGGTCGGCGTTGTGGTCGATACGCGCGGGCGACCGCTCCTGCTGCCCCAAGACGACGCCACACGACGCCAGAAACTCATTGAGTGGATGACTGCTTTAGGACTGCCGAAGCCCTAAGAGACTGCCTGACCACCCACTGTCGCCGTTAGCCGACTGCCTCCAGCGGCGTGTCATCTTCAGGAGCCTGAATGGTCTCCCGATAGTCGCACTCAGAGTTGCTACAGGCGACGATGCGCTGTTGGGCACGTTTGAGCGTCTTTTCGACCAGCGGCGCGTTGCACTTAGGGCACAGCGCGCCCGTCGGCTTGTCCCAAGTGAGCAGCGTACACTCCTTGTGGCTACAACTGTAGAACACGCGCCCCTTTTTGGACTTGCGCTGCACGATTTCGCCTGTGTTGCAGACGGGGCAGCGGACGCCTGTCGCGCCCACAGGCAGCGTTGTCTTGCATTCGGGGTAGCGCGAACACGCGAGGAACTCGCCGTAGCGTCCCGTGCGTCGCACCATCGTCGCGCCGCAGGTCGGGCACGCGCGGTCAGTCTCCACGACAGGCACTTCCACGCGCTCGTCACTATCGTTAGCACGCTGCAGCTGTTGTTGCATCGGCTCGAAAAACAGGCGCACGACTTGTACCCAGTTGGCTTTGCCCTCCTCGATCTCGTCCAGTTCGCTCTCCATCCGCGCAGTGAAGGGCACATCGAACAGTTCGGGGAAGTGCTTGACAAGGAAGTCGTTGACCGCCTCGCCGAGCGGCGTCGGCTTGAACGCGCGGTTTTCCAGCACGACATAGCCGCGCTCCTGAATCGTGGAAAGTATCGTCGCGTAGGTGCTGGGGCGTCCGATGCCGTTTTGCTCCAGCGTTTTGACCAGCGTTGCTTCGGTATAGCGTGGGGGCGGCTGCGTGAAGTGCTGACTGGGGGTCAGTTTCAGCAGGTCCAGCAGCTCGCCTTGCTGCAGCGGCGGCAGAGGCGGCAGTTCCTCCTCTTCGCGCTCGGCAGTGTCCTTGCCCTCTTGGTAGATGCACAGGAAGCCGTCGAACAGCACCACGGTGCCCGACGCGCGGAACAGGTACTCGCGCGCGCGGATATTGACATGAGTGACCTCCAGTTGCGCCTCTGCCATCTGCGACGCCACGAACCGCTTCCAGATGAGTTCGTACAGGCGGTACTGTTCGGGCGTCAGGTACGGCTTGACCGAGTCGGGCGTGCGGTTCACATCGGTGGGACGTATCGCTTCGTGGGCGTCCTGCGCGCCCGATTTGGTCTTATACTGGCGCGGCTTGTCGGGCAGGTAGTCGGGCGCGTAGTGGGCTTGGATGAACGCGCGCGCCATCTGCAGCGCGTCGTTGGACAGGCGTACCGAGTCGGTGCGCATGTAGGTGATGAGTCCAATCGCGCCCTCGTCGCCGAGTTCGACGCCCTCATACAGTTGCTGCGCGATTTGCATCGTGCGCTTGGCAGAGAAACCGAGTTTGCGCGACGCCTCCTGCTGCAGTGTGCTGGTGATGAACGGCGGGGGCGGCGTGCGCCTGCGCTGGCGCTTCTCGACCGACTCCACGATGTAGGTTGCGCCCTGCAGGTCGCTCAGCACCGCGTTGGCGTCCGCTTCGGTCTTAAGCTCGATTTTCGCGTCGCCTTTTTGGCGCAGTTCGGCGTCGAAGGGGAAGTGTTCGGTTTTGGGGGTCAGCGTAGCGGTGATTTTCCAATACTCTTCGGGCACAAAGGCGCGGATTTCGCGTTCGCGTTCGACAATCAGGCGCACAGCGACCGACTGCACGCGCCCTGCGCTGAGCGCATTGCGCCCGCCGCGCAACTTGCGCCACAGTAGCGGGCTGATTTGGTAGCCGACCAGCCGATCCAGCACGCGCCGCGCCTGCTGCGCGTTCACGCGGTGCATATCGATGGCGCGTGGGGCTTGGAGCGCGCGCTGCACCGCGCTGGCGGTAATCTCGTTGAACTCGATGCGCAGCGCGTTCTGCAAGCCGAGCGCTTGCTGGATGTGCCATGCGATTGCCTCGCCCTCGCGGTCAGGGTCGGTCGCCAGGTACACGGTGGGCGCGCCTTGTGTCACGACTTTCAGGCGGTTCAGCGTCTCCTTGCGGTCGGGCAGTGGGATGTAGGTCGGCTGGAAATTGTTTTGTATGTCCACGCCCAGTTGCGACTTCGGCAGGTCGCGCACATGTCCCATCGACGCCTCAATCGTGTAAGCGTTGCCGAGAATCTTTGTGAGTGTGCGCGTCTTGGCGGGCGATTCCACGATAATCACGGGCTTGCCCGACGGCGCGGGCAGCGACCGCTTCGTGCGCGGGGACGCGCCCTGCGTGCGCTTGGTTCGCGTGGCGCGGGTGCGTTTTGCCATCGTAGTCTCCCAAGTCAATACGGGCAAGCAATTTACCTCATTAGGCGCGGGTGTGTCAAGTCGGGTAGAGGGCGTAGGGAAACCCTGCGCGTCCTACGGAACGCCTAACCGCTCTCGACAGAGGCGCAGGGCGTACTCGAAGGTCTGCTCTTTGCTCCAGCCGTCGTTCTGGATGACGATTGCGTCGTCGGCGACGCGCAGGGGCGAGTCGGCGCGGGCGGCGTCGCGCGCGTCGCGCTCCAGAATCGCCTGTAGCACCTGCTCATAGGGCGCCTCGATGCCCTGCTGCTGGAGTTGGTGCTGGCGTCGGCGGGCGCGCTCTTGCGGCGAGGCGTCTAAGTAGATTTTCACTGCCGCGTCGGGGAACACGACGGTGGTCGTGTCGCGTCCTTCAGCAACGACGCCGTGCGCCTGCGCCGCTATAGCGCGCTGCAGGGCGACCATCGCGCGACGCACGCCCGAATGCACCGAGATCCGCGAAGCAAGGTCGCTGATTTCGGGCGTGCGAATCGCCTCCGAGACATCTTCGCCGTCGAGAAGCACGCGCTGCGTCTCGTCGTCGGCGACGAAGCGGATCTCTACTTGCTGGGCGAGTTGGGCGAGTCGTTCGGCGTTGTTGGGGTCGAGCCCTGCACGGTCGGCGGCGAGCGCGAGCGCGCGGTACATCGCGCCCGTGTCGAGGTACACGAAGCCCAGCGCACGCGCCAGGCTCCGCGCCAGCGTGCTTTTGCCCGAGCCCGCTGGACCGTCAATCGCGACGACGGTCATCCTACCTCCGCACGAATGCTCTGCAGTTGCTCGGCGATAATCTCTAAAAGCAGTTCGAGTTCCTCTTCTAAGGGGGGCAGGTGGCTGGGGTGCAGGGCAGAGACATCCAGTCCTTCCAGGTAGCGTCGGAATCGGCGCACTTCGAGCGCGGGTCCGCGCACCTCGGCGACGGCAAGCACCTGCTCGGCGGGCTGGTCGAGAATCTCGTCGGCGCGGTCAGGCTCGTCGCGTAGCGTGCGCACGAGGGCGGCGGTCTCGTCGCTGGTGAGTTCCTCTTCGCGGATTTTCTCGGCGACGCGCGTCTGCAGTTCGGGGTCGTCCAGTTCCAGCAAGCTGCGAGCGTGGCTCTCGGTAATGCTGCCTGCAGGCGGGCGTCCGCTCACGGCAATCACTTGCTCGCCCACCTCTTCGGGCAGTTCCAGCAGTCCCAGCCAGATGCCGATGGTGCGCTCGCTCAGCCCCAGCATCTGCGCCAGTTCGCGATTGGTGAGGCGGCGGCTCTCCTTGAGGTTTTTCAGCGCGCGCGCCTTGTCGATGGGCGCGAGATCCTCGCGTTGCAAATTCTCGATCAGTTGCTCGGTCGTCGCGGTGTCGTGGTCGATGTGCTTAATAATGCAAGGGATTTCGGTTAGCCCAGCGATTTGTGCGGCGCGCCAGCGTCGCTCGCCCGTCACAATCTGGTAGGTTGCGCCGTCGGGCAACGGTCGCACGGTGATGGGGTTAATCAGCCCGTAGCGGCGGATGCTCTCCGCCAGCCCCTGCAGGCTCTCCTCGTCGTAGCCCCGTCGGGGCTGGTCGGGATCCTCCACAATCTGGTCAATCGGGATGAGTTTGACCTCCATATCTTGCGCCTCCTACAGGAGAGTATACCTGATTTAGGAGTGGCAGAGGAGTAGCGCCGCAGCAGGATACGCACTACCTGCAGAAAGCCTGCCCCTGCGCCGATAATGCCCGCTGATGATACGCGGACTGTATGTGGCAGCCGAGGGAATGGCTGCCCGACAGAAAGCGCAGGACGCGATTGCGAACAATCTGGCGAACCTGAACACCACAGGCTTTAAGGCGGACCGCCCTGCCTTCACGACGGTCTACGAACGGCAACTGTACCGTGTAGAGGGGACGCGCACGCAGCCCATCGGCGCGCTCTCGGCAGGGGCAATCCTACGCGAACTTTACACCGACTTCCAGCAGGGCGCGCTCACCACTACAGGCAACCCGCTGGATGTCGCCATCGACGGCGCGGGCTTTTTCGCGGTGCAGACTGCGCAGGGCGTCCGCTACACGCGCAACGGCACATTCCAGTTAGACGCCAGCGGCACACTCACTACCCGCGCGGGCAACCCCGTCCTGGGCGAGAACAACCAGCCGATTCGCGTGCCGCCGAACGCGACCGTGCAAATCGGCGAGGATGGCTCGGTGCTGGCGAACGGTACGCGCGTCGCGCGACTGCTGATTGTGCAAGGCGACCTTACCAAATCGCCCAACGGCGACTTTGTGGGCGCGGCGCAGCCCGTCGCCAACCCGCGCGTCGTCGCAGGCGCACTGGAGACCTCAAATGTCAGCATGGTGCGCGAGATGGTCACGATGATTGAACTCATCCGCGCCTACGAAACGCACCAGAAAATCATCCACGCGCATGACGAGACGCTCGGACGCGCCATCAACGAACTACCGAAGGTATAGGAGGGACATCGATGATACGCGCACTACACACCGCCGCGGCGGGTATGGAATCGCAGCAGTTTAATATCGATGTAATCGCGAACAACTTGGCGAATGTGAACACGAACGGCTTCAAGACCGTGCGTGCGGATTTTGAGGACTTGCTGTATCAGACGCTGCGTCCTGCGGGGGCGACGGCGGCGGGGGGTACGCAACTGCCCAGCGGCTTGCAGGTCGGGCTGGGGTCGCGCCCTGCCGCCACCTACGGGCTTTTTACGACAGGCGCGCTGCAGGTCACGGGCAACCCGCTCGATATGGCGATTGAGGGTGACGGCTTTTTCAAGGTGCTGCTGCCCGACGGCGCAATTGCCTACACGCGCGACGGTGGGTTCAAGCTCGATTCACAAGGCAGGCTCGTGACCTCCAACGGCTACCCGCTGGAACCTGAAATCATCATCCCACCCGACGCCGAGCAAATCATGATTGGGCGCGACGGGGTGATTAGCGTGCGGCGCGGCGGGCAGGACGGCGTGGAGGAAATCGGGCAAATTACGCTCGTGCGCTTTGTGAACCCTGCGGGGCTGAATCGGATTGGGCTGAACCTCTACCGCCTCACGCCCGCCGCAGGCGAGCCGATTGAGGGCGCACCTGGTACGAACGGCATCGGCAGTATCGCAGGCGGCGCGCTGGAAGCCTCGAATGTGCAAATCGTGGACGAGATGGTGCGCCTGATTATGGCGCAACGCGCCTACGAGGTCAACTCCCGCGCCATCCAGACCGCCGACGAGATGCTCAGCGTCGCTAAAGACCTGAAGCGGTAGAAGTAGCCTCGCCAGACGGCTCCTGTGGGCAAAATTTACGAAAACCAGCGAGATTGGAGACCCCCTCCTTAAGGTTCCCCCTGCTCGCAGGGGGAACCAAGGGGCGTTGTAAACTTTGCCTGCGCGATGGGTATCAGCGCGCGGATGCCAGCGCAATTGCCTGCTCGATGCGCGTCAGCACGACCTGCCCTTTATCAGGCGCGCGGCTCCCCTCAATCTGCACGACGACCCCTACGCGCCGTGCGTGCGCTTCGGGCAGCAGCGTCTGCAGGCGTTCCGCCTCGTCGGGCAGCAGGGCGACCTCGAAGGCATCGTGGGTGCGCCAGAGCGCGAGAATCGCGAGCGGCTTGCCATACGCCGCCAGCCCAATCGCGCCGATTTGCCCCTCCTGACGCGCAAGTTCCAACGCTTCCAACGCGCCGCTCAGTTGCGCCTCGGTCGGAATCTCGTGCAGGCTGAGAAAATAGTAATCGATGTGCGTGCGTCCGACGGCGCAAAGCGTCTCGATGAGGTGCGATTGCACGAGGTTCGCCGCGATGCGGGCGTCGGGAGCGTGCAACAGCAGATTCGTCGGCGTAGCGACCGCAATCTGCAGTCGGTTCGTTCGCTCACGCAGGAATCGTCCCCACAACGCAGGCGCAGGCGAGATGTCCAGCGTCTCGATGGGCGAGGCGAGCAGCGCGTCCATCAAGCGCGCGGCGCGCTCTTCCGCCGAGCCGTCACCCGTGAGATGCCCCCGCGCCCAGATGGGGAACACATACCGATTCGTGCGTCCCAACAGCACTTGGTTCATGGCTGGATTCGTGCAAGCGCCTGAGTGTACCCTGCGTAGGCGAGCGGTTGGGTAGGGTCGTAGTCGCCGCCGAGCGTTTGCAGGAGTTGTAGGGCGCGTTGCTGCCAGAGCCGTTCGCCTGACGCTTGGGCGTACTCCCACATCGCCAGCGCGAGCAGCGCGTTGTCGGCGGGCATATCGCCGTCGTCCGTACCCATACGCACGGGCACGACCTTGAAGTTGCCCCACTGCCTGCTTTGCGAGGCGTCGTAGAAGCCGCCTGTCGGGTCGGCGTACTCGCGCCAGATGCGGTGCAACAGTTGCTCGGCGAACTGGAGCGTGCGCGGGCTGGGCTGGAGCCGATGCACGCGCACGGCAGCGCGCGCGACAAGCGCAAGGTCGGGCATCCAATCGCTGCTTGCGCGCGCCGAGCTGTGGAACAGGTCGCCGCGGGGGGTGCGCAGGGCGCGGAGCGTCTCCAGCACGCGCGGCGCGGTCTGGCGCGCCCACGCCGCCTGCGGATCCAGCGTCCCGAAGGTCTCCGCATAGTCTACAAGTGCGACGACAGCGTAGGCGTTCGCGTCCGCAAACAGCGTCGGGTCAGATTGGGGCAGTCCCTTCGCCTGCGCAATCGCGATGCGCAGTTTCGGCGGGGCAAGCGAGGCGATGAACCCTGCAGGTCGCTCACGGTAGAAGTGGGCGCGCAGCCCATCCGCCAGTTCATGCGCGACGCTGCCCAGCTCAGGGTCGAGGCGCGCCGCGCGGCTGTAGAGGCTTAGTAGGCGCGCCTGTTCGATAAGCCGCGCCCCGCCTGTCGACTTGCCCTCAGGGTCGATGCCGTCGCGCAACGCCTGGACGGTCTTGCGCTCGGCGTCCCAGTAAGGGCTGTCGCGCAGCGCGCGCAGTCGGGCGAGCAGTTGCTCCTGCGCCGTGAGGTCGCCCTGCTCCGCCAGCGCCAGCAACGCCTCCAAATGGCATAGGTTGAAGGCAGGCGGGGCGTTGGTCGGTTCCGTCGGCGCTGTCGGCAGTGGGGGCAGTGCATTCAGGAACGCTTCGCGGACGCCACCGATGGTCGCCGCGCGTGCAGGGCGCGCCCAGCGCGCGTTCCATGCTTGCTCCAACTGCGCCGCCAGTTGCTGTATCTGTGCGGGGCGCGTGCGGTACATCTGACTGAGTTCCTCGAGGTGGCGCATCAGCTCGGCGCGAGTGTCGGGCGCAACGGCACGAATGGGCTTACCGTCGGGCGTGAACCATGCGAGAATCGGGTAGCGGTCAGGCGCGCCCATCAGCTGCGCCAGTTGCCGCAAATAGCGCGCCCGCTTCGGCATCGCGTCCGCATCGAACTTAATGGCGACAAACTCGCGGTTGATTAAATCCGCCACGCCCGAATCGGAGAACGCCTCGCTGCCGAGTCGCTGGCAGCGTCCCGACCAGTACGCGCCCAGCTCAATGAGTACCAGACGGTCGCGTTGTCGGGCAGTTTCGAACGCTTGCTCACCGCACGGCAACCAGTTCACCAGCTGATATTGCCCGCTACGCAGGTAGGCTTCGGGGCACGCTTGGAGCGCGTTCGGATGCTGTTCGCGCTCCAGCCCGCGCAGCCCAATTCCCAGCCATGCCATTAGCACTATGAGCAGGCATACCGCGCTCAGCGCTCCGAAGCGCGGCGCGTACCGCTCCGCCGTCGCGCGATACTCAGGCGTCAACCAACTCACATGCGGAGTATACCGCGTGGCGCAGGGGTCAGGTATAATCTCCCCCGTAATCGTCATCATAGGAGGCGGTAATGAGCGATTTAGCGATTAAGACTGTGAATCTCACGAAGCGCTATTCGGGACTGTGGAGTAAGCAGGCTGTGGACGCGGTGAAGAACCTCAACTTAGAGGTGTATCGCGGCGAGATTTTCGGCTTCCTCGGTCCCAACGGCGCGGGCAAGACCACCACGATTAAGGTGCTGCTGGGGATTATCTACCCGACCGAAGGCGAAGCGTATGTGCTGGGGCAGCCTGCAGGCGACCCGAAAAACCACTACAGGATCAGCTACCTGCCTGAAACCCCCTACTTCTACGACTATATGACGGGGCGGGAGATACTCACCTTTTACGCCAAGCTGTTCGGCATCGCTGAGCCAGAGCGCAGCAAGCGCGTGAACGAGTTGTTAGATCGCGTTGGGCTATCCCGCGCCGCTGACCAGACACTGCGCACCTACTCCAAGGGCATGCTGCAGCGCATCGGGCTGGCACAGTGCCTTATCAACGACCCCGAACTGCTCATCTTAGACGAGCCGACCGCAGGGTTAGACCCAATCGCGCACATCGATATTCGCGATATGATTTTGGAACTGCGCAATCAGGGCAAGACGCTCTTTATCAGCTCGCACCAGCTTTCTGATGTCGAGCGTGTGTGCGACCGCGTGGCGATTCTCAAAAAGGGCGTGATGGTGCAACTGGGACGCATCGAGGAGCTGCTTGCAGGCGGGCATGTGGAGGTGATTGCCGACAAAGTGCCCGAGAACGCGGTGGAACCCATCCGTCAACTGGGTGGCAAGGTCAGCCTGCACGACGGCAGGCTTATCGTCGAGCAGCCCGACAACGGTTCGGTAGACCGCGTGATTGACATCGTGCGGGCGGCAGGCGGGCACATCGTGAGCGTCAAGCCCTATCGACGCTCGCTGGAAGACCTGTTCGTGGAAACCATTCAAGGAGGCACAAACGCATGAACACGACCTTTGCAATCGCAGGAGCGACCTTTGGCGAGGCAGTGCGCAAGCGCATTCTGATGGTAATCTTGCTTGTCGCGCTGCTGATTATCCTGATTAGCCCTGCCTTTGAGCCGTTCGCGGGCGCGCGGGGCGCACGCCCGCTGATTCTCGGCTTCGGCTTCGGCGTGATTCAGCTCGCAGGAACCTTCATCGCCATCATCTTGTGCACGGGCATGATTCCCACCGAGATCGAGCGGCGCACCATCTACACGATTCTCTCCAAGCCCGTCCAGCGCTACCAGTTCATATTGGGCAAGTTTTTTGGCGCGGTGGGCACGCTCGGCTTTATGTACCTGATGATGGGTATCGTGTTCCTGATTGCTTCTCGGATAGCGCTGGGCGAGTTTGACCCAGACATTATTCACGGGCTGATCATGTTCTTCTTCCAGAGTTCGCTGCTGGCGGCGGTCGTGCTGTTCTTCTCTACTTTTGTCTCACCGCTGGTGAACTACTTTCTGTCAGGCGGCGTGTTCCTGATGGGCAACCTGCTCAGTAGCTTTTTAGAGAGCATCCAGCGTAATCCCGAGGTCACGCCTCTGACGCGCGTCCCCGTCCAGCTGCTCACGGTTATCCTGCCCAACTTCGCCAACTTCAATGTGCAAAACCCGATTATCAACCCAGAGCAGGTGCTGACTGACCCGACGGCGTACACGGTGCAGACGCTCGCATACGCAATCGTCTACATCGCGCTGCTGCTCATCGCCAGCATGCTAATCTTCAACCAGCGGGAGATGTAAGCGATTATGGCGAAGACGGCAACTGCGGAGGCAACAACGATGAAACGCAATCATAGCAAGTTATGGGTCGCGATTGTGGTTCTATTCCTGATTCAGGCGGGGCTACAGGCGCGTATCTTCCCGATATGGGCACGCGACTACGCGCCCAAGCAGACTGCGCCTGTCGGCTTGTCGCCCGACCAACTGCTGGCGGCGGTGGCGGGTTTCCGCGAGTTCTTGGCGGCGATTCTGTGGGTGCGCGCCGACAGCTTTTTCGATTCGGGCAACTACGACGCCGTGCTGCCCATGCTGCGCTTGGTCACCTGGTTGGATCCGCACAACCTCGATGTCTACTCCACAGGCGCATGGCATATGGGCTACAACTTCACCGACGAGTCGCAGCGCTCCGACCGACGCTTTATCCCGATGGCGCTCAAGTTCCTCGAAGAGGGCATCCAGAACAATCCCGCCGTGTGGGACCTCTACTTCGAAATGGGCTGGATGTATTATCACAAGATTCAAGACCCTGTGAACGCCGCGCCGTGGATGCAACTCGCGAATGAGTACCCCAACATGATTCCTGCCCGACGCCACATGCTGGCGCACACCTTTTTCAAAGCGGGACGCTTCGACGATGCCGTCGACCACTGGACGAAGCTCCTTTTGGACGCTGAGAAAGGGCGCGGTAAGGACTGGGAGTCGAACAACCTCTACGATGTACGGCAGAACAACTTGGAAGACACCATCTTAGATTTGCTGCGCCGCTACGGACCGAACCCTGAGACCCAGCCGCCGATAGACTTGGGCTTCGACGCGACGGTGAAGGTGGTGCGCCCGCGCGTGCTGTTAGTGGAGGGCAGACTCGGCATCCCCACCATCGGCGCGCGTGTGACGGTCATCCTGCGCGATAAGGGCAGAACGCTCGAATACAGCCCGAAAGCCCTCAAAACCTTCACCTTCGAAGTGGATTCGAAACTGACCTACATGCAGGATTCGCTGGCGGTGCGCGAGGAGAAGTTCCGCCGCGAAATCGACATGAGTAAAGACCCGAAGATGTACCCGTTCAAGGCGGAGGAATACGAGGTGGAGTTCATCTTCGAGCCGCGCTACGCCTCGCCGAACATTCAGGCGCGTATCGGCTCCGACGGGGTGGGGATGTACGATGCCCGCTATCTGGAGGAGGTGCGCGAGAAGCCCGCGCCTATCGAAGTCCCCGAATACGCGAAGGTCTCCGACGCGCTCCGACGGGAGGTGGAGAACCCGACGCGCGAGACAACCTACACGCGCGTGCGCAAAGTGATTACACTCACACGCGCCGATATTCTGATGCTGGGGAAGCGAGGCGAATGAACTTTCCACTGCGGGGCGAGGAGCGGCTGATTGACCCTGGCGCGCGTCTGCGCCTGCTTTGGGAACAGCGCAATATTGTAGTGATGCCAGGCGTGTTCAACGCCGCGCTCGCCCGACTGGTGCAGTTTCACGGCTACGAGGCGCTCTACATCTCAGGCGCAGGGGTGACCAACAGCCTGCTGGGGCTGCCCGACCATGCCTTCATCAGCCTGCCTGAAATGGCGCAGGTGTGCAACTACATCACGGCGGCGGTGAACATCCCCGCGATTGCCGACGCCGACACAGGCTACGGCAGCGCGCTACAGACCGCTCGCGCCGTTCAAATGCTCGAACGCGCGGGGCTGGCAGGCGTCCATATCGAAGACCAAGTCAGCCCCAAGCGATGCGGGCATCTGGAAGGTAAAGAGGTCATCCCCACCGACGAGATGGTCGCTAAAATCAAAGCGGCGGTGGGCGCACGCAGCAACCCGAACTTTGTTATCATCGCCCGCACAGATGCCCGCGCAATAGAAGGGCTGGAGGGCGCAATCGAACGCGCGAAACGCTATCTCCAGGCAGGCGCGGACGCGATTTTCCCCGAAGCGCTCCAGTCGCCCGACGAGTTCGAGCAGTTCGCCCGCGCCGTGCCCGCCCCCTTGCTGGCAAACATGACCGAGTTCGGCAAGACGCCCTACCTGACCGCGAACGAGTTCGCGCAACTGGGCTACAAGATGGTCATCTTTCCGATGAGTTGCTTCCGCGCGATGATGAAGGCGGCGGAGCAGACGCTGCTGTGCATCAAGCAGTACGGCACGCAGACGCCGATGCTGGACGCGATGCAGACCCGCGCGGAGCTGTACGAACTGCTGGAATACGACCGCTACCTGCGGTATGACCAGCAACTGGCGCAGGAATGAGCGAGAAGCGGTTCGTGGCGGACAAGTTGCAGCGGGTGCTGCCCGCCTACCCCGATGACAGCCTGCTGCGCGCGGCGGAGCTGATGGCGCAGGGCGGCGCGGGCGTGCTGCCGATTCTGGAATATGGCGCGCCTGTGGGCGTGCTGACCGAATCGCGCCTGCGCGAAGCCATCCACCGCGGGGCAGACTGGCTGGAGCCTGTCGCCTCATGGATGGATGAGAACTTCCTGCGCCTACCCATCGACATGCCTTTGGAGGAAGCCATCGAGACGCTCGCCTACTCCGAGCAACCTGCGCTGGGCGTAGACCCGTGGGGGCGGTATGTGGGCGTGGTCACGCTGGCGGGGCTGGCGGCGCGACCGATAAGCCTGCCCCAACTCGGCACGCTTGGCGGCATGGCGACTCCGCTGGGCGTGTACCTGACCAATGGCGTCGTGAGCGCGGGCGCGGGCGCGCTGGGGCTGATGCTCACAGGCGCGCTGCTCTTTGCGCTGTTCCTGCTGGCGAACTGGCTGGTGATTGGCGGCATGTGGTGGGCGCAGCAGCGATTCGGCGTGCCGCTCTACAGCTATTACAACTCGCCCTTCGCAGGGCAGTGGTTCCTGTTCTCCGATGTGATGGGGCTGGCGTTGCGCAGCTCCATCTTTGTCGTGTTCCTGCTGCTGATGCGCCTGTTGCCGATTGCAGGCACGCACGCGGCGGAACATATGGTGGTGCATGCGATTGAGCGGGGCGAGCCGCTCACACTGGAGGTGGTGCGGCGCATGCCGCGCGTGCATCCGCGCTGCGGCACGAACCTGGTCGCGGGGATTGTGCTTTTTCTGGGGCTGTCGAAAGTGTTCCAGTTTGGCGTGCCTGATGAGGATACGCGCGATTTCGCGCTGCTGCTGGCGCTGCTGCTGACCTTGATGTTCTGGCGCAGTTTCGGCGCGCTGTTGCAGTGGGTCGCCACCACCAAGCCGCCGACTGATCGCCAGATTCTGCAGGCGATTCGCGTCGGCGAAGAGTTATTGCGCAAGGCGCGTCCGCTCAGCGGCGCGACGCCTCCGTTCGGGCTGCGCCTGCTGCACAGCGGGCTGCTCCAGATTCTGCTCGGCGCGTGGGCGCTGATGGCGCTCCTCTACCTGCTGGAGAGCCTGCTGGGGATTACCCTGATTGTGCAGTAGCAGAACCCGCATCTGCGCCCCGACCAGGAATGGAGAGCATGGCTGGCTTGCTCCGTTACAATGACTTGCATCTCGGCGTCGGCAACCTGTTCAGGCGGGTATACTGGTTCTGTTCTATCAGGAGGAAATCGCGATGCGAGCATCTCGACGGAAGCGGCAAACTGCCCCAGAGATTGTGAACGGCGTTGCAGCGCTGGAGGATAGCCCTGAACTGCAGCGACCTGTGGTGTATGTGAACCCCGACATCGTGTGGGAGCGCGGCGATGTGGGCTTCTGGAACCCGCGCTGGGTCGAACTGGAGCCAATCCTACGCCAGTGCCCGCACCCTGTGCGACCGCTGGGCGAGTTCATCCCCGAAACCGTGGAACGAGACGGGGGCGAAGCCTTGGGAATCACGCGCGGTCAAGCAGGTAGACGCGAATATCCCCCGCAGGGAACTTTAGTCGAGCATCAAAACGGAAGCGTGAAACTGCTGCTGCCGCGAGCCCGCAAGGCGGTCGATGGCGTACTCTACTTGCAAGTGAGGAATCTTGCGCGAACTGGGATAGACCCAACGGAGACCCCCGAAGACAAACGCTACATTCAGGAGAACAGCTACAACGATCCGCCCCGTAGCCGCCTCTGGGTGGGCGACATAGTCCTTGTGAATTCTGGAGTAGGCTCTTTAGGGCGTACTATCGTCTTCACAGACCAGTATAGCTACTCCAAGGTGAACATAAGCCAGCACCTCACAAAGTTTACCGTGCGAGACATACTTCCTGAATGGTGTTGTGTCTACTTGCAATCGATGTACGGCGCGCATCAGATGATCCGCGAAGCTTCCGGGGTATCTGGGCAGACATACATAGATTACGATGAGATAAAAAACATTCTCATCGTAGTTCCAGAGGCATCAATTCAGCAAGCCTTTGTGCAAGGCTACAGGTCTGTCGTGGACTACCATCTCAAGGCAGTGGACGCGAAGGCGCGTCAAAGCTCGGACAGGGAGGCGGAAAAACTTATGAACACTGCGGTGGGCGTCCTTGAAATGCTGATCTGGCAGACAGAGAAGCTTATTGAGGGTTCGCTGTCGAAGCCTCTCGCAGTGTTCCCACGAAACTTGCCGCCTGCCCTTGTATCGCTGTTAGAAGACGAATATGCTCGTGTCGGGCAAATGGTGCTTAATCGCGACACCACGCCCGATTGCTATGAGCTGCAGTCTCGTGCGCTGGGAATACACTTAGAGCGGGATAGCGAACTGAACGAGGAGTTGAGCCACTTGGCAAGACTGCTGGCAGGGTTGGAGGAGTTATCCCGTGAGACGCGCTAAGCCGTCTGGCAAGCCGACCACGCGCGTGCGCGAGACGCTCACGCGGCTGGGCTACGCGGAACATGAGGACTTCGAGTACGAGGTGGAGGTGCGCCTGTACGGCAATCGTCGCCTCTACGCAGATGTGATGCTGTTTCAAGGCGACACGCCGCTGGTCGTTGTGGAGGTGGAGGGCAACGCGCGTCAGCAGCGTGAGGGCTACGAGGAGGCGCGGCTCAAGGGCGCAGCGTGGAATCTGGAGAACCCCGTGCCGCTGCTGTGGGTGGCAGCAGGCAACAAAGACACACTCTACCAGTTGCAACCGAGCCAATCTTCGATTCGGTACGCTCCGCTGGAGGGCAAAACTCCTGCAGAGTTGCTTGCCCCTGCACGCTTGCTGGAAGCGATTGGCGACTATCTGCGCCACACGGAAACGGAAGCGGGGCAGGAGCTGCGCTACCGTGAGATGTTCCAGCGTGCGCTTGCCAAGTCGCGCGGAAACTCAGCGCACGACAGGTTCTGCGACTGGTTGGACGCCCTCACGGGCACGCGCGTTCGCAAGCGGCTACCTACTGCCGTGCGCGAGGCGCAGCAGATGGTGCGCCAAGTTCGTCAGTCGGGGCAGCCGAACTTTGCGCTGGCGCTCGCCCTGCGACACACGGCGCGCGGCTACTTCCGCCCGCTCGACAAAAACGATGTGGTGCGCCGCACGGGACGCTACTATACGCCCACGGAGGTCATCCAACTGATGGTGGACGCGCTCGCCCCCGATCCCGAATCGCGCGTGCTGGACTTCGCCTGCGGGTCGGGTGGGTTCCTGCTGGCGACTGCCCAGCACTGGGTCAAACGGCACGGGGCTTCCCCTGCAACCGTAGCCAACCAACTTTACGGCGTAGAGTACGACGAGTATGCGCACAGGTTAGCGAGTCTGGTTCTGGAGATGGGGATTGGCGCGCCGCCCAAGCACTTACGCCGTGCGAACACTCTGACCGACGATTGGGCGAATCAGACCTATCAGTGTATCTTCTGCAATCCGCCTGCTGGCAGTATTGAGGTTGCGCTTCAGGTGGACGCTTTTCAGTACGCGGGTTCAGGAAGGGGTCGCGCCAACGCCTACGAGGTAGCGTTCACCGAGTTAGCCGTAAAACTCGCCGCGCCCAGCGGTCGAATTGGGCTAATCGTACCAGAGGGGCTGCTAAGTAATTCAGAGCTGAAGCCGTTCCGCAGGTGGCTGTTCGAGCAGGCGCGTCCTGTGGCGATTCTGGGGCTTCCGCGCGGGCTGTTTCCCCACACACCCAGCCGCATGTACGCGCTGGTGCTGGTCAAAAAGCCACGCAAAAAGCCGAAGCGTTGTCTCATCGTTGAACTAAGACGCCACGAGATTAGCGCGAATCGCGCGGGCGTGGTACGCCTCATTCAGGGGGTGCTGTATGCCTAAGTCTCGCGCCACGCAGCGGCAGCTGGGGCAATACTGGACGCCCGAAGTGCTCGCCGATTTTATGCTGGATATTGCTCAATTCCAGCCGCACTGGAAGGTGATTGACCCTGCATGCGGCGAGGGGGTGTTTCTCAAACGCGCGTTAGAGCGCGGCGCGCAGCAGGTGGTGGGCATCGATATCGACCCTGAGACGCTCGAACGCGCCCGCGAGAATCTCAAGCCCTACGGCGACCGTGTGCGCCTCTACCTTCAAGATGGACTTCTGCCCATCGAAGACCCCGACCCCTACTGGCAATCGGACTATGACCTCGTAATTGGCAACCCGCCGTTTGCGGCTACAGGGTATCGCGTCCGCGACCCGAAAATTCTGGAGCGATTCGAACTCGCGCAAGAGCCTGTGAGCGAACCGCAGGGGCAATCCTCGCTATTTGAGAGCGACGAGTACCGTCCGAAGCGACGCAAGCCCTCGGTAGCGATTGAAGTGCTGTTTCTGGAACGGTTTTTTCAGTTATGTAAGCCTGGCGGGGTAGTATGCGTGATTGTGCCGCGCGGCATCTTGGCAAATCGCAACCTGATGTATGTGCGCAAGTGGCTGACCACGCACTACAGCCTGCGCTGCGTGTTCGATATGCCGCAGGAGGCGTTCAAGAGCGTCGGCGCGAACGCGCTGGCGTCCATCCTGCTGGTGGATAAGTGTCCCATCAAGAAGGGCGCGAAGGCGATGTTGGTCTATCTCTCGGATGTCGATTGGAGCGCGCCCTACGACGCGCCGTCGAATGCGTGGTTGCGCACGCTGGCGGAGATTGCGAATTTGTCCACGAATCGCGCCCGCGAGGGCAAGCCGCCGCCCAAACTTAGCGCGCGTCAACCCCGCAAACCGCCTTGCACGGACGCCAAGTAGCCGTGCGACGGAAGCGGAATGGTGGGCTCGTTGTACCAATCGCGTAAGCCGAGTTTGTAAACCCAGCAGGTCACGAATCCCCCCTCACCCGCCTCAGCCGGAAAAGTTGTGCCTGCGCCGAGGGTTGAACGCTTGATTGGTCAGCTCACCTCGCCCTTCGTAATCTGCATAAATACATCCTCGAGATCGAGCGACTCCTCGCGAAACGCGGCGATGCGGAACCCGTCGCGAATGAGCGCGGTCAGCAAGTCCGCCTGCTCTTCCAGCCCGCCCGCGAAATGCACATACAGGCTGCCGTTACGCGTCTCGACGCCGTGCACATGCGCTTCCTGCTCCAGTCGCTGAATCAGCGGCTCTGGCTCGCCCAGCGGTCTAATCTCCAGCACGCGGTTCGCCTGCAACTGCGCCACGATTTCGTCCACCGCGCCCCACACAAGCAATTCGCCCTTCTCGATAATGCCGATTTTGTTGCAGAAGTCCGCCAGCTCAGGCAAAATGTGCGAGGAGACCAGCACGATTTTGCCCATCGCGCCCAGCTCGCGAATCAGCTCCTTGATTTCGATGCGTGCGCGCGGGTCTAACCCCGACGCGGGCTCGTCCAGCAGTAGCAAAATCGGGTCATGCACGAGGCTCTTCGCTAAGCACAAGCGTTGCTGCATCCCGCGCGAGAGCGTCTCGACATAGGCGTCCTTCTTGACTGTGAGGTCGGTCAGCTCCAACACATTCTCGATAATCGCCGCGCGTTGCGCTTTGGGGATTCGGTACGCCGCCGCGAAGAACTCCAGATACTCGGTCACGGTGATGCCCTCGTACAAGCCGAAGAAGTCGGGCATGTAGCCCAGCAGCGGGCGCACCTCTTCAGGGTAGCGCACGATATCGATGCCGTTTAGCGTCGCCGTGCCCGCCGTCGGCTCCAGCAGCGTGGCGAGCATCTTGATGGTCGTGGTCTTGCCCGCCCCGTTCGGTCCGATAAAGCCGAACACATCGCCGGGGTGCAGCTGAAAGTGAATATCGCGCACAGCGACCAGCTCCCCATACTCCTTGCGTAGCCCTTGCACATCCAGCATAAGCGACTCCCCTATTTTCGCCAAGAGATTTTTATACCCCGATAGGTGAATCCTGCAAATAGCAGCGCCAATCCCAGATATATTCCGCCCTGCGTGAAGCCCCAGAGCATGTAGCGCAATCCCTGTTGATAAGCATTTCCGTTATGTTCCGTCCACCACCAATCTGACAGCCATCGGAAATGTTCCATCTCCAAAGCCACATAGAAAGGATTGATATAGATGATAAACGCGCCGTTGAACAAGCAGATAATCCAAGTATAGTAGGCGTCCCCGTAGCTTTGCACTGCCGAGATGAGTTCCCTTGGCAGCGAGCGTTCGCCGAGGATGAAGTAGAGCATCGGGAACAGCAGCAGCACGAAGACTTGCCCTGCGTAGAGGGCGGAGGCGGTGGTGAGCGTGCGTTTGAGCTTGAACGAGAGCCACACGCCGAGCGACGCGAGCAGCACGCCCCAGCCGAAGAGAACAATGAACGCGGCGGTCGTGGTATACCAACCCCTGATGTCAGAAAAGAGGAGGAAAGGCGCCAGCAACAGTGTCAGCACAGCCACCCGCGTCAACGCCGCGCCCCACTTGCCCCAGAAAATCTCGCGCGCCGTCAGCCGCGTGAGCACAAGCGACTCCCAAGTCTGCTTCTCGTATTCTGACGAGAGTAAGTTGTACGCCATCAGCGGCGCAGCCAAGCACATTATAAACAGGGAGAACCACAAGGCGACATCGATACCAGGACGGTAATTTACCGCCGTTTGCAGGGCGAGCAGATACACAAGCCCAGTCCCCAGCGTTGCCGCCCAGTAGAGCCACGGCTGACGCTTCCAGCGGTGGCGCGTCGCGCCCAGCAGGTGATACTGCAGCAGGGGGTTCTCCCAAAGCGCCCTCATGGTCTCTCCTCCAGCGGCACGCTCACGAGGTAGACGACCTCGGCGGAGCGATCGGTTGCCTCGCGGAGTTCTGGGGTCAGCACAGGCTGCGATGCGCGAGCAATCAGAAACGCGCGGGGCAGTTCATAGCGCTGCCCGAGAAGCCGCTGCGCCAGTTGCTCGGCGGACAAGGCGAGAACAGGAACGCCCCAATCGAAGTCGTACCTACCGCCGCCGTACCCACTGGAAGGGAACAGCGGCTTGTCGCGTAGTGTCTGTGTCTCGCGCGCGCCAAGCGAGCCTATTCTCGCGGTGCCGCGCGGGGTCAGTATCTGCACCTCGCGCAACTCGTAGGGCAGGCGATTGCGCAGCGTGCCCGACAGCACCCATTCGCCGTTGCGCCGCGTTAGGCGCAGGCTGCCCTCAATCTGCCCTTGCAGCTGCACGGTGCGCGTGTAGCGGAACCACTGGAAGCTCAGGTTCGCCACGCGGTAGCCGTCCACGCGCTTCGGGTCGCCCTCGACGGTGCGAATCACCGTTGACTGTCCAAATCCCATGCCCCCGTCATCGCCGACGCCCACCTCCACCATGTCGCTCTGGTCGAACTGCAGGTCGAACACGCCCGCGCGCGGGAAGAAGAAGAGCGCGCCGTTGACCGCGTAGGCGTCGGCGCTGCCCGCCTGCGCCATCAGCACGGTCTGTACCTTGCTGGAAAGCGACTTGCGGTACAAATCGCCCGCCAACCGCCACAAGACGCCCACGAAGATGAGCGCAATCAGCGGCGTCGTGAGCCACGCCCAGTCCAACGCCCGCAACCGCTTCAACGCCCAGTAGTTTATCGGCACGACCAGCATAAAGTACGCGCTCAGCAACACGACAATCATCAGCACGCTGGGCGGGTCGATATCGGCGTTGAAGGTAGCAGACATCTGTCCCGACCATGGGTCTCTGGAGTAGCCCGATTGCCCTGCCTGAAGTGCGGCGATGTTGAAACTGGGTGAGTAGCCCGTCGTAGCGTCCACCAACGCCTGCCAGAATCGCACGCGGGCGTCGTATTCGCTGAGCGGTCGCTCCAGCGGGCTGAACGCCAAAAAGACCACTGTGCCCAGTCCGTAGGGGCGCACAGCAATCAGCGGCAGCCCCTCTTGCTGCAGCAGGGTGACGCCCGCTGTGAGCTGTGCTTGCGTGATGGTTGCGCGTCCTGCGGGCGGGCGGTGTTGGAGCCATCGCCCCAGCGCGGCAAGTTGCGCCACTTCGCGCGTGCCTTGCGGCGCGACAGGCAACAACTCGCGCAGCACGGGCGCCTGTAAGTAAACCGCGCCTGCCCCGCCTGACACCATCAGCGTCCCACCCAGCATCACCCACTGGCGCAGCGCCCCCCACTGCTCCGCCCGCAACCGCTCCGCGCCCGAAGTGAGCACAATCAGCTGCGCGCCGCTGAGCGCAATCGTCTGCTCAGGAAACAGTTCGGGCGCACAGTAGGCGACCTCGTAGACCCCGCGCATCGGACGGTTCGTGCGAAAGTCGATGTGGAACGGGTTCGCTATCCCGCGCACCTGTCTAAGCACCTGCAGTCCGCCAATCGCGTCGCCCACCACCACCGCTAACTGGTCTACATCCAACACGCGGTCGATGGGCAGGCGCGTCTCCACATTCGCGCCGCGCGCGGTGAAGCGGATTATTGCAACATCGCCGTAGCGGTTGACAATCGGCGTGGCGACCACCACCTTGCGCGAGCCTGCAGGCAAGTCAATCGGATACAGATATTCGCGTCGACCGCCGAACCCGCCCAGCGACACGCTCAGCACGCCCTGATAGTTGCCCCGCCGCGATTCGAGCTGCACGGCAATCGGGAACGCGCCGTTGGCGGCAGGCGTCCTGCCCAGCAACGGCTTCGCCTTAATCTCCACAGGCGGCTGCCCCCACGCGCTTAGAAGCAGCGCCCCCCAGAACCCCAAGCGAAACACCCAACGCCTCATGGCACGACTCCTATACGCCGCTCGCCACGCGATTCCTGCTTAATTAGCGCGTGCGTTGGCGGTTCCGAAGCGGCTGTAGAGCCACGCGACGCCTATCAGCGCGAGTCCCAGCCCCGCGAAACTCAGCGCGCGGTAGGGCATCTCCAGAAAGCCCAAGTCGTACAGGAACAGTTTCGTGGTTGTCAGCGCGAGCATCCCCAATCCCATCAGGCGCACGCCGCGCAGCGACGCTTGCACCCCGCCAATCAGTAGCCCCGCGCCAATCAGCGTCCACTCTAGCGACACGAGCAGGTGCGCCAGCGGTGCGTCCCGCCGACCCGCCAGCTCGAACGCATAGAGCGTCTGCTCCGCGCTGCCCCACGCCAGCGCAATCACCAGCGCGGGAGCAATCAGGTGCGCGAGCGCGTAGCGCGGGAATATCGAATCCAACGCCGACTGCGGGCGCGCCTGCATATCGCGGTACAGCCCGTACAGTGCCGCGCTGCCGCCTATTAGCAGCGCGAGCCAGCCGACCCCATGCTCGTTCAGCAGCACTGTGCGCGTGCGGATCGGCTCGATTAGCACTGTCCACATTGCCGCGACTGCCGCCAGCGTCAGCAGAATCCCGAACCCGTAGAGCAGGCGCGTCTGGAGGCGCAGCCCTGCGAGAATCAGCCCTGCTGCCGTCAAGCCATACAGCACAACCTGCGCCGACGGCTGGAACTGCACGGCAATTGCCGCTGCGACGCACACGATGCCCAGTATGAACAGCGCGGCGTCGGTGGGCGAGTCTTTGGTGAGCATCTTCAGCCAGCCGAGCGCGAAGTAGAGCGCGCCCATCGCCGCCAGAAACGCGCCTGGATACTCGCGCCACACCTCCTGCGTCAGCGCGTAGCCCGCAGGCAAATAGTGCAGCGACGCCACAAGGAACTGCGCCAAGCTGACCGCGTCGGTCGCGCGGCGGCGCAGCGCGTCAGGCAACAGGTACGCGACGCTGAACAGTGCGTAATAAAGCGACACAAACCCCAGCGTCAACCCGCGATACTCAGGCGTGTAGCTCGTCATTGCCCAGCCGCTCACCAGCACGATGGTCGCTACGAGGCAGGTTAGCTGGTGATACCGCCACGCGCGCCACGCGCTCACGGTCAGCATGCCCGCGTTCAGCACGGCTAAGTAGCCGAAGAAGTTGGCGGGCGCGCCCGCGCTGTCGCCGCGCAACCACACAGGCGCGCTGAACCCGCCGAGGGTCGCCACAATCGCCAGCGTCTCCGAGCCACGCCAGAGCGCGAGCGCAATCCCCAGCGCAGTAATCGCGCCCGTTAGCCCGAACGCCTGCATATAGCCCAGCAGCGCGTAGCGTTCCCAGCCTGCCCAAGTGCTCAGATACAGCGTTGCCAGCCCCGCGCCCATCAGCCCGTCCGAGAACCATCGCTCCGTGCGCTCCCGCACCACGATGCCCAGCCCCATCAGCAGCACACCGCCTACATAGCCCAGCGTCAGGCGACCTGCGGGCGAAAGCTGCGTCCACGCCCAGCCCAGAAAGAACGCCGTCGCCAAAAACAGCAGCGTCAGCCCCGTGTAGAGCGCGACCTTGCCGCCCAGCACGCGCTCGAACGCTTGCACCTCCTCGTCCATCGGCGGGGGCGCAACACGCGGTTCGGGGTGGGCAGGGGATTCAAGACGGATGGGCGCAGTTGCCCCGACATCGCGGGCGACTTCGGGTTCAGGGCGAACAGACGGGGTTGTCCCTACATTCGATCCCCGCGACTCGCGCGTCAGCCGCTCCTCCAGCGCGCGCACGCGGTAGCTCAGCCGATACAAATCCGACTTAATCGCCTCCAACTCACGACGAGCCTCATCAGACATAACGCGCCTCCTATTTCCGAATACGGAACGCGCCTGCCAGAGATTGCGGGACTTTAGTCCTAATTTGGGGGTACAATTCTCTCGGTACGGGTGTGATAACAGTGCCGAATAACGCCGTGGTTCAGGGGAGCGCGTCAGGCGCGTCGTTGCGGGAGCCGCTCTTTCGGGATGTGCCCTTCGACGAGAGCGAGTGGCGGGAGCTTTACGAGGTACTGCGGCAGGTCAATCAGCCCAAAGCGGAGCTGATGCGCGTGCATTACGAGGCGGCGCGAACGGCGTACCAGCACTATGTTGCCGCGCGCGCGGAAGAGCGAGCCGTGTACGCTTCCCAGCGCGTTGCAGACGAGGCGTACAACCGCGAGGTAGCTGCCCAGCGGCAGGCGGTCGAGGCGCAGGTACGCGAGGTGCGCGAACGATGGCGTCCTGTGCTGGCTTCGCTGCGCACGGAACTGGAGCAGGCGCGCGTGGAGGCGTATCTGCGCGCGGGCGAGGCGGGCATCAATCTGCGCGGCGGCGCGTTCTTGGGAATCGGGTTAGAGCCTTCTGAAGGAGACGGATGGGACGCACAGGGAGCGACCCAGACAAATGCGCCCGCGCCCCAGCATGCAACGCGCGTCCCTGCCCTGCAAGGCGCGCCCTCGCTGCCCGCACGGGTGGAAACGCCTTCTGGGTCTGCCGCGCCCCCTTCCGCTTGGTCGCCTGCTCAACCGCCTGTGGAGCCGCTCAGCGCGGAGGAGGCGGCGCACGCAGCACGGCTGCCCACTGCGCAACCGCGTACGGCGCTCCTCTGGGTGCAGTGGCTTGCGCCAATCGCTGTCGGGCTACTGTTGGGGCAACTACTGCTGGCAGCGTTTGGGCTATCGCTTAACGATTGGCAGAACCCACTGTTTTGGATTGCCTCGGTTGCGGGCGCGCTGTCGATGTTGGTCTGGTATCGTGCGCTTTGGAACGCCAGCCGTGCGCTGAGCGAGCTTTACTACCTTTTCAACTGGGGCGCGGGGCAGGCGCGGCGGGTCGCCTGGCTGGCGGGCGCAGCCATCCTCGCGGTGCTGCTCTTGCCAATCCTCGTACTGCTGAGTGGGCTTTACTTCGCGCCGAGCGTGTGGAATACGCCTGTGCTAATGTTGGCGTTGCTCGCGTTGGTGCTGATGCTGCCCTTGGCAGGGCTTGCACTGTCGGGAGGCTACTTCCACGGGCGTCAAGAGATTGTTTCGAACGCGGTGCGTGCGGCGGTGAACGCGGCGCGGCGGGAGCAGGCACGCGAGGGACACGAACGCTCCGAGCCGCCGACGCGCCACGAGCCGACTGTTGCACCCCCGCCAGCCGCGCAAGCTGCTACTGAGGTCTCCACCAACGGCGACAGCGCCCCGTCGAGAATACTCGCCTCCCCTGCCAGCACGGATCCGCAGGAACGGCTGCGTGCAGCGTTTACGGCGATAGCAAGCGCCCGCGCCGCCGAAGCGAACTACCAGCACGCCAAGCAGGCGATGGAGGATGAACTCGCGCCCCTGCAGCAGGAGTTATTGCGCCTTCAGCCGCGCCCGATTTACCCTGACCTGCCTCCGCATGCGCAAGAGCGGCTGAACACGCTTTACCAGCAGTGGCGGCAGGCGTACAGCGCGTTGCTGGACAGCGTCGCAGAGGCGGCGCGCGACTGCAAAGACGGCGAGCAAATCGCCCAGCGCATCGCGGCGTTCAAAGACGCGCTGCTGCGGTGAGTCGGAGAGAAGAGATGAAAACGGCGACCTTGTGCCTTGCGCTGATGGTTGGCTTTTTGACTTGCGCGGCGCAGCGGGTCTACCTGTTCGGCACGGGCGTGCCTGAACGGGACGCCGCGCTCTATAACGCGCTGCAGGCGCACGGACTGCAGGTCACGCTGGGCGCGCCCTACCAAGCCTTCGACGGTAGCCAGAACCTGAGCGGCTACCAGGTCGTCGTGCTGGCAGGCACGGGCAACAACGATGACATGCCCCTCGACGGGCAGCAGGCGTTGCTGGAGTGGGTCGGCAGCGGGCACGGGCTGGTAACGCTGGAATGGACGCTCTGGGCAGTAAGTCGTATGAACAGATTCCTTATCCTGCGGGAACTGTTCCCCGCGACCTATCAGCGCCATACCTATCGCATGCGTATCCAGTACCAGCAGCAGGTGAGCGACCCTATCCTTAATCACGGGCTGACCGCAGGGCTGGTGCTGGGCGAGGGGCACGAGGCGCACTTGAGACCCAGACTGGGCGCGACGGTCTACTATGTAAGCGATTATCTACCAGGCGCAGGCGGGGTGATTGGGTGGGCATACCAAGAGGGGCGAGTCATCAGCCTCTCGGTTGCCCCCGCCTATGCGCTCGACCCTATGGCGCAGAACGCGCTCTTTCGGCAGTTGCTCACGAACGCTGTGCGGTGGGCAGCTCGGCGCGCCTGCACGCCTGCTGGCGGCGACGCCGACGGCAACGGCTGCGTGGACGACGCCGACCTCTTGCAGGTGCTGTTCGCCTTCGGCGCGACGGGGGACGCCGCCGATGTGAACTGCGACGGGATTGTGGACGACGCTGATCTGCTGGAGGTGCTGTTCGCCTTCGGCAGCGGGTGCTGAACCGCGCGTCAGGTACAATTCCGTGCGGAGGGAGGCGATGAACAACTTTTCTGGGCGTGTGGCGGTGATTACGGGCGCGGCGAAGGGCATCGGACGCGCGATGGCGCAGCAGTTCGCGCAGCGCGGCGCAAAAGTCGCCCTGCTGGATGTGGACACTGAAGCTGCGGCACGCACCGCCCAAGCGATTCAGCAGCAGGGAGGCGACGCCCTTCCACTGTTCGCCGATGTGAGCGACCCGACCACCCTGACCCACGCCGCCGCCGAAGTGCAAAAAGCCTACAGCAGAACCGACATCCTCTGCTGCAACGCGGGCATCTACCCCCAAGCGTTTCTGGAGACGATGACCGAAGCCGACTGGGATATGGTACACGCCGTGAATCTGAGGGGAATGTTCCTGACCGTCAAGGCGTTCCTGCCGATGCTCAAGCAATCCCCGTATGGGCGAGTTGTGTTGACCTCCTCGATAACAGGTCCCGTCACGGGCTTCCCTGGCTGGGCGCACTATGGGGCGACAAAAGCAGGCATGCTGGGCTTTATGCGCTCCGCCGCAATCGAGTTGGCGAGGTACGGGATTACGGTGAACGCGATTCTGCCAGGCAACATCGAGACGGAGGGGCTGGGCGAGATTGGCGAGGAGTATCGGCGCAAGATGGAGGCGGTGATCCCGTTCAAGCGGTTGGGCACGCCCGAAGATGTCGCTTATGCCGCGCTCTTTTTCGCCTCCGACGAGGCGTCCTACATCACGGGGCAGACGCTGATTGTGGACGGCGGGCAGGTGCTGCCCGAATCGAGCCTCGCGCTGGAAGGGTTCTGAACAGTAGGGGCGCACGGCGGTGCGCCCCTGAATTACGGGTTTTTCAGGGCGTCCCCTACTTCTCCGCGCCGATACCGAGCAGTTCCGCCAGCGACGGCACGCGGATTTCGGGCATGCCCAGCATGTATTGCGCGTTCAGCGCCTTGTCGATGGTCTCGATGGCTTCGCTGTAGTGGGCGCGGGTGTAAGTATCTTTCACGCGGGGGAGCTGCTTGCCCAGTTGCTCGCGCAGTTGGCGCAGGTGGTAGCGGGCGAGCATCCGCGCATCGTCGGGCGCGCCTGTGTTTTTGGTGATCATATCCACCAGCGTCTGTAGGTGGGCGCGTTGCAGCAGCCGTCGCAGCGCGGGAACCGCGCGCGCCGATTGCGCCTCCGACCAGATGACGCCCTGCAGCGTGTCGAACAGCTCCGCCAGGGTCAGCGCGTTGCGCTCGTCGACCGCCTTGAACTCGTTGTTGACGATGCGGCGCAAGGTATCGGGCGCCATCAGGCGCGCCAGCGTCAGCCGCTGGATGTTGCTCAAAAAGTCGCGCACGGGCGCATCGGGGGGAATGGAGCTGCCCCCACCGTAGGGATTCGGCGCCAGCCGCAGGTAGAGCCCCTTCGGAATGTTGAACGCGCTCTCGGAGAAGATGTAGGTCGCCAACAGTTGCAGGGCGCGACGCTGCTTGTCCGCGCTGAGCGGCTCCAGCGGCGGCTGCGCGTTCGGGTCGCTGGCGAAGTTGCGCCGAATCTGCAGCCCGCCAACAAACCGCGACAGCTGCGTCGCCGCGCGGCTAAAACTCGCCAGCGTGCCGAAGAAGTAGCGCGTGAAGTCATAGTAGCTCTCGCCAGGACCAGGCACGCGCGACGGCAGCACCTCCAGCAGCTCGTGCGTGTCCTTAATCACCAGCTCCCAGTAATCCAGCGGGTCGCGCCCTAAGTCCCAGCGCGTCACATACGGGTCGAATCGGTCGGCGTAGTCGTCGGTTTCATAGGCGAGTTCTGGCTCCGTGTTGCGCTGGGCGATTTGCATCAGGTAAGGTCGCTCCGCTTCGGGCGTGCGGGCGTCGGGGAAGATGCGATACCCGTACTCAATCGCCCAGTAGTCGTAGGGTCCAATCGTGGGGTTCCAATAGTAGGTGTTGGGGGCGTGCAGCGCCATCTGGTTGAACGGGTCGTACTCCATCACGCTGGCGACCGTGCCGCGCTGGCGCACCCGTTCGCCGTCCTTGAGGTCGTCCAGCGTGTGCAGGCGGCTGGCGGCGAAGTTGTGGCGCAGCCCCAGAATGTGCCCCATCTCGTGCATGGTGACCGAGCGGATATAGCTTTTGACGAACTCCTGCTCGGTGATTTTGGTCGCGCCGCGCTTGCTTGCCAGCAGCTCCATCATCACGAAGCCCTGCCACGCGCGCGGGAGGGTGTCCTGCACGAAGGTGCAGGCGTGCGGCGAGTTGTGGTCGTGGTGGTCGCAGCACGCGCGTTGCTCGGCTTCCTTGAACGCCGCCAGCGGGTCAATCTGGCGCAGGAACTGCACGCGCGTGAACCGTGCCATATTGCCGTCGATGGTGATGCTGGCGTTCAGAATCTGCCCCGTGAGCGGGTTGGCGCGGAACAGGGCGACGGCGTAGCCGTTGCTCGGCGAGGTCACCCAGCGAATCACATTGTAGCGCATATCGGCGTGGTCCCAATCGGCATCGTCGGGCATCTGCTTGACCACAATCGCGTCCTTGATGCCGATTTTCTCGAATGCCTTGTTCCACTCCAGCAGCCCCTCGCGCACGGCGTCGCGGTACTCGTGCGGGATGGCGTTGTCGAGCCAGAACACAATCGGCTCTTTCGGGGGCGAGAGTTCGGCGTTCGGGTCGGCTTTCTCGAGGTGCCAGCGCAGGATGTAGCGGCGGGTCTGGTTCTCCTGCTCGCGGGTGAAGTCGTCGTACTGGGTCGTGAAGTAGCCAACGCGCGGGTCGTAGAAGCGAGGCACATAGCCGTTGTTGACGGGCAGCTCCCACAGGTTGTAGTTGACCGTGATGGGCACGCTGCGTGGGTCGGCAAGGTTCGCCCCGCCTGCCAGTCCGCCCAGAATGCCTGCCAGCCCGCCGCCGCGCTGCGGACCCCCAGCGAAGTGGTACGCCGTCTGAATAAAGATATTGTTCGGGAACGCCTTGACCTGATTGTAGACGGTCTTCTCGCGGTCGATGCTGTAGCTCCCGCCTGTCGCAAGGTTAACGATCTGCTGAATCTGAATCAGGTCGGAGCGAAACAGGTTAGAGACATCGATGAGTAGCCGCTTGCCCTCGTCCGATTTGGCTTCGATTTTGAACGCTTCGAGGTAAGCGTCGGCGAAGGAGCGTTGCACCGAGCGGGCAATCGGCGTGTTTGGGTTCGCTCGGAAGCGGAAATTCGGCACGACCATCAGGATTTGCTCGTCGCGCTGCACCCACTTGAAGAGGATGTCATTGATGGGCGTGCCTGCGGCGAGGAAAAAGGTCGGCAGCCCCTCGCTCACCGTCGCCTGCAGGAAGTAGAGCGTCTCCAGCTGCTCGCGGCGGATTTCCATGTAAATCGTGTCCTTGCCCGCCTCCTTCTTGCGGTAGAGCGTGAACAGCCCCTCCAGCTTCTCGAAGTCTTTGGTTACCTCTTCGATGGTCTTCTCTTTCTTTTTGGCGTCCTCTTTTTTCTCGCCTTCGGCGGGCTTCTGCTCGTCGGGTTTCTTCTCATCCGCTTTCTGCTCGCTTACTTGTGGTTGGGCGTCTTGTTTGGGCTGGGGTGTGGGCTGCGCGCCGTTCACGCCTTCAGGTAGGGGTGAGCCTGAGATGCGCTCGTATTCCAGTTGTGCCGATGCTGCGGCGGAGACCTCGCCTGCGCCCCAGCTCAAGCCTGTGATTTTGGTCGTAGCGTACACTGTGTCGCCCGTGCGCACCTCGACGAGCAGCTCGCTCTCAGCGGAGGTCTTGCTGCCGCCGCCTGCAGTGTAGACGCTGGCGATTCGGGCAACACGGATGCCCTTGTAGGTCTCGAACCCGCGCAGGGTGTATTCGATTGTGGCAGGCGCGGTGCCCAGCTTGGAGTCGTCCTTGAAGGTGTAGCTCCACTTGTCGCCGACACCAACGGGCTTCTCGCTAAAGACGACCGCCAGCGTCTGCCCCAGATGACGCTGCTCGGGGTCGGTCTCGTCTTCTTCGCGGGTGCTTTCGCGGCGAATCACCTCGCCGTTGGGCTTGATGACTGTGGTAATCTTCGCGCCCAGCACTTCGTCAGGCGCGGGCATCTTTTGCCCGCCAAAGCTTATCTCATATGACTCGGTGGACTGCTCCAGCGTGATGTTGCCCTCGGGAGAGACTTCGAGGACTTTCTGCGCCACCACGGAGGTGAGTTCCAAGTTGAAGGTTCTGCCTGCCGCCTCAATGCTAATCGTTCCCGACAGGCGGTAGCGCATCGTCTGCCCAGCCTGCGCTTTGTTTTGCAGCAGCACTTTCTCTTGCGCAAACGCGCCCAGCGACACGGCAAACAGCAGCAACCACAGCGTAATGAACCGTCGTTGTTTCAGCATAGTACCCTCCGAATAGTCAGTTATGGGTTCCCCCACGGCGTATTACTATACCTCATTCGCCCTCCACCAGCGACCACGCCGACATACTGCGGGCGTAGTAGCTGCCGCATTCGGGTTCGTTGAACGGGTTGCGTTTCGCGCCGTCGTGTCGGGCGCGGACGGCTTGCACCACCTGCACCGCCTCGCGCCTAAAACCGTAGTCCAGCAGCAGGCGCGCGAAGGCGTACTCCAGCCCCGTCCAGCACTCGGACTGGTACGGGAACGGCAGGCTGGGCTTGCCGCCGCGCGGGTAGGTTCCCGTGATCACGCCGCGCTCGTCGCCTGTCGCGTAGGTGCGCCCGTAGTTGTAGTGCTGGTTCAGCGTGCGCTGGAAGTTGTGGCGCAGCACCGCGCGCAACGCCGTGCGGATATGCTCCCGTTGCAGCAGGTCGCCCAGCCCCGCGCGGTTCGCCTTGTATTGCCCAATCAGCTGGTCGATACTGCACGCCTCGCCGAGTTGGCTGTCGCGGTAGTGGGGATAGTCGCCCTTGCGCGGGGTGGTCATCGGGTGCGGGTTGTCGGGCACAGGGCGGATTTGCTGCACATAAAACGCGCCGTTGAACAGGTTCGCGTCCATCCAGCGGCTGCCGCTTTCGAACAGCGTGCGACACTTCTGGGCGAACTCTATGTCGCCGAGCAGGCGCGCCGCCTCTTCCATCGCCCTGAGCGCCGCCAGATACCATGTCCCGCACACGGGATTCGGTCCGAAAAACTCCACATCGTAGGTGTTGTGCTGCGCGCCTTCCATGACGCCGTCTTGGTCGGCGTCCCAGCTGCCAGGTTGCCACGCGAAGGCGAGCAGTTTTTTGAGCGTGGGGTACCAGCGTTCCAGCCACGCGCGGTCGCCTGTGCGCCGATACTGCATGTAGCTGCGCACGATTAGCCCCATCTGCCCGTCGGCGGCGGCAAGCGCGTAGGCGTTCGCGCCCAGCGGCAAGTCCAGCCGAAACCGATGCGCGCCGTCGTCCATCGTCCCGTAACGCAGGTGTGCCTCCAGCATCGAACGGTGCAGGTCGGGAAACAGCGACAGCGTCGCCTGCTCGTAGTTCCACACATGCGTGCAGGAGCCGAAGCAGCACCCTGTGTCGGCGTTGCAGCCCTCGAAGCCGCAGAAAGTACCGTCCTCCAGTCGGAAGACGGTCGGGCTGCGCAGCACCGCCAAGCAGTTCAGCGCGGATTCGGCAATCGGCGCGGGATGGCGGGCAACGATGCCCTCCACGAAGCGGGCAGTGCGCTCCCACAGGTCGGGCAGGCGCGGGATGACATACTCCGCCACGCGCCGCGCGTCCTCGAAGCGCAGCGCGTAGTGGTTGCGCACGATGGGGTCGCTCTCGCCGTGCCACCAGCCCACCTCGCGCATGTTGCGGTACGGGAAGTGCCAGCACAGCAGGAAGCGCACGCGCACGGTCTGGTTGGGCGCAAGCGTCAGCGGTACGGAGATCGACGATTCCCAGCCGCGTTCGTCGCTGGGCGGGCAGGGCTGGCGCGGCGCAGCGTCGGGGACGGTCGGGTTCTCCAGCAGCCAGTCGGTCAACGGCATCAGCGTGGTGGGCAAGTCCCAGCGTCGGAATGCCCAGCGGCGCGCGGCGACGGCGTTCTCGGCGTCGGTCAGCAGCGCGACCGTGCCCCAGCGCGGCGAACGCTGCTCGGTCGCCTTGCGGAACAGCAGCCCGCGCCAGCCGTGCGCCCGCGCGAACTCCGTGATATTGCCCTTCTGGTCGCGCACGATACCGTCGTCGCCGATGAAGTTGCTTAGCACGAACACGACGCTCGCCTCCAGCGGCGTACTGGCGCGATTGCGCAACGCGACGGTCAGCAGTGCGAACGGCAGGCTCGAATCGTCGGTCGCTTCGGGGATGAGCGGGTTGAACGCCTCAATCGCGCACTGCAGTGGCAGTTCGGGGTCGCGCAGCAGGGCGCGCCCGAAGGGATAGGCTGCCTCGAAACCCAGCGGGCGCATGTGGGGCAGCCCTGCCAGTGTCTGCGGCGCGCCGTGGTCGGCGTCCAGTTGCAGGCGCGTGATGCCCTCCAGCACGCGCAGGCGCGCCTTATCGCCTTGCGGGTGCACGCGCAGCAGCATGTGCGCCCACGGCGGACGCCAGCCCCGATGCGGACGGCTCATCAACTGCCAGTCCACCAGCGCGCCGTCCCCCGCCAACGCCAGGCAGCCCGCGCCTATCCCACCAACGGGCATCGCAATCGCCCGCACCCGATTCGCAGGGTAGCGTGCGAGAATCGGCATCTCCTTGAATTCCGCAACCATCATAGCAGGAATTTACCCGATGGGCTTGAATGAATGTTCTACTTCAGGAGGTAAGGGAGATATGCGACCAACTGCCTTCGCTCATCAGTGTCCCGTTCCAGATAGCGTTTCCCGTCGCCGTCCTCATTGTGCTGAACCGTCCGAACATCAAGGCGGCGTTCGAGAGCAGTGGGTTTTAGGCTACGCCGCTGTGAATCGAATGCGCTCGCGGGTCAGCTCCAAATTGTGCTGCGCCTGCGCGTGCTTGGGGTCTAACTGCAGCGCCTGCTCGTAGGCGATTTTGGCGGCGTCGTAAACCCCCATGCGGAAGTAGCAGTTGCCGAGCGTGAACCACGCTTGCGCGTTGTAGGGGTCGCGTTCGATGCCCGCGGAGTAGGCGTCGGCAGCCTCGTTGTACGCGCCGAGCTGGTAGAGGGCGTCGCCCGCGTTGAGGAAGGCGTTCGCGTCGGTGGGGTTTAGCTCGATGGCGGCGGCGAAGTGTGCCAAGGCGTTCTCGTAATCCTTGAGTTGCCACAGGGCGCGCCCCCAGTTGATGTGCATCGCGGCGTCGGGGGCGTAGCCGCGCGTCGCGTAGACCTCGCACGCTTCGGCGAAGCTGCGCGCGTCGCCTGCCTCGTGCGCCGCATACAGCCAGCGTTCCAGCCACTCCTGCTGGTCAGGCAGCGCATAGGCAACAGCGCGCACATAGGGCAGCGCGCGCCGATGGTCGTCCGCTTCCCACCAAGTTTTTGCCAGGAGCTGAAGGGCTACAGTTTCGTAATCTGCGTGCGTCGCCAGTTGTTGGAAAATCGTTTCCGCCTGCTCGCGCGCGCCCACCTGCAGCAGCGTCTGCCCGTAGTCGAGTAGCACAATTGGGTCGTTCGGTCGCTCCTGCACGAGGCGTTCGTAGAGCAGGCACGCCTCATCGGGGCGTCCGAGTTCGCGCAGGGCGCGCGCGTAGGCGAACCGCCACTTGTAGGTGACCACGCCGAAATCGCCAACATAGCCGCTGCCCGATAGAAGTGTCTCGCCGTCGGGCGCGAGCAACCCGATGCGAATCGCGCTTTCGCGTGCGGCTTCTAACGCCTCCAGCGACTTCTGGGCGCAACCCATTCGTGCATAGACCATGGCCAGGGTGTAATGCACCATCGGGTGGTCAATTCCCCGCGCGAGGGCGTCCGCGCCGACCTGCAACGCCGACTCGTACCGCTCCAGATGCGTCAGCGACTCGACCCAGTTTGCCCAAATCTGCCCTGCGTAGTCCTCGTCGCCGCGTAGATACGGGCAGGTCTGCTCCGCCCAGTATGCCGCTTGCTCATAATCGCCGAGTGCGAAGTAGGTGTTCGCGAGGTTGAACTTGTGGAACAGGTCGTCGGGGTCTTGCTCCAACTCGCGCAGGATAATCTCGATGTTGCGCTGCGCCTTGTCGCGGCTACGCATGACCTCTTTGCTGTAGCCCAGATGGCGCACCTGCGCGGCGACAGTGGCGATTCGTCCCTTGTGCGACACAAGGCTGGGGATAATCTGCTCGTGAATCGCGCCTTCCCAGCGGGCGTAGGGCATACGGCGGAACAGGCGCACCAGACGATGCACGAAGTAGTCGCCTTCGCGAATTTCGTTCAGAATCTCCAGGTAATAGCCGACGAACTGCGGGTGGCGTGCGGCGTTGAGTATCGCCTGCTTCGATTCGGGGGTCAGCCGCTCGTCGGCGTCCAGCACTAAGATCCAGTCGCCTGTGGCGTGCTGCAGGGCAATGTTGCGCGCGGCAGCGAAGTCGTTCTGCCACTCGGCGTGGATCACCTTCGCGCCGTACTTTTCGGCAATCTGCGGGGTCGCGTCCGTCGAGCCTGTGTCCACCAGCACGATCTCGTCCACCACGCCCTGCACGCTCTGCAGGCACTCTTCGAGGTACTCTGCCTCGTTACGAGCAATCATGCTCAGCGTAATCTTCACACCGACAGGCTCGTCGGGGATGGGGAACTGATAGCGTTCGAGCCAGTGTTCCAGCGTCTGGATGCCTTTGAGCAGCGTCGCGCGTTCGTGCTGGCGTTTCTGCTTGTTGCTGGAGACCAGGCGCGGGTCGCTCGCGTGGCAAATCAGCACATTGCGCAGGGGCAGCACCGTCTCGCGCAGCCAGTCAGGGTGGCGAAAGCCCGCTTCCAGCAGTTGCACCACCAGCGGGTACGCCTGCGACTCTTGGGTGAGATAGACCCACAGCCATGTCTGTCGTGCCGCGAGGACGGCGGAGTTTGGGCATGCGGCGCGTCCCCGCTCGACGAGTTGCTGCGCCTCGTCCCAGCGCGTTTGTTGCAACAGTGCGACAGCGGCGCCTTCGTAAGCGTTCTCGTCGTTGGGGTGGCTCTGCAGGTGGTGCATGAACGCCTCGTAAGCGGCGTCAGGCTGCTCAGCGCGGAGATATTCGAACGCCTCGTCGAGGTGCGCGTCCCACCGCTCCGTGAAGAGGGGCACTTCCTGGCGCACGACAGTAGTTGGCATAGGTTCCCTCCTTTTCTGGGGCGCTAAGCGTTAGCGCTTGACTGTCGCGCGTTTTTTGTGTTTCGAAGCGGTTGTACCGTTGTTGTTGCCTGTGCTGGGGGATTGGGGCGCTTGCTGGGCAAAGCGCTCCTTGAGTTTACGCTTCGCGCCTGCGATGGTGTAGAGTTCCTCTTTGAGCAGGCGTTTAATCTCTTTGAGCACCTCGATGTCTTCGGGGCGGTAGCGGCGTTGCCCGCCTGCCGTGCGCACAGGATTCAGGAACTCGGCGAACTCGCGCTCCCAGTAGCGGATGGTGTGCGTCTCCACCTTCACCAGCGCGCTCGCCGTGCTAATCGACACGGGTCGCTCCTCAACAGGCGGTTTCGGTTTTCGCTTACGCATCATCGACCTCCAGAGAAAGAGATTTCGAGCCTCTTCGGGACACTCCGAATCGCATTCCCGCAACGGCTCGTGAGGGATTATCGGAACGCCGTTTCGAAATCTTGAGCAGATGCCCTACAAACGATCGCGCAACGCTAATCCCACCAGATTTCGAGCAGCACAAGCGCGGGGACATCCAAGTCGTCGCTCAGCTCCTCCAGAGTGCGCCCCAGAGCCTTCTCCAGTTCAGGCTTTATTGCGGGGTCGGTATGATAGACTTCATCATAGGCAATCAGTAGCACCTCATCCGAGTCTTGGAACACTGCGTAAATCTCTTCGTACTCCCATGCCTGCGCCAGCTCGGTGAGCTGTTCCCAACGATCTTGCGTGGTCAGCAGGTAGAGCGTGTCGGCATATGGCACACCTTCCGTTGCGAGGCTTGCGAGGGCACTCAAGGGCGTCGTGTGGTCGCCCCACCAGCAAGCAAGCCAGAGGTCGGCGTGTTCCAGCAGGTCGTCGGCGACCACATCGCCGTCGAATTCGTTGAAACTGCCGTGGCGCATCAACTCCAGAACCAGTCGTTGCGCCTCGCTAATCTCACGCATAGCGTACTGATAGTTTACCTATGGGTCAAGCGTTTTCATCGCCGTACCGTCGCCGATTCCAGAATGGTGAGTTTACCGCGCTCGGTATCTAACTCTGCCAGCACGCCGTAGGGCAGCGTGAGCGGGTCTGTGATGTGTCCGAACGGGAAGCCCGCCATCGACGGTTGCGGCAGCGTGCCGAAGTAGTCGTCCAGCACCTCGTCAGGGGTGAGCGTCGGCTCGCCTTCCTTGACATGCTGCTCCCAGCGCGTGTCCTCGCTGAAGGCGATTCCGCGACACACTGCCCACTTGCCCGCCAGCGCGAGGTGGTTCAACATCGCATCCAGTCGGTAAGGCGGCTCGTCGACATCTTCGAGGACGACGATAGCATCGCGCGTGTCGATTTCGTAAGGTGTGCCGATCGAGTCGGCGACGAGGCAGAGGCAACCGCCCGTGAGTCGTCCCTGCGCCTCGCCTGGCACAATCGTGCGATAGGGCGCGTCCCAAGGGGGCAGTTCGCCGAGCGGTTCGGGCACTTCCAGCGCGCGCCAGAACACCTCCATCGCGTGGTCAGGAATGTGGCGCGTCATCGTAATCGGCATCGGCGCGTACAAGCCGACCAGCCCCACATGGCGCAGTAGCCATAAATGCAGCACCGTGATGTCACTGTAGCCAATCAGCAGTTTCGGGTGGTTGCGGAACACGGCGGGGTCTAAATACGGAATCAATCGCGCTGCGCCATAGCCGCCGCGCGAACACAGCACGGCGTCGACATCCTCGCGTGCGAACATCGCCATCAGGTCGCGGGCGCGCTGTTCGTCCGTGCCTGCCAGGTAGCCCCGTCGCGCCAGTGCGTACTCGCCCAACACAATCTTGTATCCGCGCTGATAGAATGGCGTCAATCCTTTCTCCAAGTCATCTGCTTCAATCGCGCTGGAAGGAGAGACTACCCCAAGCGTCATGCCAGGCTCGATTGCCTTCGGTCGTATTAAGTCCATAGCCTATGAGTACGCTATGCGGTGTGGGAGTCCTGCGAGTGAAGCACGGCAGTTTTGCCCTCTGCCACCGCGTGGGAGAATGAACCCCTCGCCCGCGAGGCGGGCGAGGGGGCACAGGGGGTGAGGGCTATACTGCCCAAACGCTTCGGCGCGGGGAAAATCGCGCTCAAGGACGCGAAGCCTAACAGCCGCTGCCGAAGTTGAACAGCACGGTCAGCAGGTCAGCGTCGTCCACTACGCCGTCGCCGTTGATATCCGAGTTCGGGTCGTCGCCGCCGAAGTTGAACAGCACCTGCAGCAGGTCGGCGTCATCCACGCAGCGGTCGCAGTTCACATCGCCTGCCACCGCAGGGCGGTCGCCAGGGTTCAGGTTGCCTGGAGTCACCTCGCGGTTGAACTGGCTGGGCAGCGTGCCGAGAATGGCGCGGTTCGTTGTGCTGGTCAGGAACGGACCGAAGTCGCCCGCGCCCGTTGCGCGTCCCGCGTCTGCAGCGATAATCGAGCCGTTCTGGAAGAAGATAATCACATCGGGTTCCCAGGTGCTGCCGTCGGCGCGGCGGCGCAGATTAGCAGGGATGTCCACGCCGTTCAACTGCTCAGGGTAGATGTGGTCGGGCTGTCCAGGCTCCTCTTCGTCGTCTTTCCAGCCGAACGCTTGCACCGCCTCGCTCCACAGCACATTGTCGATAACGCCGTCGTCGTTCGTGTCGATGTCGTCGCCAGGCGCGCCCGTAAAGTTGCGTACCAAAGCGACCGTGTAGCTGTCGTTGCCCATGCCCGCCGCCGTGAAGGCGTTCGGGATGACCACGACCGTCGTCTCTGCTGCAGGCGGGGGTTGGAGTACCGCTTCCCCGTCGCGCACGAGCAGCAGCCCGTTGCTGCCCGTGCTGTACGCGCTCAGGTCAATCGCCCAGTGGATGTTGCCAGGGTTGAAAAGCCACTCGCCGTCGATGCCAATCAGCCAGTAGCCCTGCAGGGAGAAGTTCGGTTGACAGCTCTGAATCTCGATAAACTCGCGTCCCGCGTCAGGGGAGCCGGGGGGGTTAATCATCGCTTCCGTAATGCGCACCTGCGCTGTCGCGCCGAGCGCCATGCCTGTCGCCACAATGATGCTCGCGAAGCCTCTCATTTCGTGCCTCCGACGCGAGATTACCTACAGCAAGTTTAAGTGCGCGTTAAGGAACCGTTTTCTTAACACAACCTTAAACCGTTGAAAGGTACTCTGGGGATGCAAGGAGATGAGCCATGCGTAAGGGATTTACTCTTATCGAGCTTCTGGTCGTGATTGCGATTATCGCGATTCTGGCGGCGATTCTGTTCCCTGTGTTTGCGCAGGCGCGCGAGAAGGCGCGCCAGACCGTGTGCGCATCCAACCTGAAACAGCTGGGGATTGCGCAGCAGATGTACCTGCAGGACTTCGACGAGCAGTTTTTTGTGCGCCCGCGCGACAATTCCGTACCCAACCGCTATTGGCAGGAGGACTGGTGGCCGTTCCTGTTGATTCCGTACATTAAGATGAAGCCGAGCGACATTCAAGGGACGCGCGACAACTTTTTCAGCTGTCCGAGCAACCCGATTGTGATGGAGCCGAATTTCCGCTCGCGCCCGCTGCCCGAGTGGGGCTTGCGGATGACGCCGCGCCGCACCTATGAGTTCCACATGAGCTACGCCCTGAGCGAGCATGTGCTGGACTACCCTGCGATTGCGATGTGGGAGAAGCCTACCGAGTCGCTGTTCTTGCTGGAGGTGCGCGGGCGCGGCGGCGGTCAACTTGCAGGCAGCACTGCGGATACAGACATCGACTGCGGGCAGACGAACGAAATCTGGTTCCAGCATGCGGGCGGCACGAACATCCTGTGGATGGACGGGCATGTGAAGTGGCTCAAGCCGAGCTTGCGCGGGGGCGACGGGCGCGAGGCGCGCCATTGGGTCTACCCGCCCTGTTGTGGCGACGGCGACAACTTCCCGTTCGGTCCGTGGGCGCCGTGGGGCATGAACGCGCCGTTCCAGATTCGCTACTGCCAGTAGCGGTTTTGTGCGGGTCAGGACGCCCGCGCCGCTTCCCAAATGCACAGCAGGCGCGTCAGTAATGGCTCCACCTGCGCCAAGGGGTACTGCGTCGCTGGGTCGGAAAGCGCGTGGTCTGGGTCGGGATGTACCTCCATAAACAGCGCGTCGACTCCGACGGCAACCGCTGCCCGCGCCAGCGGCTCAACCGCCTCCCGATTGCCCCCCGACTGCTTGCCTGCCCCGCCTGGACGCTGCACGCTATGCGTGGCGTCGAACACGATAGGCGCGCCGAACCCGCGCATTATCGGCAAGCCTGCCATGTCTACAATCAGCGTGTTGTAGCCGAAACTGGCGCCCCGCTCGGTAATCAGCACACCCGATGCGCCAAACGCCCGCAACTTCTCCACAATATTGCCCACATCCCACGGCGCGAGGAACTGCCCCTTTTTCACATTCACGGGCTTGCCCGTGCGCGCCGCCGCTGCCAAGAGGTCAGTCTGACGGCACAGAAACGCGGGGATTTGCAATAAGTCGACCACCTGCGCCGTCGGCTCGGCTTGCCACGACTCGTGAATGTCGGTCGTGACGGGCACGCCGAACTCGCGACGAATACGCGCCAGCACCTCAAGCCCTGCCTCCAGCCCATACCCCCGAAACGAGTCGTGCGCCGTGCGATTCGCCTTGTCAAACGACGCCTTGAAGATGTACGGGATGCCCAAGCGGTCACATAGGCGCGTCATCGCCTCCGCCACACGCTGACATAATTCGAGGCTTTCAATCACGCAGGGACCTGCAATCAGGCAGAGCCTGCCGTCGCCAACCGTGACCGCGCCGACCGAAACGGGTTGCATACCGCAAGTATACCTGCGCCTGCACAGGGTAGGAATTAGTGCGCGGCTGTCGAACGCACACGCCGATGAAAACAGCGGTCATCCTGTGCGCAGGGCAGGGGGCGCGCTTTTGGCCCTACAACGAGGTGCGCAACAAGGCGGCGACGCCCGTGATGAACCGCCCGAATGTGCGCCGATTGGCAGACTCGCTACAGCAGGCAGGCGTCGAGCGGCTAATTGTAGTTGTAGGGGCGCATGAGGCGTCGGTGCGCGCCGCGCTGCACGACTTAGAGTTGCCCGTCGCGTTTATTCGCCAGAACCCGCCGACGGGCACGGCATATGCCGTGCTGAGCGCGCTGCCGCTAATCGGCGACGAGCCGTTCGTGGTCGCCTACGGAGACATCGCCACCCCGCCAGAGACCGTTCGCCGCCTTGTTGAAGCGTTTCAGCAATCGGGTGCGCTGGGGGCGGTCGTGGCGCAGCCGTACCTGCCCGAACACGACCCGCGCGACTGGATCGGCGCAGTTGTGCAAGGCGGACGCCTGCGCCGCATCGAAGGGCACAGCGCGGATACGAACTACCGCCTCGGCGGGCTGTATGCGTTCCAACCGCAGATTCGCGACGCGCTCAACGCCCATCCGGGACTCATGACCAGCGTGCCTGTGGGCGGGATGCCCCCGCTGGAGGCGGAACTGGCGCAAACGCTGCAGACGCTGTTGGAACAGGGGCACGACATCCCCTTCGTGGAGCCAGTGGGCTTTCTGGTCGATATGGACAAGCCGTGGCACCTGTGGGAGGCGAACGCGCGCTGGCTGGACTACGAGGCGAGCCGCTTGGAGACCGACCGCATCAGCAAGACCGCGCAGATCGACGACTCCGCCGAAATCTACGGCAAGGTGGTGGTGGAAGACGGCGCGGTGATTGGCAAGCGCGTGGTGATTCGCGGCAACTGCTTCATCGGGCGCGAGTCGCACCTGACGAACGGCGCGATGCTGATGGGCACGACGGCGATTGGCGCACGCAGCTACCTGCGCGACTACTGCCACCTGTCGGGCACGACGGTGGTCGGCAACGGCTGCATCGTCGGGCACGGCGCGGAGATGGACGGTGTGATGCTGGACGGCAGTTTCCTGTTCCACTACTGCGAGATTATGGGCGTGGTGGGGCAACGGGTAGACATCGGCGCGGCGACTGTGTGCGGCACGCTGCGCTTCGACGACGGCGACACGATGCACACAGTGCGCGGACGACGCGAGCGACCCGACTTCGGCGCGAACGGCACCTACTTCGGCGACTTCTCGCGCACAGGCGTGAATGTGATTACCATGCCCGGCGTCAAAATCGGCGCGTACTCGTGCGTCGGCGCGGGCATCGTGGTCTACGAGGACATCCCCAGCCGCAAACTCGTGCTGCTGAAGCAGGAGTTGGTCTACCGCGACTGGGGACCCGAACGGTACGGCTGGTGATGCTGCGCTACCTCCTCGCGCTCACGGCAACGGGCATCGGGCTATTCGCGCTGATTAAGCCTGTGCATATCGACGATACGGTTGTGCTGCATGTGGCGGAGAACATTTTGCGCGACCCGTTGCGTCCGTTCGCGGGCGAGTTTTTCTGGCTGGAGACGCCGCAGCCGCTGGCAAAGGTCACCACGAACCCGCCGCTGGTGAGTTATTGGCTGGCGCCGTGGATTGCACTCACAGGCTACCGCGAGTGGGTGTTGCATGTGTCGTTTGCGCCGTTTATTGCGCTGCTGATGTGGGGCATGCATCGGTTGGCGACGCGCTGGCTGGGCGCGGAGTGGGCGTGGTGGGCGGTCGGCTGGCTGATGCTGTCGCCTGCCGTGCTGCCGGGGATGAACCTGATGCGCGATGTGCCTGCGCTGGCGTTGCTGGTGGGCGGGCTGGCGTGCTGGGTGGAGGGTGTGGAGCGTCGGGGAGCGCGATGGCTGGCGGCGGGCGCGCTGCTGGTCGGGCTGGCGGGACTGGCGAAATACACTGCGCTGATTGGGGTGCTGTTGGTCGCTTTGTATACGCTGCAGCAGCGGGCGTACGGCGCGTTGGGCTGGCTGACGCTTGCGCTTGTGCCGATTGCGGGCTGGTCGGCGTTGAACCTGTGGGCAGACGGCGAAGTGCATCTGGTGTATCTGTGGCAGGAGCGTCGGGGTAGCGCGCCGCTGGGAGCGAAGTTGCTGCCTGGCGTCGTCGGGCTGGGCGCGAGCACGCTGCTGTGGCTGGGCGTCAGGCGGCGGTTCAAAGCCGCGCTGGGGGACGGCTGGCGGTGGAAGGTCGCGCTGCTGGCGTTGGCAGCCGCGGGCGTGGTGGGGTGGTATCACCTGCAGTTTGCGGGTCAGCCGATGTACCTGCAGTCGCTGCTGTGGCTGGTCGCGGGCGTGATCGTGTTGGGGTTGGCGGTGGGGGTGGGGTGGTTCAAGGATTCGCCCCCCTCCATAAGGTTCTGATAAGGGTACATCGGTCAGGTACAAAAAAAGTGCCGCTTGGGGTAAATTTC